>DATLFI010000452.1:0-7999 GCA_035524895.1 Thermoanaerobaculia bacterium | reverse complement strand
CCGGGCTCGCGGTCGCGCCAGGGTTCATCAACATGCTGTCGTGGTCGACGGAGTCGCTGATCGTCGACGGCAAGTCGCAGAGCGAGGTGCGGCAGGGCGTGACGACGCAGATCTTCGGCGAAGGCATGTCGATGGGGCCCCTCGACGACCGGCTCCGCGAGCGCCTCGAAACGCAGCAGGTCGACTTCCGATACGACATGGAGTGGACCACACTCGCGGAGTATCTGACCTTTCTCGAGCAGCGAGGCGTCGCGCAGAATGTGGCGTCGTTCGTCGGCGCGACGACGATCCGCGCGCATGTCATCGGGTTCGACGACCGCGAGCCGACGCCCGAGGAGCTCGACGAAATGCGCGAGCTGGTGCGCGCCGAGATGGAGGCGGGGGCGCTCGGCATCGGGTCGTCGTTGATCTACGCCCCGGCCAACTACGCGAGCACCGAGGAGCTGATCGAGCTCTCGAAGGTGGCGGCGGAGTACGGGGGCATGTACATCTCGCACATGCGCAGCGAGGGCGGCGCGTTGCTCGAGGCCATCGACGAGCTGATCCGTATCAGCCGCGAGGCGGGGCTGCCGGCCGAGATCTACCACCTCAAGGCAGGCGGGCGCGACAACTGGCCGAGGATGGACGAGGCCATCGCGAGGGTCGAAGCGGCGCGCGCCGAGGGGCTGCGCATCACCGCCGACATGTACACCTACCCCGCCGGAGCCACGAGCCTCGCGGCGTGCATCCCGCCGTGGGCGCACGCGGGCGGGAACGAGGCGATGCTCGAGCGGCTCGCCGACCCCCAGACCCGCAGGCGCATCGCCAAGGAGATCCGACGGCCCGGCGAAGGCTGGGAGAACCTCTACCATCTCGCCGGCACGCCCGACGGGATCTTGCTGGTGGGCTTCGGCCCAGAGTCGATGCGCTCGATGATCGGCCAAACGCTGGGCGAGATCGCCGCCGGCCGCGGCAAAGACCCGGTCGACACCCTATTCGAGCTGGTCGAGGAGTCGCAGGGCGCGGTCGACGCCGTCTACTTCATGATGTCGGAGGACAACCTGGCCAAGCAGATCCGCCTGCCGTGGATGTCGTTCGGCTCCGACGCGGCGTCGATGGCGCCCGAGGGCGTGTTCCTGAAGTCCTCCACCCACCCGCGCGCCTACGGCAACTTCGCGCGGCTGCTCGGCAAGTACGTGCGCGAGGAGCAGATGATCTCGCTCGAGGAGGCGATCCGGCGCCTGACCTCGCTGCCGGCCGACAACCTCCGTCTCGACCGGCGCGGCAAGCTCGAGCCGGGCTTCTTCGCCGACATGGTGGTGTTCGATCCCGCGACCATCGCCGATCGCGCCACCTTCGAGGATCCGCACCAGTACGCAGTCGGCGTGCAGCACGTGTTCGTCAACGGCGTGCAGGTGCTGCGCGACGGCGAGCACACCGGTGCGCTGCCGGGTCGGGCGCTGCGAAAGTTGCCAAAGGACGACGCACCTCGGTAGCGCTGCTACTGCGGTGCCGGCTCCCGCGGCTCCTGGTGACGCTGACCGATACCTCCGTTACCCGTCCCCCGTCCGCTCCCGCAGCACGAATTTCTTGATCTTGCCGGTCGAGGTCTTGGGCAGCTCCCCGAAGACCACGTGGCGGGGGCACTTGAAGTGCGCGAGGTGGTCGCGGCACCAGGCGATCAGCTCCTGCTCGCTCGCCACCGCGCCGGGCTTGAGCTCGACGAAGGCGCACGGCGTCTCGCCCCACTTCGGGTCGGCCTTGGCGACCACGGCCACGACGGCGACCGAAGGGTGGCGGTAGAGCACGCCCTCCACCTCGATCGACGAGATGTTCTCGCCTCCAGAGATGATGATGTCCTTCGACCGGTCACGCAGCTCGAGGTACGAGTCGGGGTGACAGACGCCGAGGTCGCCACTGTGGAACCAGCCGCCGGCGAAGGCGTCGCGGGTAGCCGCGGGGTTCTTCAGGTAACCCTTCATCACGATGTTGCCGCGGAAGAACACCTCGCCCATCGTCGCGCCGTCGCGGGGAACGGGCTCCAGGGTGCGTTCGTCGGCGACCATCAGGCCGGCGAGCGGCAAGTAGGGCACGCCCTGGCGCGCGCGCAGGTCGGCCTGCTGCTCGAGCGGCAGGGCGTTCCACTCCTCGTGCCAGGCGCACACCACCGCCGGACCGTAGGTCTCGGTGAGCCCATAGACATGCGTCACCTCGATGCCGAGCCGCGCCATGCCGGCGAGCACGGCGGCCGGCGGCGGGGCGGCGGCAGTGAGCATGCGCACGAGCTGCGGGAACGGCCGCCGCTCGCCGTCGGGAACTCCCAGGATCATCTGCATGACGATGGGTGCGCCGCACAGGTGCGTGACGCCCTGCTCGGCGATCGCGCGGTAGATGGCGGCGCCCTCGACACGTCGCAGGCACACGTGGGTTCCGGCGAGCGCGGTGACGGCCCACGGGAAGCACCAGCCGTTGCAGTGGAACATCGGCAGGGTCCACAGGTAGACCGGGTGGTGGCCCATGTCCCAGGTCATCGCGTTGCCGACCGCGTTGAGGTATGCGCCGCGGTGGTGGTACACCACCCCCTTGGGATTGCCGGTGGTACCGGAGGTGTAGTTGAGCGAGATCGCCTGCCATTCGTCGGCGGGCAGGTCGGAGACGAAGCCGGGGTCGCCGCCCGCGAGGAAATCCTCGTACTCGATCTCGCCGAGGAAATCCCCGGCCTCGACCGCGGCGTCGTCGACGTCGACCACCAGGATCCGGCGCCCCAGGAGACGCAGCGCCTCGGAGATCACCGGCGCGAACTCGCGGTCTGTGAGCAACACCTTGGCCTCGCCATGCTCGAGGATGAACGCGATCGCCGCGGCGTCGAGCCGGTAGTTGAGCGCGTTGAGCACCGCGCCGGTCATCGGCACGCCGAAGTGCGCCTCGAACGCGGCGGGGGTGTTGGGCAGCATCGTCGCGACCGTGTCGCCGCGGCCGATGCCTCGCGCCCGTAGCGCCGACGCCAGCCGGCGGCAGCGGTCGTAGACCTGCGCCCAGGTGAATCGCTGCTCGCCGTGGACCACCGCGACTCGATCGGGCCACACCGCGGCGGTGCGCGGCAGGAACGCGAGCGGGGTGAGCGGCGCGCAGTTCGCCGAGAGCTTGGGCAGGGCTTCGTAGGGGTTCGAGAGCGGCGCACGCGCCTGCTGGCGCGGTGCTGTCACTCGGCGAGCGAATCCACCTCGTTTTGCCCCACCCGGTGGCTGGCGCTTCTGGCCGCTACCCTTTCGAGATGCCTTCCGTGCTGGACTCATGATGCACGCATCCTCGCACGGCCCGGTGGTCACGAGGTGAAAATGTCGGGACAATCCAACGAGGGAGGAACGGTCGTGGACGAGGTGGCGCGACGGCTTCCGGTGATCGGCGTGATGGGCTCGGGAGCGGCATCGATCGGTGTCGCGCTCGAGCGGCGCGCCGCGAGCGTGGGCGACCTGGTGGCGCGGATGGGCTGCCACCTGCTGACCGGGGGCGGCGCCGGAGTGATGGCGGCGGCGGCGCGCGGATTCGTCGCGGTGGACGGCCGGCGAGGATTGTCGATCGGTGTGCTGCCGGGCAGCCCTCCGGCGGCAAGGGTCGGGCCGCCGCACCCGCCGCCCGGCTACCCGAACGCTTGGATCGAGCTCCCCATCCGCACCCATCTTCCCTGGAGCGGGGGAGACGGCATCGACCCCCTCTCGCGCAACCACCTCAACGTGCTGTCGAGCGACGCCCTGGTGGCTCTCGACGGCGGTGCCGGCACCGCTAGCGAGATCACTCTCGCACTGCGCTACACCCGCCCGGTCGTCGCGTTCCTCGAGAACCCCGAGCGCGAGCTGCTACTGCGTCCCAAAGACGTGCCGCTGGTGAAAACCCTCGCCGAGGTCGAGGCCTTCGTGCGGGCCCGATTCCACGACCCGCCCCTCCCGTGACAAATAGGTCGACTCAGGCGATCGTTTGTTCGGCAGCTCGCGGCAAGGTTCTGTACGTTCACGCCTAAGCCTCCCTCCTGACGCTCCACTCCAGGATCGCCAGGAAAGGCAGTCCGACGCCGAGCACGACGGTGTAGTGGAGGCCGCGAAAGAGCAGCGCGGCGACGGTGGCGTCTACCGACGACACGCCCAGCAGCGTGAGGGTCGCGATCATCCCCGCCTCGGCGCCCCCGGCACCGCCAGGGGTCCCGGCGGCGACGCCGGCGATCCCGCCGATGCCGACGACCGCGAGTGCCTCCAAGAAACCCACCGGCAATCCCAGCGCCCGGCACGCGAGCCACTGCACGCATCCACCAAGCGCAAAGAACACCGCGCTGTACAGCGCGCCATATCCGAGCACGACAGGGTCGCGCATCAGTCGCGACACGATCTCGATCGCGTCGCCGCCGCCCGACAGCGCGGCGCCGAGCCGCGGCTGTCGCGTCGCCTGCTTCTCCAGACGACGCCGCATCGCAGCCACCAGCCGGTCGAGACGCCCCGGCGACCCGCCGTCGGAGCCTCGGCCGCTGCTCCACAGCGCCAAGACACAAGCGACCGCCGCCACGGCAGTGAGCACGACCACCCAGCGCGGGATCCGGTGGCCTACGGTCGAAGACACGGCGACGAAGCTGAAGATCCCCACGCCCGCGTGGTGCACGAACTGATCCACCAGCACGGTGCCGTACGCGACGCCGAAGCCGCGCTGCGTGTCGGCGGCCAGAAAGCGCGCCCGCACCAGGCCGCCTGCCACCCTGGCGGTCGGCGTTACGGAGTTGACGGCCATGCTCGCCGCCAGCGCGCCCATCGAGCGCCACCAGCGCGCGTCCAAACCGGCTCGCCTCACGCCGACCAGCCACCGTGCGTTCCACACCGGCAACCGGGCCAGCAGGCCGGCAACCATCAGAACCAGGTAGCCCGCCCCGATCTCCTCGAGACGAGTGCGTAGAAGCTCCAGGTCGAGGCCTCGCACGTACCACCACGCGAGCCACGCCAAGAGCGCGAGGATCGCAACCTGAGCCGCGCCCATCGCGAAGCGCCGACCCAGCGGCGACGCCTTGTCTGTGGGCTCGGCCATCGATTTGTTCAGGGCAGATCTTCGCGGGGCGAATCGCTAGGCTCTTCCCGGAGCGAATCGCGAGGTGTGCCGCGCTCCGCAGCGGTCGCAGGCGACTCCTCGAGCGCTCCCGAGCGCAGTAGGTCGCTCAGGCTCAGGGACCCGCGGGCAGAGCTCGGCAGCTCGTCGAGCGGGAACCCCTCGCCGCGCGTCGAGGAGACGCGCTCGAGACTGCGCAGCGTGGTCTCGACGATACGCAGATCGGAGAGGCCGGCCTGCTCCGAGCCGCTCGCGAGCGCGAGCTGGTAGGTAGCCCGGTACCGGTTGATGCGAGGATGGCGGTGGCTCTGATGGCTGACGACCCCGCCGACACTCCAGTCAGCGTCGACCAGCCACTGCCTGCCTTCGCGCCGGACGGCGAGATCCTCGTAGTCGACCTCCAGCACGCGGATGGAGGTGCGCTCGCTGGCCATGCGCCGCAGCGCCGTGAAGTGCTCGACGTACTCTGCGGTCAGCTCCTCGCCGTCGAAGCTCTGGGCCAGGAAGCTCCAGAGCGCGTCGCGGTCGCCGTCGAGGGTGTAGACATCGTAGAGGCGGCGATGCAGCTCCTCGAAGCGCGCGCGCAGCTCGGCCTCGACGGGTGCCTCCCGCGCGGGCGAGCAGCTCGAGAGCACACACGCCCAGAGTAGGACCAGCGGGCAGAGCCTCAGCGTCGAACGCATCGGCTGTCGGGGCGCCCTCGGCTCCCCGCGCGCGTCACCAGCTCGACTTGACGAGGCCCGGCAGGTCGCCGCGCAGCCCGAGATCGCGGAGCGCGATACGCGAGAGGCCGAACTTACGGTAATAGGCGCGGGGGCGTCCGGTGAGGACGCAGCGGTTGCGGATCCGCGAGCGGCTGCCGTCGCGCGGCATCTTGTTCAACGTCCGCACCGCGAGCTGGCGCTCCTCGCTCGGCAGCCGGACATCCTTGATGATGCTCTTGAGCTCGGCACGACGCTCGAGGTGTAGCGCAGAGAGCACTTTTCGCCGATCGTTCTTGGACTTGGCAGCCTTGCTCGCCATACAGAAACGACTCCAGGAAAGGGCCGCACGAGAGCGGCCGCTCTCTGGGGGCTCCATGATTGGGTGTTGCTGGGTTCCTCACAGCGTCCACACCGGGGCGGGCACGCGACGCGAGGAACCAGGAGTCTAGCAGAGGCGGCGGGATGGAAGAAGGCCTGGCGGCCTCGAGTGGCGGCCTAGCACTGGGGGTCCGGCGCCCGGCCTCCGCGCCTGACCCCTCAGCCCAGCAACTCGGTCAGGGCCAGGGCCAGCACACCCGTAGCGTTCTGGAGGTCGTCGATCGAGCACCATTCGTCGACCTGGTGGGCTTGCTCGAGGCGACCCGGACCGTACGCCACGCAGCTCACCACGCCCCCGACCGCAGTGACGTGCTTGTGGTCGTAAGTGCCGGGGCTCGCCACGATCTGCGCCTCGTACCCCAGCACCTCCGCCACCGCTCGCCGCAACACCTGGACCAGGCGATCGTCCTCGGGGGTCCTCGACGGCGGCACCAGCATCAGGTCCTCGACCTCGAAGCGCCAGCCGTCGCTGCCACCAACGCCGTCACCGGTGGCGCGAACCAGCGCACGGATCTCGGACCGCACCTGCTCGACGTCCTCCTCGGGCAGGAACCGCCGGTCGAACACCGCCTCGCAGCGGTCGGCCACGCACGGCGTCTGCGGCTCCTGACCGGCCTGTCCGCCGGAGAGCGCGTTGACGTTGATCGTGGCGCGCCGGGCGGCCGTAGGCGCCACGGGCATCGCGGTGATCCTCGAGCCGAGCCGCGGGCCTAGCTCGCGCCGCACGCGCTCGAGCAGGAATCCCATGGCGTCGATCGCACTCGTGCCCAGGAACGGCATACTGCCGTGGGCGATGCGACCGTGCGCTACGACCCGGAACCAGTAGACGCCGCGGTGTCCGACGCAGACGCGCTCCGGGTCGAGTGGCTCGGGGATGATCACGTGGTCGGTGCGGTCCCGAGAAATGAACCCTCGCTCGGCAAGCAGCCGCACGCCGGCCTCGCCGCCGCTCTCCTCGTCGACCGTGCCGCTGATCTCCACGGTGCCGCGCTGCGACACGCCCGCCCGGCGCAGCACCTCGGCGGCCATCACCGCCGCCGCGAGACCAGCCTTCATATCGGCGCTGCCGCGGCCGTAGAGGCGTCCGTCGCGCACCACGCCGCCGAAGGGCTCGATGGTCCACCCGTCGCCCGGCGGGACCACGTCCAGATGACCGTTGAGGTGCACGCACGGCCGCGCGCTCGCGCCGTGTCGCCGGCCGATCACGTTGACCCGCGGAAACCGCTCCGTGTGCTCGGGACGCCCGTCGGCGAGGACGTACTCGACTTCGTAGCCGAGGCGGTCGAGATGACCGCCCAGCAGCTCTGCGGCGTCGCGATAGTGCTCGCCGGGCGGGTTGATCGTCGGCACACGCACCAGCTCGGCGGCCAGCTCGACGATCTCGTCGCGGCAACGTTCGACTTCGGTGAGGATGCGGTCGCGGACGTGCACCCGGGGGATGGTACTGCGCCAGAGCGTGGGTCCCGCTGGGCGGAGGGTTACGTCGGCGAGGAACGGCCGCTGGCGATCCAGATCTATGGCCCCTCGAAGCCCGGCAACGGGCGCGCTCCCAAGGCAGCCCACGGGGGTTCCACCACGGGCGGCTACGCTTCCGCCTCCAACCAGCTTCGCAACATCGCGGCGGGCATCGCCCCCGACTGGCGCTTCTGTTCCTTGCCGCCCACGAACCGGACGAGCGTCGGGATGGCCTGCACCCGGAAGCTGGCGCCGGCGGCTGGAGCCGACTCGGTGTCGAGCTTGGCGAACACCTCGCGACCTGCTCGCTCCAGAGCTACCTGGCGGAAGACCGGAGCGAAGCTGCGGCATGGGCCGCACCAGGGTGCCCAGAAGTCCACGACGACAGGCAGCGGGCTCGC
>DATLFI010000451.1:0-2031 GCA_035524895.1 Thermoanaerobaculia bacterium | reverse complement strand
CGTTGTACCTCGCATGGAGGCAACGGAGGAATCGATCAGCGGTAGAGCGGCCGGACAGCTCTCGACGTTCGTGGGCCGCGAGCGCGAACAGGAGAAACTGGTCGATGCGCTGAACCGAGCCGAGCGCGGAAGCGGAAGTGTGATCTTCCTTTCCGGGGAGCCCGGGATCGGCAAGACGCGGCTGGCCGAGGAAGCCCTGAGCCTGGCGCGCAGCCGTCATTTCATGACGCTCACGGGACGCTGCTCGGAGGAAGCCGAGACACCGCCCATGCTCCCGTTCGTGGAAATCGTGGAGCGAGCCGCCCGGGTCGTTCCACGAGAGCTGTTCCGATCCGTTCTCGAAGAATCCGGCCCCGTCATTGCCCGGATGGTGCCGGCCCTGCGGCGGGAGTTCCCGGACCTGCCGCCGCCGGCAGAGCTGCCGCCCGAGCAGCAGCGGCGCTACCTGTTCAGCTCCTTTCTGGACTTCCTGCGGCGGGCCTGCGAGCTTGGCCCGGTCTGTCTTCTTGTCGATGACCTGCAATGGGCCGACGATGGGTCGGCGCTTCTGCTCCAGCATCTGGCGCCGGAGATCGGAGGACTTCGGCTCCTGCTGCTGGGCACGTTTCGCGAAACCGAGCTGCGAGAGCCCTCCGCCATCGGTCGTGTGGTCGCGGATCTTACCCGCCAGCGGACGGCGACCCGCCTCACCCTGGCTGCTCTGCCAAGGGGCGATGTCGGGGAGCTTCTCGAGCAGCTCTCGGGCGCCAGGCCTCCGGACGCTGTGATCGATCTGTTCGTGCGCGCGACTGACGGCAACCCCTTCTTCGTGGAAGAGCTCCACAGCCATGCTGTGGAGAAAGAGGGCGCCGGGAGCTCCGCCGGTGACTGGTGGGGCGCGCTGCCGCTGCCGGAGATTGACGTACCTGAGGGAGTGCGAACGGTCACCCTGCAGCGGATCAGGCGGCTCGGAAACGCGACGCGAAGTTTCCTGAGCGCGGCGGCGGTCGTCGGGAGGATCTTCGATCCGCAGTTGGTGCACCTTATGACGAGCCGGGCCGACCGCGAGGGACTCCTCTCGGCCGTCGACGAGGCCGAGCGCGCGGGGATGGTTTCCCCGAAGGACCTCGGGCGAGGGCTTCGCTACGAGTTCACTCACGATTTGATCCGGCACGCGCTTCTCGCCGATCTCTCCGAAGCCCGTCGCCGCGAGATGCACGGGCAGGTCGTGGCGTCGATGGAGGAGCTCTACCCGGACGTCGAGGCACACGCGTCGGAGGTCGTGTCGCATCTCGAGAGGGCAGGAGATGCGGCAGACGCGGACAGGATGCTCCGCTACTCGATCCACGCCGCGGAATGCGCGCTGGAGTCCGCCGCCTCCGAGGATGCACTCCGTCACGTGGACCGGGCACTCGCTCTGCTACCCGACCAGGATCACCGGACCCGTGCCCGGCTGCTGTTCCTCCGCGGTTACACCCTTCGCAGTCTGCTGCGGTGGGAGGAGGCGTTCCGGGACTGGCACTCGGCCATTCCTGTCTTCGAGGAGCTGGGCGACGCAGACGCTCTGGCCCGCGCTTGCAAGGACATGGCGATCATGGCCCAGTGGCGGAATCGCTGGGCGGAGGCCATCGGCCTCGCGGAACGGGGCCTTGCGCTCGTGGGCGAGGCGCCCACTCGACAGCGGGCGCAGCTGCTGTGCCAGGCGGGGCTGGGCCACGGCGGCGCACGCCGGTTCGAGGAGGGTGACCGGATCCTGGCCGAGGCAGAAGCGGTCGCCCGTCATCTGCAGGATTCGGAGTGCCTGGGAGCCGTCCTGTTCTACCGATCCGCTTCGGCCATGTACCAGATGCGTGTCGAGGAACAGCTCGCTCACGCCGAGAAGAGCGTCGAGCTGCTGCGCGGAACGACGAACCTCTGGGACTTCGTGCCCGCGCTTGGATTCGTCCACATGGCCTGGTTCTGTCTCGGACGGTGGCGGGACATGGCCGCCTGGGAACCGGAGATCGAACGCATCGCCGAGCGCGTGGGCCACGTGGGGACTACGCTCTTTCT
>DATLFI010000450.1:0-12326 GCA_035524895.1 Thermoanaerobaculia bacterium | reverse complement strand
CCTTCGCCTATTGGCGCGGCATGCGCGGGCGTCGCTTCCTCGAGCGTTACTTCTCCGAGCAGGTGTACGGGCGGCGCGCGAACGGCAACGACGGCGGCGACCTGTTCAGCGAGCTCTGCCGAGCGACCAGCGAGGACGGGGACCGCTTCGACGACCGCGAGATCGTCGACCACATGATCTTCCTCATGATGGCGGCGCACGACACCACGACCAGCTCGATCACCACCCTGGTGTGGTCGCTCGCGCAGCACCCCGAATGGCAGGAGCGCCTGCGCGACGAGGCACGCGCGCTCGGCTCTCCGTGGCTCGGCTACGACCAGCGCGACGCTCCGCGCGAGGCGACGTGGGCGTTCCAGGAGGCACTGCGCCTCTACCCCCCGGTACCGTTCATCGGACGCCGCACCGTTCGTGCCTGTCGCCTCGGCGAGCTCGACCTGCCGGCGAACTCCGCCGTCAACGTGTGCTCCCTGGTCACCCACTTCCTCGAGGACTGGTGGTCCGAGCCGCAGCGCTTCGACCCTGAGCGGTTCTCTCCCGCGCGTGCCGAGGACCGCCGCCACAGCCACTCGTACTACCCGTTCGGCGGCGGCGCGCACATGTGTCTGGGCATGCACTTCGCCCACCTGCAGGTGAAGGCCTTCCTGCACCAGTTCCTGCTTCGATACCGCGTGGTCCTCTCCCCGGGACAGCGGGTCGAGATGGTGCCGATCCCGATCCCCAAGCCGAAGGACGGCCTGCCGTTGCGGCTCGAGAGAGTGGCCTGAGCTCGGCTCCAGGTCGGAGACGGGCTACCGAGCCCCTGCTACCATCCGCCGTCTCGCCCGACGTCCCCATGCGTCCCCCAACGATCCACGTCAGCTTTCCGCGGCCGTCGCTACCCGTCGAGGTGGCTGCGTTGCGGCACGAGATCCGCGAGCTCCTCGAGGAGGAACGGCGCGCGGGAACCTGGCAGCCAGGCGGCAAGTCTTGGGGGGAGTACAACCCGGCGCTGACCCGAAAGATCGCCGAACGCGGCTGGATCGGCCTCACATGGCCGAAGAGGTACGGCGGGAAGGAGCGCACGCAGCTCGAGCGCTACGTCGTCACCGAGGAGCTGCTCGCGGCCGGTGCCCCCGCCGGCGCGCACTGGGTGGCGGATCGCCAGAGCGGACCGCTGCTGCTGCGCTTCGGCACCGAGGAGCAGCGCCTGCGCTTCCTGCCGCCGATCACGCGCGGCGAGATCTACTTCTGCATCGGTATGAGCGAGCCGGACTCGGGCTCGGACCTGGCGTCGATCCGCAGCCGCGCGGTGAAGGTCGACGGTGGCTGGCGCTTGTCCGGCACCAAGATCTGGACGTCGTGGGCCCACCACTGCCACTACATGATCACGCTCTGCCGCACCGAGCCGCCGTCGGCCGATCGTCACGCGGGCATGAGCCAGCTGATCGTCGATCTGCACGCCCAAGGCGTGTCGATCCGGCCGATCCGCAACCTCACCGGCGAGCACGAGTTCAACGAGATCGTGTTCGACGAGACCTTCGTCGCCGACGAGGATGTCGTCGGCGAGCCGGGTGGCGGCTGGCATCAGGTCACCAGCGAGCTGGCGTACGAGCGGAGCGGCCCCGAGCGCTTCCTCACCAACTTCCATCTCCTGCGCCGCCTGGTGGACGGGCTCGGACAGAGCGATAGGGCCGCCTCTGAGCATGGCCTGCGCGAGTTGGGGCGCCTCGCGGGCGAGGTCTGGGCGCTGCGCGCGATGTCGCTCTCCGTGGCCGGGGCGCTGGAGCGGGGCGAGACGCCGGCGGTCGAGGCCGCCCTGGTGAAGGACCTCGGCACCCACTTCCAGCAGGAGCTACCGGACGCTGGTCGCCGCCTGGTCGACCAGGAAGGCATCGCGGAGGAAGCGCTGCGCGACGAGCTGGCGCGGGCGACGCAGCTCGCGCGCGCCTACACCATCCAGGGCGGGACCACCGAGATCCTGCGCGGCATCATCGCTCGAGGGCTGAAGCTCCGATGACGACCCAAAGCCACCGAGCCCGGACGCTCCTGCTCGATGCCGCGGCCCGACTCTTCGCCGACGGCGCCACCGAGGAGGTGCAGGAGCAGGTCGAGGACGGCACCTTCCCGCGCGAGCTGTGGTCCGCCATCGAGGACAACGGTCTGCCGCTCGCGCTGGTCCCCGAGGACGCCGGCGGCGTCGGGCTCGGGGTGCCAGACGCGATGGCGGTGCTGCGGCTCGCCGGCGCCTTCGCCCTGCCTCTGCCGCTCGCCGAGACGATGCTCGGTCAATGGGCGCTCGCCAGCGCGGGCCTGCCCGCGGCCGAGGGGCCGCTGTGCGTGGCGCCCGGCGATCCTCGCGACCACTTCGAGGTCGAGCGCGACTCCGCAAGAGGCTGGATCGTGAGCGGTCGCGCACCGCGCGTGTCCTGGGCGAGCCCAGGTGCTCGGTGCGTGCTGGTGTGCAGCGAGACAGCGACCGGCGGCTCGCGCATCGCGCTGGTGACGCCGGGTCCGCACGAGCTCGCACCGAGCCGCAACCCCGCTGGCGAATCGCAGGCGAGTCTGGTGCTGGAGTCCCACATGGTCGCGGACGGCAACATCGCGGCGGCGCCCCCGGGCCTCGACGGTCATCGCCTGCTCGAGCTCTTCGCGCTGGCTCGCACCGCGCTCATGGCCGGAGCGCTCGAGCGAGTGCTCGATCTCACGCTGGAGCACGCCCAGGGTCGCGTCCAGTTCGGCAAACCGATCGGCCGATTCCAGGCGGTACAGCAGCAGGTGGCCGAGCTAGCCGGCGAGAGCGCGATCGTGGGCGCGGCGCTCGAAGCCGCCGCCGCCGCCGTCGAGGAGAACGCCGAGGGCGCGTCGTTCGCGGTCGCTGCGGCCAAGGCACGCGCGAGCACCGCCGCCGAGCCCGCCTGCGCCATCGCGCATCAGCTCCACGCTGCCATCGGCTTCACGCGCGAGCACGTGCTGCACCGCTTCACCCGACGGTTGTGGGCGTGGCGCGACGAGGCCGGGAGCGAGTCCTTCTGGTGGCAGCGAGCTGGGGAGCAGATCCTTGAGGGCGGCGGCGCCGGTCTCTGGCCTAGGATCTGCGGCGAGGTCAGCGAGGCGTCGTAGGCCTGTCCCGGGCCTAGGAGGCCACAGCGGAAACCACGGGCAGCCAGAGCCGGACCGTGGTGCCGCGGGCCGCACCGCTGTCGATCTCGATTCGGCCACCCTGCGAGTGCGCGAATCGCGCGACGTTGTAGAGACCAAGACCACTACCGCCGGCCGTTTCCCGGGTCGTGAAGTAGCGCTGCGTGGCTCGTTCGCGCACTTCGTCGGCCATGCCGCAGCCATCGTCCTCGACGGCGAGCAGTAGCCAACCGCTGCCCTCGACTCCGTCGGACCGACCATCTCCGGCCGGTGCGCAGCGGGTCGAGACACGAATCGAGCCGCCCCCGGTCATGGCGTCTCGCGCGTTGAGCACGAGGTTGAAGACCGCTCGTTCGAGCTCCAGGGGCTCCCCAAGGAGCGTCGCGGCCGGAGCGTCGAGGTCGAATCGGAGCTGCGCGGTGCCCTTCACCACGGTCTCCAACAACCCTCGCACGCCGAGCAGGATGGGATCGACGTGGTAGTGCTCCCGGCGCGGCTCGCAGCTTCGCAGCAAGGAGGCGAACCGGTTCACCAGCTCGCTTGCTCGCCCCGCAGCCTGTTCGATCTGGGTCGCGAGCTCGACGGCACCGGTCGCGACGCCGGCGTCCCGTTGGATCAGCTCCGCGGCGGCGCGAACCACGGTGAGAAGGTTGCGCGCGTCGTGCGCCGCGCCGATCGCCACTGCGGTATCGAGCTCCACGCCCTGGGCTCGCAAGCGCAGCTCACGGTTCTCGGTGTCGTCGAGGAACGAGACCAAGCGGTGGCCTCGCCCCTCCTCACCTGGTGTCGGTACCGCCCTCACCCGCACCGTGGCCCACACCACCGAGCGGTCATGGCGCACCAGCCCCAGGTATCGCTCGCCCCGACCCCTGAGCAGGACCTCGAGCGGGCCGACCTCCTCGCCGTTCGGTACCACCTCCGTGCCATCGGCCTCGAGCAGGCCGCCGACGGCGGCCTGGAGCGGACGGCCGACGAGCTCGGTCGCCGGACGCGCCAGCAAACGCTCGCCGCCTTCGTTGCACGCCAGCACGACGCCGCCGGAGTCGACCACCACGGTCGGCTCGGCCATCGCCGAGAACAGCTCCACGTACAGCGCTTCGCTGCGCTGCGTGGCCTCGAGGAGAGCCATCTCGCGGCTGCGGTCCAGGAACCAGCCCTCGAAGCAGACCGGCGCGCCGAAGGCGGTGCCTCGGCGCAAGCCCAGCCAGCCAGCGACCTGACCGCCGTCGCCCCGGACCAACCTCACCTCGTAGAGCAGTGCGGGCGAATCCGCGCGCGGGTCGCAGTACGAAGCCACCGACCGGAGCTCCGCGTCCCAGTCGAGCCCGGGCTCCAGATCCTGGATCGTGCGTCCAGGCAAGCTGGCCGCCGAAACGCCGAGCGCGCGCGCCAGCTCGGCGTTTGCCGCCAGCAGCCGGCCGTCCTCGTCGAGCTCGAACAGGCCGATCGGGCAGGTTTCGAAGATGCGCCGGAACCGCGCGCGCCAGTGCTCGACCTCTGACGCCTGCCGGCGCAGCGCGAGCACACGCTCGAGACTCACGGCAGCGCCCTCTGGCGCCACGAGGTCGAGCTCGATCCAGTCTGCCGCGCCGAGCTCGAACGCGCGACCCTGATCCTGGGGTCGGCGACCGAGCACCACGGCGGCGCGTCCCGCTTCGAACGCACGCCGGATCAGCAACTCGAGATCGTGCTCCCCGACAGCCTGATCGACCAGCACCAGAGCCAAGTCGACGTCCCGGGACGCGATCCACGCGAGCGCCTGCGGCACCACGCCCGTCTCCACCAACTCGAGGCCGGCGCGTCGCGCGAGCCCCTCCAAACCGAGCACTCGCGGCAAGCCAGGACTGCGGGAAACCAGCAGCAGGCTGCCACTTGCAGCGGCACGCTCGGGAGCGACCGGGCGAAACTGATGCATCGTCATGACAGGGGCAAAACGATCCTGTTGGCAGGATCTTACGAAGGGCGCCTTACTTGGGGCGGCCGTCGCCAAAGCCGAATTGTAGCGCCGATTCGCCGTCAGGGGGTCTCCACTGCAGCAACAGGCACCGGCCCTGCCGAGTCGTCGGATGTGTCGACGTGCCGACCTGGCTTCAGCGCCACTCCCAATCTTCGAGGTTGCGAAGCACCCCGAGCTCGTTCGGCCGCACGGGAACGAGGGTGTCCGCGAAGGCGACCACGCCCCGCGGCTCCCAGAGAAAGAGCACCGGCTGATCGCGGTACAGCGCTCGCTGCAGCTCGTGGAGCTCGGCAAGCACGGATCTTCGATCCTCGGCAGTCGCGATCGTGTCGAGCAGCCGATCGACGGCCTCGCTACGGTACCCACCGTAGTTGTACCCGGCCTCGATGCTGCGGCTGTGAAACGCGAATCCCAGGTCGAGGTGGGTATCGATTCCGAAGGCAGTGAGCGCCGCGTCGTAGCGACTCTCGATCAGTGCGGCCCCCACCGCCAGGAGCTCCAGGCGCCGCGGTACGGCGTCGATCCCAACCTCGGCCAGATCGGCACGGATCATCTGCAGCGCGTCCCAGCGCTGCTCGTTGCCGCTGTTGGTGAGGAGCTCGAACCGGAAAGGCACTCCGTCCCGGTCCAGCACGCCGTCCCCGTCGTGGTCGCGCCATCCTGCGGCGGCCAGGAGCTCCCGCGCTTCTGCGGCGTCGAATGGCAGGGACGAAACCGTCGGGTCGCGCGCCCACACTGAGCTCGGGATCGGCGTGCTTCCCACCGTGGCGCCGCCGAACCAGATGGTGTCGACGATCTCCTGGCGGTCGATCGCGAGACCGAGCGCCCGCCGCACCGAAGCCTCCGCGAACTGCGGCCGCCGCGTGTTCCAGCTCAGGAAGGTCACCTGTCGTGTCGGATAGTCGAGGGTCTCGACTCCGGGCTCCCGATCCAGCCTGGCGCGGTCGCGCGCCGGCACGGGTGCCACGAGGCCGGCCTCGCCGGCACGCAGCATCGCGAGCAAGGCGACGTCGCTCTTGGTGAAGCGGAGCACCACTCGGTGGAGGCGCGGCCGTTCCGGTCGGTGGTAACGCGGGTTGGCGGTGAGCTCCACGCTCTCCGGAGGCGCCCAGTCGCTCACGGTGTAGGGACCGCTGACTGCCAGATTCTCGGCAAACCAGTGCGGATTCGACCGCCAGCTAGCGAAGGGAAGCTCGGACCACCGGTGACGTGGCAGGACGCCGCCCGCGACGGCATCGGAGAGCTGGTTGGCGGACGGCCGGGCGAAGCGAAAGCGCACCGTGACCGCGTCGACCACCTCCACGTCCAGAAGGTTCGAGCTGGGTGCTAGCGGCCATGCGATGTCGGGCGACACCTGGGCCAGCCAAGTGAAGTGAACGTCCTCCGCGGTGAGCGGTTCGCCGTCCGACCACTCGAGGCCCGGCCGCAGGTGGAAGGTCAACACCGTCCTGTCCTCGGACCGCTCCCAGGACTCGGCGAGCAGTGGCGCGTAGGTGGGCGGACCGACAGAGAAATCTGGCAGCTCCTCCAGCAAGGGCAAGAAGAGCAAGCGCGACAGCGCACGGTTGTGCTCGCCGCTCTCGCCCACCAGCTCGTTGACGTTGTCCAGGGCTCCGAGCTGGCCCACCACGAGCAAATCCTGGACCGGAATGCGGCCGCCGGTACCAGCGCAGGCAGGCAGCAGCGACAGCACCGAGAGCACCAAAGCTCCCAGAGCTCCCAGAGCCGAACGCCTCCGGCCCCGATCCCAGCGGCGCGGACCTGGACCAGCCCTATGTCTAGGTGCTAATTTCTGCATTTACTCATACGGCACTGAGATTACCTATGTCGCCAAGAGACGCGGCGTGCGTCGTTCCACCTGCCCGATCCGGTGCGGGTCGACTCCTCGTGCCCCGGCACGACCAGCCTCCGCCAGCCGCTGGCAACTTTCTTGTCACGTTCTTGGGCCCGGCGGCAGCACTAAGAGAGAGGGTCAAAGATCCCCTCGAACCCGCGCCCGGCGACCACCCGGTTGGCGGCGCGACTCTTACCAAGCCACTTCGCCGGCCATCTGGGCCGGCAGCGCACCGAAAGGAAGATGAACACATGAAGGTCCCGAATCCCCAGTCGCCTCGCTTCCGGATCGCGGCAGCAGTCACAGCACTCGCGTTCGTCGCCGCCGTGGCCCTGTCGGGATCGCTCCCGACACCGGCAGCGACCAGTCTGGCCGAGAAGGTCATTATCCCGGGCAATGGACTGGCCGAGAAGGTCATTATCCCCGGCAACGGGTTCGCCCTGGCCGAGAAGGTGATCATCCCCGGCAATGGGTTCAGCCTTGCCGAGAAGGTCATCATCCCCGGTAACGGGTTCAGCCTTGCCGAGAAGGTGATCATCCCCGGTAATGGGTTCAGCCTTGCCGAGAAAGTGATCATCCCGGGCAACGGGCTGCAAGCGGCTTAGCGCGCCCCCCCTCCCCGGTCCTCCGGATCCGGCTGCGTTCGGCACCCCCTGAACGCCCCTGCCGGCCGGCCGCCCAGCAGTTGCGGCAGGGCTCCGCGACTGGTACGCTCGAGCTGCGCCTAGATGGTCAGCTGCCTAGATGGTCAGCTAGCGTGCCAGGAACGTCGCTCGGTGCCTCCCCCCCAAGCATCCCAGAACCAAGGCTCGCTCGGTCAGTCCGGCGAGGGCCTGCATTCCCTGGTCTCGCGGTTCCGCAAGCAGGCCGAGCGCGTAAGCCTGCGCTACAGGATTCCACGCGAGGACGCGGAAGACCTCGTCCAGCAATCCCTTCTCGCCTTCCTCCAGAAACAATCGGCGATCGACTGCCCCGACGCCTGGCTGATCGGAGCCTTTCGCCGCGAGTGCCTGATGTTCCTGCGGCGCCGCCAGCGCAGGCTCTACGACGCGATCGACACGACGCTGCTCGAAGCCTGCAGCGATCCCGCACCGGCCGACCCGGAGCGGGACCAACTCCTGCGCGACGTCGAGTCCGCGATCGACGCGACTCCCCCGCGCTGCCGGAGCATCCTCCGCCTGCGCTACCGCCTCGGTTTCGCGACCGAGGAGATCGCGGAAGAGCTGGGGTATCGCACCACCAGCGTTCGGAAAATCGCTTCGCGTTGCCTTGCCGCGCTGACCCGTAAGGTCACCGGCCTTTCGTCTTTGGCCCAAGGAGCTTGCCGTGCACGTTTCTGACGAGCGAATGCGCGCCTTCGTGAGCGATCGGCTCGAGCCCACCCAAAGGCGCGAGATCCTCTCCCACCTGCTCGGAGGCTGCAGCGACTGCCAGAAAGCGGCGCGACGCTACTGGGCTGCGCCCGGTTCGGCCGACGACGCCGCAGCGGCTTCGGAAGCTGCCAGCCACTTCGAGCCTGGGCTCGACGACTCGGCCTGGAACCGGATCCTTGCCCGAGCCACCGATCATCAGCATCGGCTCGATGCGGAACGCGCCGCGGCCACCCAGCAGTGGGTCGAGCTCGAACGCCATCCTCAACCTCGCCGCCTGCTGATTGCCCGCAACCAGCGCCGCTACCAGACCTGGGGTCTGGGCGAAGAGCTGCTCCGCCTGAGCTGGGAGAACCGCTTCGACGACCCGGCAAGAATGCTCGAGCAGGCGGAGATCGCCTTGGCGGTCGCAGAGTCGCTCGACGACGCGATCTACGGCAGCGCGACCTGGGACCTCCGCGCCCGGGCGCTGGCGCACGTCGGCAACGCTCAGCGCGTCAGCTCGGACTTCCGCGCCGCCGAGAAGACGTTCCGCGCCGCACGCAAGGCGCTCGACCAAGGCACCGGCGACCCGCTGGAGCTGGCGACGATCCTCAACTTCGAGGCCACCCTTCGGGTCCGGCAGCGTCGCTTCGACGACGCACTGAAGCTTGCCGAGCGCGAGATCGCGCTGTGCCGTCGGTGGGGCCAGCTCCATCGCCTCGGCGAGGCGTACCACTCGCGAGGCGTGGTCCACGCGCTGCGGGGTGACGACGGCCAGGCCATCCGCGACTTCGAGCGCTGCCTCGACTACCTCGATCCGGAACGCGATCCGCGCATCGTCCTCACCAGCCGTCACAACCTGATCTCCCTCCTGCACGAGGAAGGCCGCCTCGCGGAGGCGCTCGGTCGCCTGCGCGAAACGCGGCCGATGTACCACCAGCTCGGCGATCGCCTCAATCTCCTGAGGCTGCGTCAGCTCGAGGGCGAGATCGCGCTCGCCCAGGGCGAGACGAAGCTCGCCGAAGAATGCCTGCTCGAGGCACGCAACGGCATGATCGCCGCCGACCTGGCCTGGGACTCCGCGGAGATCTCGCTCCGGCTCGCCGAGATGTACCTGAGCCAAGGCCGGAACCGCGAGACGCGCGAGGTCGCCGAGCAGATCATGCCGATCTTCCAATCGCGTGACCTGCACACGGAGGCGATCGCCGCGCTCCTACTGTTCCGCGAAGCGGTGTTCAGCGAGACGCTGACCGCGCACATGGTGCGCCAGACGATCTCGTTCCTGCGGCAGCTACGCACCCGGCCGCCGGCCTGACCTGGCCTGAACCGGCGGTACTGGCAGTGCTCGATGGGCCCTCGGTTCATCGGGTACGAGGGTAAG
Source organism: Thermoanaerobaculia bacterium (assembly GCA_035524895.1). GTDB lineage: Bacteria > Acidobacteriota > Thermoanaerobaculia > Multivoradales > Multivoraceae > DATLFI01. Next base: position 2,685 of record DATLFI010000450.1, on the reverse strand, counting down.
GCCGAACACGACGTTCTCCTGTTCGGCAACGCGCGGCCGGGGCGGGGCTAGCCGCCGGATAGACTCCGCGAAATGCCCGGTACAGGGTGGGCCTTTCGCGCCCTCAAGCGCAGGCCGCTCGCGACCGTCCTCCTGGTGGTGTCGCTCGCGCTCGGCATTGCGACGGCCGCCGCCACGTTCGGCGTGGTGGATGCCGTGCTGCTGCGCCCACTGCCCTTCGCGGACGAGGACCGGCTCACCTTCGTCTTCTCGTCGGTGCCAGACGAGGGGGTGCCACGGAAGGGCATGTCGGTTCTCAACTTCGAGGACCTCAGAGAGCGAGTCCGTTCCTTCGAGTCGATGGCAGCGGTCTCCCAAGGCCGTGCCCTCCTGCTCGGCGGCGAGACACCGCGTGTGGTTCGAGCGGAGTTCGTCTCGGCCGGCTTCCTGCACACCCTCGGCGTGCAGCCGTTGCTCGGGCGCGGCTTCGACTCTCTGGCGACGGAGGAGTCGAGCCCAGTAGCCCTCGTGAGCGCCGACCTGTGGACGCGAGAGCTGGGGCGCACGCCCTCGCTGGATGGCTCCACGATCGTGCTCGAGGAGATCCCGTTCGACGTGGTCGGCGTCGTTCCTGCGACCTACCGCGGCATCTTTTGGGACAAGATCGACGTCTGGCTGCCGCTACCCGCGTCCGCTCGCCTCCTCGGCCCGAGCTTCCTGGAGGATCGGGCCTTCGGCTGGCTCCCGGTCGTGGGCCGCCTGCGCCCCGGGGTGACCGTGGACCAGGCCGGCCGCGAGCTGCTCGACCTGACGAGCCAGCTCGAGGCAGAGCACCCAGGCCCGAACCGAGGCCACCGAGCGGTCCTCGAGCCGCTCCGGCGCCTCTACTTCGGCGACGACCTCGAACGAGCTCTGCTCTACCTGCTCCTCGGCGCCGCCTGCATCCTGCTGCTCTGCGCGCTCAACGCCGCGGGCCTGGTGACCAGCGAGGCGCTGGCTCGACGGCGCGAGCTGGCGGTTCTACTCGCGCTCGGCGCCGAACGCCGTCATGTCTTCGGCCTGTTCCTGCTGCCGTTGGCCATCGAGGTGGCGCTAGCGGGCCTGTTCGGCTCCCTGCTGGCCCGTTCGGCGGCGCGTTGGCTGGTGAGCCTCAGCGAAGTGCCTCCCGCCTCCTTCACCGAGGAGTTCGTCGACACCCGCGTGCTGCTGCTGGCGCTCGGAGTCTCGCTCGGTCTCACGTTCGCGCTGGCCCTGGTGCCCCTGCTGGTCGTGCGTCGCAGCAGGCTCGGCGCAGAGGTCCGCGAGAGCACCCGCTCGAGCCGCGGTCAGTTGCGCCTACGCTCCGGGCTGGCGACCCTCGAGGTGGCCCTGGCAGTGCTGCTGCTGGTGGGGGCCGGTCTGATGCTCCAGTCCGTGAGGGCGGTCACGCAGGCGGACCCGGGCTTTCGCCTCGAGCGACTGTTCGCGGTCGAGGTGGCCTTGCAGACCGGGCGCTACGCCGAACCCGGCGCGCGCCGTCGCTACGCCGAGCGGGTGCTCGACCAGGTCGGGCGCGACCCGGCGGTGGCGGCCGCGGCCATCGTAGGCCCGAAGGCGCCGCCGGAGGCGACCATCCTGGCCACTCTCGAGCTGGACGAGCGCCGCGGGATCGCCGCCGAGTACATCCAGGTATACCGCTCTTCGGTGTCGCCGAGCTATGCATCCGCGCTCGGCGTGCCCGTCCTCGCCGGCCGAGACCTCTCCAGCCGGGACCGCGAAGCCGCGCCGCCGGTAGCACTCGTGTCGCGGTCTCTCGCGCAAGCGCTGGGCCGCCAGGGGTCCAGCCTCGAAGACACCATCGGCCTGCGCCTGCGGCTATCGCCACGACTCGAAGGCGACCCCGAGGAGGCCGTGTGGACGATCGTCGGCGTGCTCGGCGACGTGCGCGCCCGCGGCGTGGGCGCAAGGATCTCGGCCGAGCACGACGTCTACCTGCCGTTCGCGCAGGCGCCGTCGCGACGCTTCCACCTGCTCGCCCGCAGCGCGGGCGGCGACGAAGCGTTGGCTGTCGCGCTGCGTGAGACCACGAGCGCGGCCGACCCTACCCTGGCGCGCAACTCGGTGGTCTCGATGCGCTCGCGTTACGCGGAGGGCGCGGCTGACCAACGCTTCGGCACGGTGCTGGTCGGCTCGCTCGCGGTGATGGCGCTCGTGCTGACCGCGGTCGGCTTCTACGGCTTGTTCCACCTCACGGTGCGCTCCCGCGAGCAGGAGCTCGGCGTCCGGTTGTCGCTCGGTGCGCGACCGAGCGAGCTGCTTGCGATGATCCTGCTCCAGGGACTGCGGCTGGTCGCCATCGGTCTCGCGCTCGGCCTCACAGCGTCCTTCCTGCTCCATCGTTGGATCGGCAGCTTCCTGCACGGCACCAGCACGAACGATCCCCTGGTGCTGGCCTCGGCGCTCGCGATCCTGCTCGCCGTCGCGTTCTCGGGAGCCCTGGGTCCCGCGCTGCGGGCGATGCGCATCGACCCGGCGCGGACCCTGACGCGAGTCGAATGAGAGGGACCGTCCGAACAGCGCTGCTCGGCCTGCTGGCGGTCGTGCTCGGCTGCGCGCGGGATGGCGGGACGCCGCTCCCCGCCCTCGACCCCGCGCCTCTACTCGCCGATGTCGCGTACCTCGCCTCCGACGAGCTGGAGGGCCGGCAGGCGGGCAGTGCCGGCGGTG
>DATLFI010000449.1:0-14212 GCA_035524895.1 Thermoanaerobaculia bacterium | reverse complement strand
AGCATCGCCACCGCTCGCGCGCCAACGCCGAGCCGCCGGTAGAGCCCCTGCAGGCGAAGGACCTTCCCCGCGCACCGCATGAGCATCCGGCCCCACGGCGCTCCCAACGCAGCCCACGGGGGTTCCACCACGGGCTGCTATGCCAGCGCCCCGGATCGTCTCTGCATCCCAAGGCGCTGTGATAGCGTCGAGAGCCTTTTTCTGAGCGCGTGTCCGCGCGCCACCCCGCTCTGCAGCCTTGGCGAGCGCCCCACGGGTCGCCGCCGCAGCCACGGCCCCCATGCCTGCGTGCCGGGCACCAGTCCGGAGCGGTGCCGGGAGGCGGCCGGCCCGGCGCGGTTAGCCCTCGATCAGGAGAACACCGATGAAGAGCGGCAAGTGGGCGATCACGCTCCCCAGTGACGGGCAGGAGATCGGCTATCGGGAGGGTCGGCTCGAGGTTCCCGATCGTCCGATCGTTCCGTTCATCGAGGGTGACGGTATCGGTCCGGACATCTGGCGCGCCTCGCAGAGGGTCTTCGACGCGGCCGTCGAGCACGCGTATCGCGGCGCTCGCCGCCTGGCCTGGGTGGAGATCCTGGCCGGCGAGAAGGCTCTCGCGACCGTGGGCGAGTGGCTGCCGCGCGAGACCATCGACGCCATTGCGCACTACCGCATCAGCATCAAGGGTCCGCTCACCACGCCGGTCGGCGGTGGCATCCGGTCTCTGAACGTGACGCTTCGCCAAGAGCTCGACCTCTACGCCTGCGTGCGGCCTGTGCGCTGGTTCGACGGCGTGCCGTCGCCGGTCAAGGAGCCGCACAAGGTCGACGTGGTGCTCTTCCGCGAGAACACCGAGGACGTCTATGCAGGTTTGGAGTGGCCGGAGGGCAGCGCCGAGGCGCGCAAGCTGATCGACTTCCTCGGCCGCGAGCTCGGCGCGCAGGTGCGAGCCGACTCCGGAGTCGGCATCAAGCCGGTGTCGCGCTTCGGCAGCCAGCGGCTCGTCCGCAAGGCGATCGCGTTCGCCGTGTCGCACGGCAGGCGGAGTGTCACGCTGGTGCACAAGGGCAACATCATGAAGTTCACCGAGGGTGCGTTCAAGGATTGGGGTTACGAGCTGGCGAAGGAAGAGTTCGGCGACCGCACGATCAGCGAGGACGAGCTTTGGAGCGACCACGGCGGCAAGGCTCCTGCTGGGAAGGTCGTGATCAAGGACCGGATCGCGGATGCGATGTTCCAGCAGGTGCTGCTGCGGCCCGACGAGTACGACGTGGTCGCCACCACCAACCTCAACGGCGACTATCTCTCGGACGCGCTCGCGGCCCAGGTCGGCGGCCTCGGCATGGCGCCCGGTTCCAACGAGGGCGACGGCGTGGCGCTCTTCGAGGCCACCCACGGCACCGCCCCGAAGTACTCCGGCCAGGACAAGGTGAATCCCGGCTCGGTGATCCTGTCGGGCGTCATGATGCTCGACTGGATGGGCTGGCCCGAGGCCGCGCGGGCGATCGAGTCCGCACTTTCGCGCACCATCGCGCAGAAGCGAGTCACCTACGATCTCGAGCGGCAGATGACCGGGGCCAAGCTGCTCAAGACCTCGGAGTTCGGCGAAGCGATCGTCGGGAACCTCGGCTGAGGCGGAGAGCTTGCTGGCGAACTCCACCGGCGGTCCGCTCGTACCAGACTGAGAGCCCGCCCGCATTCGCGCGGCGGTCCACGCCCGATGACCAAGCGCCTCAAGGTCAGCCAGCGCCCCATCGGCAGGGCGGAGTTGTTCGTCTGGCTCGGCCTGTTGATAGCCGGCGCACTCGCCGTGAGCTGGCTGTATCCACGGGCGTTTCCGTTGCGTCCGCGCGAGTGGCAGCTCACCCGCGCCGAGGCTGTGCGGCTGGTCGAGGAACGCATCCGACAGCTCGGCGACCCGGTCGCGGAGCCCTACACGACGGTCAGCCTGTACGGTGATCCCGAGCTCGAGCTGAGCCTGCTCCGCCGAGGCGGTGTCGCGCCGCCGGAGCTGTCGCGTGGCGTGCTGCTGTGGCGGGTGAGCGTGTACGAGAGCGGTGGACGGGTCGGCCAGTGGCGCTACCGAGCCGAGGTCGCGCTAGACGGCGAGCTCGTCTCGCTCCTTCGCGGCACTCCGGACGACTACCGCAGCGACGCGGTGCCCGATGCGGGTGCGGCCCGCGCCCGTGCCGGCGAGCTGCTGCAGGAGTTGGGGCTCGAGCTGGCGGGCTTCGGCGAGCCCACGGTACGGCGCGTGGACCTCGGCCGCTACGTCTACACCTATGTTCGCTACGCCGCCACCGGGGCTCGTCTCGGTGGTTTCGAGCATGGCGTCGAGGTCCGCTTCGCCGGCGACCAGCTCGAGGGCTTCTACACCTGGCGCCAGGATCGAGGCGCGGCCGCCGACGAGAGCGCCCTGCGCTCGGTGACGCTAGTACGCACGCTGCAGCTCCTGGTGGTGTTCCTGTTCCTGCCTCCGCTCCTGCTGTTGTTCGTGCGCCGGTACCACGAGGGCGTGGTCGGCGTCGCGCGAGCCGCGCAGGTGGGTCTCGGGGTGATCGTGTCGTGCCTGGTGGTGCTGCTGCTGGCGGCAAGGCCGATGGCCGAAGCGGTGTCGATGGGCAACCTGACACGCGCGCAGATGACCTGGGTCTGGGTGGCGTGGATGCTCGTGATCTACGTGCCGGCGCTCGGCGTGCTGGCTTTTGCGTCTTGCGCACTCGGCGAGGCACGCGCGCACGGTCTGTGGCGCCGGCGGCTGGCGCCGTTCGCCGCCTTCTGCGAGCGCGACTGGACGAGCTCGACCGTGGCGGCTTCCTCCCTACGCGGCACCGCGAGCGGCGTGTTGCTGGCCGCCGCGGTGCTCGGAAGCGCGCTGCTGCTGCGCGAGCTCGGCGCGACGCCGCTGCTGGTGGCGAGTCTCGGCCCGTGGTGGGAGAGCGCCGCGCTGCCGGGCGTCGCGCTCCTTGCCGTGGTCTTCGCCTACGCCCTGGCATGGGTCTGCTTCGGACTGCTCTTCCTGCTGCCGCCGCTCGCGGAGTCCCTGGGGATCTGGTTGGGCGGCGCGGTCGCGGCGGGCGTGACCGCGATCACGTTCCTGCCGCCGCTCCTCAGCGCGCCGGTGATCGCGAGCGTGCCGGTGTGGTTCCTGGTGGCGTGCGCGACGGTCGTGCTGTTCGTCCGCTACGACCTGCTCGTCGCGTTCCTGGCGAGCCTGGTCTCCCGTGTGGTGCTGGAGGCGTTGCCGCTGCTCACCGCGCGGGATGCTTCGCTCGAGCTACAGGGATGGACCGCGGTGCTGGCGTCGGCGGCGCCCCTCCTGGTGGGTGCCCGCTGGCTCGGCTCGACGCGCGTCTATCGCTACCAGCACGACGACGTTCCGCCGCACGTGCGGCGCATCGCGGAGCGCGAGCGGCAGCGCGTCGAGCTCGAGACCGCCCGCCGCATCCAGAGCTCGATCTTGCCGATGGTGCCCAAGAGGGTGCTCGACTTCGAGCTGGCCTCGATCTACCTGCCGGCCTCGGAGGTGGGAGGAGATTTCTACGACGTGCGCGAGTTGCCCGACGGGCGCCTCGCCCTCGCGATCGGCGACGTGGCCGGCCACGGTGTCTCGAGCGGTCTGGTGATGTCGATGGCTCGCGCCGCGCTGCTGGTGCAGACGCGCTTCGACCCGGAGGTCGAGGGCGTCGTCCACGCGCTCAACCGCGTCGTCTGCGAGGCTGGGCCGCGCCTGCTCACTACGCTCTGCTACGTGGTGCTCGACCCCCGTACGCGGCGCGCCCGCTTTGCCTGCGCCGGACACGTGTGGCCGTACCGCGTGTCGCGCTCGGGCGAGGTCGGCGCCCTCGAGTCGACGGCCTATCCGTTGGGGGTGCGCGCGCAGCTGGATCTCGACGTCCGCGAGCACGACCTGCACGCGGGCGACGCGCTGGTGCTGTCGAGCGACGGCCTGGTCGAGGCGCGCCGCATCGGAGGCGAGGAGCCGTTCGGTTACGAGCGCTTGGAGGAGAGCCTCCGCCGGCACGCCGCCGGGGGCGGCGGTGGCGAGGCGCTGCTGCGCGGCCTGCTCGGAGACGTCGAGCTGTTCCTCGGCGCGGGCCGCCGCGTCGAGCTCGAATCCGTGGGACGGGACGACGACCTCACGGTTCTCGTCGTCACCGTGCCTTGAGCGCACGCGTGCATCGGCTCCTGCTACACTCCGCCCCCCGGTCCGCGCGCCGGCCGCTCCCACGGTCGCCATCCCCGTTGCCGGACTCTCCCGCGACAACCCGTCGCTCGATCGTCTTCTATCGTTGTTCGTCCCGACGGGACAGCCCGCGGGTCCGTGGAGGTCGTCACCCTTGAAGATCCATGAGTATCAGGCCAAGGACCTGCTGCGCCGCTGCGGCGCGCCGGTTCCGCAGGGCCGCGTCACCGAACGCCCGGGCGAAGCGCGCAACATCGCGGCCGACCTCGGCGGCCGGACCGTGGTCAAGGCGCAGATCCACGCCGGAGGTCGCGGCAAGGGCGGTGGCGTGAAGGTCACGGGCTCGCCCGAGGAGGCGGAGTCGCGCGCCGACGACATCCTCGGCATGCAGCTGGTGACGCCGCAGACTGGTCCCGCCGGCCAGCTCGTGCGCAAGGTCCTGGTCGAGGAGGTCTTCGACATCGCGCAAGAGCTCTACCTCGGCATGACGCTGGACCGAGACACCGGCAAGCCCGTGATCATGGCCTCGCGCGCCGGCGGCATGGACATCGAGGAAGTCGCGGCGAAGGACCCCAACGCGATCCTGCGCGTCGGCGTCGACCCGTTGCTCGGCGTGCTGCCGTTCCAGACCCGCGCGGTCGCTGCCGGGCTCGGGCTCGAGGGCAAGACCGCGCGGCAGATGGCGTCGCTGGTCGAGGCGCTGGCGCGCGTCTACCTCGAGACCGACGCCTCGCTGGTCGAGATCAACCCGGCCATCGTGACCGCGGGCGGCGACGTCTATGCGCTCGACGCGAAGATGACCTTCGATGACAACGCTCTGTTCCGTCACGAGGAGCTGCGCAAGCTGCGCGATCTCGCCGAGGAGAACCCGCTCGAGGTCGAGGCCGGAAAGCACGGGCTCAACTACATCAAGCTCGAAGGCAGCATCGGCTGCATGGTCAACGGCGCCGGTCTCGCGATGGCGACGATGGACATCATCCAGCTCTACGGCGGCTCGCCCGCGAACTTCCTCGATGTCGGCGGCTCGGCCAGCCAGGAGGCCGTGACCGCGGCTTTCCAGATCCTGATCTCCGACAAGAGCGTGAAGGCGGTGCTGATCAACATCTTCGGCGGCATCGCGCGCACCGACCGCATCGCGCGGGGCGTGGTCGCCGCGATCGAGGAGCTGGGCAACGTCAAGGTGCCGGTGGTGGTGCGGCTCGAAGGCACCAACGTCGAGGAGGGCCGCCGCATCCTGCAGGAGGCCGAGTTCGACTTCGTCGTCGCAGAGCACATGGCGTCCGCTGCCGAGAAGGTCGTTGCGGCGGCGAAGGGAGCGGCGTAATGGCCATTCTGGTCGGCAAGGAAACGCGCCTGCTGGTGCAGGGCATCACCGGCAAAGAGGGCCTGTTCCACGCCCAGCAGTGCCGCGACTACGGCACCAAGGTGGTGGGCGGCGTCACTCCGGGCAAGGGTGGCCAGGCCGTCGACGGCTTTCCAGTGTTCGGCTCGGTGGCCGCAGCGCGGCAGGAGACCGGTGCCAACACCTCGATTATCTTCGTGCCGCCGCCGTTCGCGGCAGACGCGATCATGGAGGCCGCCGACGCCGGGATCGAGCTCGTGGTGTGCATCACCGAAGGCATCCCGGTCCTCGACATGATCCGCGTCAAGGCCTTCCTGCGCGACCATCCCGCGACGCGGCTGGTCGGCCCGAACTGCCCCGGGGTGATCACTCCGGGCGCGGCGAAGGTCGGCATCATGCCGGGCCACATCCACAAGGCCGGCAGCGTCGGCGTCGTCAGCCGCAGCGGCACATTGACCTACGAGGCGGTGTGGCAGCTCAGCAACGCCGGTCTCGGCCAGTCGAGCTGCGTCGGCATCGGCGGCGACCCGGTGCAGGGCACCAACTTCGTGGATGTCATGGCGCTCTTCCGCGACGACCCCGCCACCGAAGCGGTGATCCTGATCGGCGAGATCGGCGGCAACGCCGAGGAGGATGCCGCAGCCTGGGTGAAGAGTCACTTCGACCGCCCGGTGATCGGCTTCATCGCCGGCGCCACTGCGCCTCCTGGACGTCGCATGGGCCACGCCGGAGCGATCGTCTCCGGCGGCAAGGGCACCGCGGCCGACAAGCAGCACGCCCTGCGCGAAGCTGGCGTGCACGTCGTCGACTCTCCCGCCGATATGGGCGCGAAGGTGGCGGAGGTGCTCGGGAAGGGCAAGGGCGCCTCGGCCGGTCCGCGCAAGGGCGCATCGCGAAGGGCGTGACCCAGAGCGCGCCGCACATCCCGTTTCGGACTGCCTCGGTTTTCTTGGCTCCCTCGGTCCGCCGCCACGTTCCCTCGTTCCCTCACCGGGCGCCGTGGCGCGCCGGACTGTAACCACACCGCACAGGAACCTCTCTCATGGAACGCACTCTCGCGATCGTCAAGCCCGACGCCGTAGCCGCCGGCAACACCGGCAATGTCCTCGCCCACCTCGAGAAGGACGGCTTTCGCATCCTCGCCCTGCGCAAGACCAGGCTCACCGAGGAGCAGGCCAAGGGCTTCTATGCCGTCCACGCCGAGCGACCCTTCTTTGGCGAGCTGGTCGACTTCATGTCCAGCGGCCCCGTGGTGCCGGTCGCGCTCGAGCGCGCCGACGCGGTCGCGCGGCTGCGCGAGGTCCTGGGCGCCACCGACTCCAAGAAGGCCGCTCCCGGCACCCTCCGCAACCTCTACGGCACCGACGTGCAGTACAACGCCGTGCACGGCAGCGATTCGGTCGCCAACGCGAGCGTGGAGATCGCCTTCTTCTTCCCCCACTGCGAAGTGCTCTGAACCAAAGGCGTCAACCCGATACACCCGGTGGTCGCAGCGCCCGCTCCACTCTCCCCAACACCCAGTCGACGAGCAAGGCGAGCAGGGCGGCCGGCACGGCGCCCGAGAGGATGCGCTTGGTGTCGACGAGCTGGAGCCCGGCGATGATCGGCTCGCCGAGTCCGCCGGCGCCGATGAACGCGGCGAGGGTGGCGGTGCCGATGGTGATCGCGGCAGCAGTGCGGACTCCCGCCATGATCGCGGGCAGCGCGAGCGGCAGGCGCACGCGCCGCAGTACCTGACCCTCCGTCATGCCGAGCGCGGTCGCGGCGAGCGCCGCAGCCGGATCGGCGTCGCGCAGGCCGCTCGTCGCAGAGCGCAGCATCGGGAAGATGGCGTAGATCCATAGCGCGGCGATTGCCGGCTTCACGCCCACGCCGAGTAGCGGGATCAGGAACCCGAGGAGTGCGAGTGACGGCACCGTCTGGGTGGCGCCGACGAAACGCACGACGGACTCCGCAACCCGCCCGCCGCGGCGGTCGAGCCAGAGCGCGAGCGGGATCGCGACCGCCGCGCCGAGCAGGAGCGCGGCTGCCGAAAGTCCCAGATGCTCGAGCGTGCGTCGCCCGAGGGCTACGCGCTCGCGCCATACGTAGGCAGCGAATCCCTCTCTGGCTCCGTCCGCGTACTGGCGCGCGGCCTCTGCATCGGCATCGCTGCCGCCGGCTAGCCCGAGGTCACGCAGCGCGTCGGCAGCCACGAGCTCGAGCGGCTCGTGCAGCTCTTCGAGCCGCCGGTTGTACTCGCGCATGCGCGCCACGTCGAGGGCACCGGCGAGCCGCCCAAGCGCCGCCGCCATCTCGGGGTGCTCGCGCAGCGTGACGCCGCGCGCGAGCGGCGCCGCCTGGTAGGGCGGAAAGAAGCCGCGGTCGTCCTCGAGCAGCACCAGATCCGCCGCGGCCAGACGACCGTCGGTGGTGTAGACGTCCACGACGTCGATGATCCCTTCGCGCGCCGCCTGATACTGCGGCGTCTGCTGCAGCGCGCGCACGGAGCCGGGCTCGAGCCCGTACACCCGTCGTAGCCCTTCGAGCCCGTCCTCGCGCGCCACGAACTCGAGCCCGAAGCCGGCCCGAAGGTCGCCGGCGACCGCCGCGAGCTGCGAGATCGTGCGCAGGGAGTACCGCTCCGCGACCTCGCGCCGCACCGCGATCTCCCACGAGTTCTCGAAGCCGAGCGGCGCCAGCCACTCGAGATCCCAGCGCTCGCGGAACTCGCGGCGCACCCCCGCGAGCACCCCGGCCTGGTCGGCGATCGCCTCGGCGCGCAGCAGCGTGACCCAGCCCGTGCCGGTGTACTCGGGGTAGACGTCGATCGCTCCGGTGCGCAGCGCCTCGAAGCAGAACTCCGTGCCCGCGAGGCCCAGCCGCCGCTCGACGCGCAGGGAGGTCTGCGCCTCGATCGCCTGCGCGAAGAGCTCGCCGAGGAAGCGGCTCTCGGCGAAGTTCTTCGAGCCGACCACCACCGTGCCGTCCGTCGCCGCGCCGATCGACGATGCGAGCCCCCAGCCGAGGAGACCGAGCGCCGGCATCAGGCACGCCCTGCGGCGCGCGCCTATGTTCATGGCCGCGCCTCCGCCGCCCGCGGGTTGCCGTGCTCGAGCAGCAGCGCTACGTAGGGGTGCGCCGGTGTCGCGCGCAGCTCGTCGGGCCGCGCCACCTGCAGCAGCTCGCCTTCGTGCAGGACCGCGACGCGGTCGCCGAGTCGCATCGCCTCCTCGATGTCGTGTGTCACCAGCACTGTGGTGGCTTCGAAGCGACGGCGCAGCTCGAGGAACAGTCGCCGCAATGCGTCGCGGGTGATCGCGTCGAGCGCTCCGAAGGGCTCGTCGAGCAAGAGCGTGCGCGGACCGGCCGCGAGAGCTCTGGCGAAGGCGACGCGCTGCCGCTCGCCGCCCGACAGGCGATGGGGATGCCGGTCGCCGTACGCATCGGGGTCGAGCCCCACAGCCTCGAGCAGCTCGCGCGCTCGCCGCCGCCGGTCCGCCAGGGGCCATCCCAGGAGCTCCGGCACCAGCCAGACGTTGCGCTCCACGGTCCAGTGCGGCAGCAAGCCTCCCACCTGCTGGACATAGCCCGTCCGTCGCCGCAGCTCGATCGGCTCGATCTCGCCGATCGCTTGCCCATCGCGCAGCACGACCCCCGTGCTCGGCTCGACCATGCGGTTGAGCAGCCGCAGCAAGGTCGTCTTGCCGCTGCCGCTGCCGCCGATCAGAGCCAGCGTTTCGCCCGGAGCGATGGCGAGGTCGACGTCGCGCAGCGCTGGCCGCGACGCGCTGCGGTATGTCTTCGACACTTCGCGCAGCTCGATCGAGGGCGGCGCCTCGGCATTCGCGTTCGAGCGGGAGCCTGTCGCGGATGTCGTCACCGCCGAAGCTTAGTCGGCCGGCTTCGGTACCCTAGTTCCTGGGCAGTGGAGTCCGTTGGACCCACTACCTGCTGCCGCACCCCTCCTTCTGGGCCTGCTTCTGTACCCTGTGGGTGGTGTAACAATCCTCTGGCCGCCCAATCTGCGACCACGGACGATCACACCGAAGCTCAGGCCTCGTCGCCGTCCCCGTCAAACCGCACCTCCGTCCCATGCGTACCTGGCTCTTCGCACCCGGTCACGAACCGCGCAAGGTCGAGAAGGCTCTCGCTGGCGACGCCGACATGGTCGTGCTCGACTGGGAGGACGCGGTGCCTCCCGCCGAGAAGTCGATCGCGCGCCGCGTCACGCTCGAGGCGCTCGCCGGCCGCAAGCCTCCAGAGCTGCGGCACGTGGCGGTGCGGGTCAACCAGCCCTCGGGCGAGCACTATGCGGCCGACCGCGACGCCCTCGCCGACCTGCTGCTCGGCGCGATCATGGTGCCCAAAGTGGAGAAGGTCGCGCAGGCGCGCGAGGTCGCCGAGCTCGAGGTGCCGCTGGTGCTCCTGCTCGAGAGCGCCCGGGGCATCGAGCGGGCCTTCGACCTGGCGCACGCCCACCCCTGGGTGCGCTGGCTCGCCTTCGGCCCGCTCGACCTCCTCGCCGACATCGGCGGCCACTGGACACCCGAGGGCGAGGAAACGAGCTACGCGCGCCAGCTCGTGCCGATCGCCGCCCGCGCCGCCCGCCTACGCGGCGCGCTCGACGGCCCCTGGCCGCAGCTCCGCGACCTCGACGGCCTGCGCGCCGACACCGCCCGTGGTCGCCGCATGGGCTACGCGGGGCGCATCGTGATCCACCCCGCCCAGGTCGGCGTCGTGCGACAGGTCTTTGCTCCCAGCCCCGACGAGCTGGCGTACGCGAAGAAGGTCGTCGAGGCGGCACGCAGGGCGACCGAGGAAGGTCGCGGCGCCATCGCCGTCGACGGGCGCTTCGTCGACCCGCCGGTGGTGCGGTGGGCGGAGGGGGTGGTGCGCTCTGGCGAAGAATGAGAGCAGGGAACGCGCGGATGTGCGGCGAGCCCCGTGGCACGCACTACCGCTGCGGGAGCTGATGGCCCTGCTCGAGGCCGGCGAGCCGGGGCTGACCAGCGCCGAGGCCGCGACCCGCCTGGAGCGGCACGGCCCCAACCGGCTGCCGCAGCAGCCGCCGCCGCCGGTGTGGCTGATCGCGCTACGCCAGTTCCGGAGCCCGCTGGCCCTTGAGGCTCGCGGCGCCTCGACGGGGATGGCTTCGTGAAGCTGTCGTCCCGGCCCCCGCGTCTGTGCCCAGCTTGTCGGCCGATCGGCCGATAAGGCAGAATAGGGTGCCGGTGATACCTGTAGGTGGAACAACAGCTCACCTACGCTCGTCGAACGTGGCAGGGGGAACGACCATGACGCGCTCCGTGAAACTCGCTCTCGTGGCCTCGATCGTCGCCGTCTGCGCGACTCCGCTCGCGGCCGCCAGCAAGGCCTCGAAGACCGACACGACGCCTTCGGCGCCGACCTTCTACAAGGAGGTGCTGCCGATCCTGCAGCGCAACTGCCAGGACTGCCATCGGCCCAACGGCGCCAACCTCGGCGGCATGGTGGCGCCCATGTCGTTCACGACGTTCGACGAGACCCGCCCCTGGGCACGCGGCATCGCGAAAGAGGCCGAGGCCAAGCGCATGCCGCCATGGCACGCTTCCCCCGCGCAGCACGGCGTGTTCGTCAACGAGCGTGGCCTCGCCGACGCCGAGATCCAGACGCTGGTGGCCTGGGCGACGTCGGGCGCTCCTGAAGGCGACGCGGCCGACGCGCCTCCTGCGCGCGAGTGGCCGGAGAGCGATTGGCTGATCGGCGACGTCGACCTCGTGATCAACATGGGGACCGACGACAAGTACTTCGTGGCGGACGAGGTCGAGGACATCTACGTCAACTTCGTCACCAAGATCACCGAGGAGGTGCTCCCGGGGCCGCGCTGGGTCAAGGCGGTCGAGTTCCGGCCGGGCAGCTCGGTGGTGCACCACATCGTCGCCCCGCCGCTCGGCGGCATCGCCCCTGGCAACCAGCCGAAGGTCTACAACGAGGGCTTCGGCACGATGCTCAAGCCGGGCGACACCATCCGCTGGTCGATGCACTACCACAAGGAGCCGGGGCCCGGCACCGGCGTGTGGGACCAGTCGAAGGTCGCGCTGAAGTTCTACCCGGCCGACTACAAGCCCGAGCACCCGGTGTTGGTCGACCCGCTCGCCAAGTCGGACTTCGTGATCCCGGCCGGCGACCCCGCCTACACCTACGCCACGCGCACGAAGTTCGAGCGCGATTCGCTCCTGCTCCAGCTCCTGCCGCACATGCACTTGCGGGGCAAGTCGGCGAAATACATCGCGCACTATCCCGATGGCACCCAGGAGGTACTGCTCGAGGTGCCGCGTTACGACTTCGACTGGCAGACCAGCTACAACTATCCCGAAGAGGCGCCGAAGCTCATCCCCGCCGGCACCGAGGTCGAGTTCATCGCGACCTGGGACAACTCGGCCGACAACCCGCACAACCCCGATCCCACGATCGAGGTGCGTTTCGGCGAGCCCACCACGGCCGAGATGATGTTCGGCTTCCTCACCTACGCCGACGCCGAGCCCGGCTACGTGCCGCAGGACGGCGGCTGGCTCGGTCGCGGCCCGCGCAACCTCGAGCAGATCAAGAAGTTGCTCAAGGAGCGTCGCGGCATCGACTGGGACACGCTGAGCCCCGAAGCGCAGTTGCAGATTCTCCAGCGCTTCCAGGGGGAGCGGAGCGAGGGCGGGACCCAGAGCGGGCTGTAGCCAACAGCGGCAGCGACACCGTCACCCGGTATGGAGCTGACGCTGGCAGCGATGGCGGCGGGCTCCCGCGGTGATCGCCCAGTTTGACGGCCGACCCGGGTTCTCCTAGCCTCTCGCTCGGCGCGACTTCCTGTCGCGACCGGCAGTCCTCGACACACGCGCGAACGCCGACCCCGAGTGGGATCGGAACGCCACCGGGCCGCCGTTGCGCATCGGCCCCTACCGCGGGTCGCGACGGAGCTGGCCGGTTGTGGCAACACCGGCGACCGGCAGTGAGCCTCCCCCACAGGCCTAGAGGTCCTGAAGCCCGTCATCACGTCGCCAGTTGCAGATCAGCCGGCAGTCCGGTCCCGGGCGCCACTATGATTCGCGACAGTGTCCACCGCCAAGGCGCAAGAGCCCGAGCTCACCGTCGTCATGCCTTGCCTGAACGAGGCGGAGACGGTCGCGGTGTGCGTCGAGAAGGCGCTGCGAGCCTTCGCCGAGCACGGCATCGCGGGCGAGGTCGTGTTGGCCGACAACGGCAGCACCGACGGCTCGCAGGAGCTGGCGCGCGCGGCGGGAGCGCGCGTGGTCGAGGTGCGCGCGCGCGGCTACGGCAATGCGCTGCGCGGCGGCATCGAGGCCGCGCGCGGCCGGTTCGTGATCATGGGCGACGCCGACGACAGCTACGACTTCTCTCAGCTCGAGCCGTTCGTGGCCAAACTGCGAGAAGGCTGGGAGCTGGTGATGGGTAACCGCTTCCGCGGCGGGGTCGAGCGCGGTGCGATGCCGTGGAAGAACCGCTGGATCGGCAACCCGGCGCTCTCCGGGTTGGGCCGGCTGTTCTTCCGCGCACCGGTAGGCGACTTCCACTGCGGCCTGCGCGGGTTCTCGGTCGACGCGTTCCGCCGCATGGGTCTGCGCACCACCGGCATGGAGTTCGCGAGCGAGATGGTGATCAAGGCGCACCTCAAAGGGATGCGCATCACCGAGGTGCCGATCCGTCTCTACCCGGACGGGCGCTCGCGGCCGCCGCACCTGCACCCGTGGCGCGACGGCTGGCGTCACCTGCGCTTCATGCTGCTCTTCAGCCCGCGCTGGCTGTTCCTGATTCCGGGTCTCCTGCTGCTCCTCGTGGGAGCTGTCGTGTCGGCGGCCCTGGTTGCCGGGCCGTTGTATCTGGGTGGCGTCGGCTTCGACATCCACACCCTGCTGGTCGCGGCGTTCTTGTGCGTGCTCGGCTATCAGCTTGTGGTTTTTGCCGTGTTCAGCCGTGTCTATGCAGTGCTCGAGGGGTTCCATCCCCACCAACGGGTACTCGATCGCATGATGCGCTTTGCGCGCCTCGAGTCGGGCCTGCTCGTCGGGGCGCTGCTCGTTCTCGGCGGCGCGCTGGTGCTCGGGTTTGCTGTTTGGGGCTGGCGCGACGTCGGATTCGGGAGCCTCGATCCGCGAAACACCATGCGCCAGCTCATCCCGGCCGTGACCCTGATGACCCTTGGAGTGCAGACGGTGTTCGCGAGCTTCTTCCTGAGCCTGCTCGGCCTGCCGCGGGTAGGGCTCGGTGTCGACGTCGCTGACGGCGGCGGCCACCGGTGAGCTTGCGCGCAACCCGCCGCATCGAGCCGCAGCACCGCACGGCGATCCTCGTGATGGTGCTCCTGCTCCTGGGGCTGGGCTTCGCGTCCCTCGATCGGTACAACGTGACCTGGGACGAGGCGCTCGGCGACATGTTCTACGGCCAGCGGTACCTCTCTTACTTCACCAGCTTCGACTCGGTCTACCTCGACCCCGCCTCCGACCCCTACCCGGTAGACCGAGTGCCCAACCTCGAGGCGGCGCCGTTCCGTTCGCGCCCGTGGGAGTACTACCCGTTCGCGAACACGTTGGCAGCGGCGACTGCGGAGCTGCTCTCGCGGCGGCTGGGGCTGGTCGACGACTGGTTCGACGGTTTCCACGCCTTCAACCTGCTGCTCGGCGCGCTGTTCGTCCCGGTGTGGTTCCGATTCCTGCTGCGCCATCTCGGCGAGA
>DATLFI010000448.1:0-9526 GCA_035524895.1 Thermoanaerobaculia bacterium | reverse complement strand
CACCGTGCAGGTGATGGTGCCGGCTGGGGTCTGCGCCGCGGTGGTCAGCACAACACCGACCGACAGATCAGTCGGCTGGTTCGCACCGGTGACGGTCTGCGCAACCGGACCCTGGCCTGCCGGGGTACCGGGGGCTGCGGCGATCAGGACATTGCCGGTGGAGGTGCAGCTGATGGTGGTGGTGCCGGCACCGGAGCCGCCGGTGGCGGACAGGTCGATCGTTGCCGTGCCCTGCGACCCGACAGATGCGCCCCCCACGGAGAATGTGCTTCCCGACGCCGGGTTGGATGCGATCGTCGGGTTGGCATTCGGCGCCGGGCAGCTCAGCGGCCAGCTGACGTTGGTCGCCGTACCGCCCGCATTCGTCTGCGAACAGGTCAGGGTGCCGGTCGCATTCGTGGTCGGGTAGGTGCAACCCACCGTCAGGTTCTGCGGATTTGGGTCCGCGTCGCCGAAGGTCAGGTCGGTCGGCGCGACACTGAACACACCAGCCGGGCCGGTCGTAGCGCAGCCAGTGAGGGTCGCGGTGCCAGTGTCGCCGGTGGCGGTCACGACGATCGTCTGGTTTGGGGCCGCCGTGCCGGCCGTTACGCCGGCTGCGAACGCGATCGTGGTGCCGGTGGTCGGGTTGTAGCTTAGCGTGCGATTGGTCGGGGGGGCTGACACGGTGACGTCACCAGTGTCGGTCAGCGTGCCGTTGACGCGAGCGGCAGCAGTGGTGGTGAACTCGGTGCAATTGTCGACGTTCGGGAATTGTCCTGCGGTGCAGTTCGGCGCATACGAGAAGGTCGCGGTCTGACCTGCGGTGGCTCCTGCCCCGATGGTGAACTGAGCACGGGCAAGGTTGGTGAAACTCGGGAGCACATCCGTGGTCGGATCGAGGGACTGGATCGTGTAACGCGCAGTACCGGCACCGGTCGAGGCGCAGGCGATGCGGACGACGATGCCGCCGATGGTGCCCGCAGTGCGGAACGTTCCGTCGCAGGCGACAAAAGCGGTAGTGCCATTGTTGAAATGCTGATACTGCAGGCCGGTCACGATTGCGTTCGCATCGGCGAGATTGATGTTGGTGATGATGATCGAGACATTGCCACCAGCGGTGTAATTGAGCTGAATACTCTGGGCGGCTGCGCCGGGATTCGCCGAGACGTCGGTCATCGTCAGCGTTTGACCGAAAGCCGAACCTGCCGCAAGCAGGCCGAACGCAGCGATCGAAAGCCGGAGCCGAGCTTTCAACGATTGCATGGAGTCGCCCCCCGTCTAGTTTTATGTTGGTGTGGAGCGCAGTCCCGCTGCCGGAACCGGGGCAAGGGGAGCGGGCACGGCGGAACACTGTTTACTTCGGTTTCCCTATCGCGTCAACCAAAATTTCACGTTCGAGGGTCAAGTTCGGTGAGCATCGGTGATGCGGTGTCAGAGACCTCCCGGTGCGGGCAAACGGTACGAGCAGACCTCCCGCTATCTAGGTCCGGCGAGCTACGCCGTGCTCGGCGGCCTCCTCGCCTGGTACGCGGTCGAGGTCTGGCGGCGAAAGCGCAGCCTTTGCCGCTCGTCGGTCAGCGACTAGCGCGGCGGGCCGAGAGCAGCCGCCACAACGCAAAGCCGCCCACACCCAGCAGCAGCAGCGCCCAGACAAACTGGCCCGACGGCAGGATCGCCCGGATCGCCGGATAGCGCGCGACGAACCCGACGATGCCGAGGGTCGAGAAGGTCGCGCCTACCAGGAGCAGCTCGGTGCGCCGGCGTCCGCCGGCGATCCAGGAGGTGACGATCGCGAGGCCGATGCACAAGGGCAACCCCGGGAACCAGTCCCAGAACGTGAGGAGGCGTGTCCAGCCCAGGCTGATCGAAAACGCCAGCATGCCCAGGCTGATGCCGAAGGTCGCCAGCCCAGCCGAAACGGTCGATCGTCCCCACCACACAAAGTGCGCCAGCGACGCCAGCCCGACGAGGATCAGGAAGATTGGCCAGTAACGCCGGAAGGGAGGCATCGGGAAGCCCGTCGCATCGAGCAGGAGCCAGATGCCTAGGACGACCGCCAACGTCGCGAGGACCAGCGGCAGCCGGTTCGAGCTTCCTGAGGGTGCGGGATGCGGAGGCGTCATGTCGGGCACGGTACGAGGGCAGGTAGTATCGCCGCGGCGTTGGGCGAAGAGTCACGACGCGACGATTCTATTTGCCTGCCTGCCAGCTGCCAGCGGTGTCAGAGACGCGCCGAGTGCGCCAGAAAAGAGGCCGGAGTGCGCACTCTGGCTGTCGAACTACGTCTCTCTATGCGTGGGATATCCGCTGAGGTGGACTCCGCCCGACGAGACCGGCTGGTGCCCGGTCGAGGTCACGCTGCGCACGGTAGGGCGCCGACTGCTCCTGCGTCCTTCGACCAAGCTCACCCTGCGCATCAACGGCATTCTCGCCCGGGCGCAACGGCTCACCGGAGTCCGCGTCCACCTGCCGGCATTCCCCTCGAATCATGGCCACAAAATTCTGTCGGTTCGCGGCGATGGCGACCTCTCGCGCTTCATGCAGTACGTCGCAGGCAACATCGCACGCGAGGTCCAGCACTTCGTACCCGAGTGGCAGGGGCGGGTGTGGGGGCGCCGGTACCGCCATTCACTGCTAAGCAACGACGAGCCAACTCTGGTCGAGCGGTTCCGCTACGTCCTCGCCCAAGGGTGTCTGAAGGAAAATCTGGTCGAGAGCCCGCTCGACTGGCCGGGACCGACTGCCGTGCGCGCGCTCTACGACGGCAGCCTGTTGGTGCGAGGCGAGTGGGTCGATCGCACGGCCCTCTTCCGCGCACGCGAAAACGGCCAGGACGTGACCGAGGACGACTTCACCACCAGTGAAACGCTCGAGCTCAGCCCGCTACCCTGCTACGAGCATTGGTCAGCAGAGCAGTACCACGCCTGGGTCCGCGAGATGATCGCCGACATCGAGCACGAGGGCCGTGTCAGGCGACGCACCGAAGGCAAGCGTGTGCTCGGCGTCGCCAAGCTCCTTGCGGCTGATCCCCTCGCCACGCCCGCTCCAGCGAAGCGCACTCCCGCTCCGCTCTTCCTCGCCTCCTGTCGAGAGGACCGAAGGGAATGGCGCGCGCGCTACCGCGAAGTCCTCCGCGCCTTCCTCGAGGCGTCGCGGCAGTTGCGCGAGTGCTGCGTGCTCGACGCCGAGTTCCCCGAGTTCACCTTCCCGCCCGCGCGCAGGCTGCGAGGGCCTCCGGTGGGCGCGAGAGCGGGTCCAGCGTTCGCCGTCTAGCCCGCCGCGACCGCGACCGAACACCAGCTGCGACTTCCCGTCGACTCGGGACTCCGAGTCACAGGAGTCGTGTGCCTGCGGAGAGCCCAGGAACCAGGCAACCGCTGCCGTTCGACCCACCGCATACCTGAGCTAGTGCTCGCCGAGGCCCGAGGGCGGCTCGCAACGCCAGCACCGACGCTCGCGGACTAGCCGCTCGCGGTGAAAACGCCGTCTCTCGGTGCGTTCCTCTGACACCTATCCGCCGCCGCCACCTATCCGCCGCCGCCGCCGCCGCCGCGGGCAGGCCAGCGGCGAGCAGCGCCAGCACAGCACCAGGCACTGCAGCGCGACCATCAGGGTGCTCTCGAGCCCGTGGAAGAGGCTCAGGGCCGGGTGCAAGAGCAGCAGCAGCGCCGCTGGGTACACGAACAGCCCGCCGGAACGGCGCAGCAGCAACGACAAGAGCAGGGCCGCGAGACCGAGCTCGAGAGCGGAAAGAGCCGCCGCCAGCTGGATCGCGTTGCCAGGCGCGGCGAGGTGTACGGCGGCCAGCGCCGCCACCTGGAGCGGTGACGTGTAGCCCCAGACCCGCTCGCCGATGTTGAACACCGGGCCGAGACCGCCGGCGAGGTTGCGGCCGTAGGTCATCAAGATGAAGGCGTCGTCGCCGAGGTAGACGCCGGGGCTGACGAGGAGGAAGGCCGCGACGCCGAGCGCGGTCAGGGCGAGGCCGACGAAGAGCGCCACCTCGAGCGCGCTCCAGCGCGGCTCGTCGTTCGGGGAGGCGGCGCGGCCGGAGCCCCCGACGCCGCTCACGAAGCACTCTCCTCGGCGGTCCTCCCCGAACATTCCTCTCACACCTCTCCGCCAGCTGAGCCGCTCGCAGTGAAAACGCCGTCTCTCGGTACGTTCCTCTGACACCTCTCCGCCGGAGGTCCGCGGCGAATGGGTCGATCGCACCGCCCTCTTCCGCGCACGCGAGAACGGCCAGGACGTGACCGAGGACGACTTCACCACCAGCGAGACGCTCGAGCTCAGCCCGCTACCCTGCTACGAGCACTGGTCAGCAGAGCAGTACCACGCCTGGGTCCGCGAGATGATCGCCGACATCGAGCACGAGGGCCGTGTCAGGCGACGCACCGAGGGCAAGCGCGTGCTGGGCGTCGCCAAGCTCCTTGCGGCTGATCCCCTCGCCACGCCCGCTCCAGCGAAGCGCACTCCCGCTCCGCTCTTCCTCGCCTCCTGTCGAGAGGACCGCAAGGACTGGCGCGCGCGCTACCGCGAAGTCCTCCGCGCCTTCCTCGAGGCGTCACGGCAGTTGCGCGAGTGCTGTGTGCTCGACGTCGAGTTCCCCGAGTTCACCTTCCCGCCCGCGCGCAGGTTGCGCGGCCCGCCGGTGGGCGCGAGAGCGGGTCCGGCGTTCGCCGTCTAGCCCGCCGCGACCGAACACCAGCTGCGACTTCCCGTCGACTCGCGACTCCGAGTCACGGGAGTCGTGTGCCTGCGGAGAGCCTAGGAACAAGGCAAACGCTGCTGCTCGGCCCACCACATACCCGAGCTAGTACTCGCCGCGACCTGAGGACGGCTCGCCACGGCTCGCCACGGCTCGCCACGCCCGCACAGACGCACGCGGACTAGCCGCTCGCGGCGAGGAACGCAGTCTCTCAGCACGTTCCTCTGACACCTCTCCGCCGGGCCATCGCCATCTCGACATCGCTCAGCAGGTTGGCGAAGAACGGGACCTGCGCGAGTTGCTCGAGCGCCTCCTCGCCGTGAGCATCGGCCACCGCCTGGAGCCCGGTACCGACGCCGAACCACCCCGGTACACCGTGGCGGCTCTGGGTCCAAGCGAACACCCACGGGATCGCGCGCAACGCCTCGGCGCCGCCACCGCGCCTGCGCGAGGCCGGGCGGGAGCCGATCTGGAGACGCTCGATCACGTCGATCGGCGTCGCCGCCCGGAAGTACGCCTCGAACCGCGCATCCTCGTAGAACAGGGCCCGGTAACGGGCGCGGCTGGAGGCGGCGGCGAGCTCGAGCAGCTCGGTGGGTAGGTCCCGTTCCGGGCTGGGAGCGGCGGTGGCGAGCAGCACCGCTCCGGTGGTGCGCTCGAGGTTGCGCTCGGCGATGCCGCGCAGACCGTATTGGTCGGCGATCACCTCACCCTGCTCGGTCATGCGCAGGCGTCCGTCGACCGCGCCGGCCGGGCCGGCGAGGATCGCACGGTGGGTCTTGCCGCCGCCGCGCCCCACGGTTCCGCCGCGGCCGTGGAACAGCACCAGCTCGACGCCGTGCTCGCGGGCCACCTCGACCAGTCTCCGCTGCGCCCGCTCGAGCGCCCAACGCGAGGCGGTGATGCCGGCGTCCTTGCTGCTGTCGCTGTAGCCGATCATCACGAACTGACGGCGGGCGCGGCGGTCGAGGTGCGCGCGGTAGACCCGGTCTGCACACAGCTCCGCGAGCACCAGCGGCGCACGGTCGAGATCGTCGACCGTTTCGAACAGCGGGCAGACGTCGCTCACCGAGTCCTCGCTTCCGGTGGCTAGGCGCTCGAGCGCGAGCACGGTGAACACGTCGTCGGCTGCGCGCGCCATGCTGATGATGCTGAGGCCGACCGCCTCCGCTCCGTAGGTGGTGCGCGCCTCGGCCTGGGCGCAGAGGACCTCGAGCGTGCTCTCCACCTCCGGCTCCCCGCCCTCGCTTCGCATCGAGCGGAGGGTGCCGCCGAGCAGCTCGCGCAACGTCGCGGCGCGCTGCTCCGGCGACCGGGTCTCCCACTCCTGGTCGCCGAGGGTGCGCCCGATCACCCGGCGATGGACGGCGGCGTCCTGGCGAACGTCCAGGGCGGCGAGATGGAAGCCGAAGGTGTCGAGCCGGCGCGCCAGGCGCTGCACTCGGAACAGGCCCGCGTGCCCACCGCGGTTTCGCCGCAGGCTCGACGCGATCAGCTCGAGGTCGGCACCGAGCTGTTGCACGCTGGCGTAGCCGTTTGCGCCATCGTCTGCGCCTGCGCGCAGACGCTCCGCCACCAGTGCCAGCAGCACCCGGTAGGGCATCCCCCGCTGCCGCTCGGTAATCTCGTCGTACACGTGGGGGAAGAGCTCCCGGTACCGTTCGACCCGCTCGAGCACCTGGTCGTCGATCGATACTCGCGCCGGCGACTGGGTGAGCCGACCGGACAGCTCTCGGACCTCGCGGCGGTAGAGCTCGAGCGCGAGCTGCCGCTGTCGGGACAGCGCGGCACGGAAGGTGGAGGCGTCGACGTTGGGGTTGCCGTCCATGTCGCCGCCCACCCAGGAGGCGAAGCGGAGCACGCCGGGCACCCGCAGCGTTTCGGCATGCTCCGGCCACACCTCGACGAGCGCACGCTCGAGCTCCTCGTGGAACGCCGGCACCACCCGGTAGAGCACGTCGGTGAGGAAGAACAGCACGTGCTCGCGCTCGTCGGCCACGGTGGGGCGGCTGGGCGGACGCTGCTGCGTCTGCCAGGCGGTGGTGATCTCGGTGAGGATGCGCTCACGGTTGGTGCGCCGCTCGGGGAGGGTGAGCGAGGGGTCCAACCGCTCGACCAGCCGGCGAGCCAGCCGCTGCTCCTTCTCCAGCACCACCCGCCGGGTCGCCTCCGTGGGGTGGGCGGTGAACACCGGCTCGATGCGCAGCCGGTCGAGCAGCTCCTGGAGAGCCCCCGCATCGAGATCGGGACGCGCCGAGCGCAAACGCCGAAGAGCATCAGCCAGGCTCTCCCGCTGCGAGGCCGACTGCGGATCGGCGAGGTAGGAACGCCGCCGCCGGATGCGGTGCACCTGCTCGGCGAGATTGACCACCTTGAAGTAGGCGGAGAAGGCCCGCACCAGCTCCCGTGTGGTGTCGAGCTCGAGCTCGCGAAGGACGTCGGCGAGCGCCTGCTCGGCCCGCTGGCGCTCCTCGCCCGTGCTCTCCCGGCGCCGGATGGCGAGCCGGCGGGCGCTCTCGACGTGCGCGAACAGCTCCTCCCCGCCCTGCTCACGGAGCATCTCGCCGACCAGCGCGCCGACCTCCCGGACGTCGTCGCGCAGCGGCTCGTCCTTGGCCGGGAACCGGATGCTGCGCTCGGGACGCTCCGCTGCCCTCGGCCCGCTCATCCCGTCAGCCTATCGATCGGCGGTCGGAACCGGCCTCAGCTCCATCCCGGCCGGAGCCGGCCGGAGCGGTGTCAGAGACCTGCTCCCGAGGGCGGCAGGGGCTCCGAGGTGCGCACGATCGGTCCTGGATTCCGTCTCTTCATGTGTGGGCTATCCGCTGAGGTGGACTCCGCCAGACGAGACCGGCTGGTGCCCGGTCGAGGTCACGCTGCGCACGGTTGGGCGCCGGCTGCTCCTGCGCCCATCGACCAAGCTCACCCTGCGCATCAACGGCATCCTTGCCCGGGCGCAGAAGCTGACCGGCGTGCGCGTCCACCTACCGGCTTTCCCCTCGAATCATGGCCCCAAAATTCTGTCGGTCCGCGGCGACGGCGACCTCTCACGCTTCATGCAGTACGTCGCAGGCAACATCGCACGCGAGGTCCAGCACTTCGTACCCGAGTGGCAGGGGCGGGTGTGGGGGCGCCGGTACCGCCATTCCCTGCTGACCAACGACGAGCCGACCTTGGTCGAGCGGTTCCGCTACGTCCTCGCCCAAGGCTGCCTGAAGGAAAATCTGGTCGAGAGCCCGCTCGACTGGCCGGGACCTACCTCCGTGCGCGCGCTCTACGACGGCAGCCTGTTGGTACGCGGCGAATGGGTCGATCGCACGGCCCTCTACCGCGCACGCGAAAAGGGTGAGGACGTGACCGAAGACGACTTCACCACCAGCGAGACGCTCGAGCTCAGCCCGCTACCCTGTTACGAGCATTGGCCAGCCGAGCAGTACCACGCATGGGTCCGCGATATGATCGCCGACATCGAGCACGAGGGCCGTGTCAGGCGACGCACCGAGGGCAAGCGCGTGCTGGGCGTCGCCAAGCTCCTTGCGGCTGATCCCCTCGCCACGCCCGCTCCCGCGAAGCGCACTCCCGCTCCGCTCTTCCTCGCCTCGTGTCGAGAGGACCGCAAGGAATGGCGCGCGCGCTACCGCGAGGTCCTCCGCGCCTTCCTCGAGGCGTCTCGGCAGTTGCGCGAGTGCTGCGTGCTCGACGTCGAGTTTCCCGAGTTCACCTTCCCACCCGCGCGCAGGTTGCGAGGGCCGCCAGTGGGCGCGAGAGCGGGTCCAGCGTTCGCCGTCTAGCCCGCCGCGACCGCGACCGAACACCATCTGCGCCTTCCCGTCGACTCGGGACTCCGAGTCACGGGACTCGTGTGCGTGCGGAGAGCCCAGGAACAAGGCAAACGCTGCTGCTCGGCCCACCGCAGACCCGGGCTAATGCTCGGCGAGACCCGAGGACGGCTCGCCACTCCCGCACAAACGCACGCGGACTAGCCGCTCGCGGCGAAAAGGCGGTCTCTCGGTCACTCCGAACATTCCTCTGACACCTCCCCGCCGACACCTCCCCGCCAGACCGTTCGGAGAGCCCCCACCGGCCGCCGCCGGAACCGGCCACTGATCAGATTCCCTGGAATCGGTGATCGGATTCCCTGGAATCAGCGATCGGATTCGCCTGGAACCGGTGATCGAATTGCCCTGGAATCAGTGATCAGATTGCGGCGGTGCAGGCAGGAATGGCGCGCGCGCTACCGCGAAGTCCTCCGAGCCTTCCTCGAGGCGTCGCGGCAGTTGCGCGAATGCTGCGTGCTCGACGTCGAGTTCCCCGAGTTCACCTTCCCGCCCGCGCGCAGGTTGCGAGGGCCACCGGTGGGCGCGAGAGCGCGTCCTGCGTTCGCCGTCTAGCCCGCCGGACCGCGACCGAACACCAGCTGAGACTTCCCGTCGACTCGCGACTCCGAGTCACGGGAGCCGTGTGCCTGCGGAGAGCCGAGGAACAAGGCCAACGCTGTTGCTCGGCCCACCGCACACCCGAGCTAGTGCTCGCCGAGACCTAAGGACGGCTCGCCGTGCGAGCACCGCCGTCTCTCGGCGCGTTCCTCTGACACCTCTCCGCCCGGGCCATCGCGACGGCCGAATGCTGCCGCTCCTTGAGAAAACTAGAACGGTCCCAACCCCAAAGTGTCTCTCGAGGCTCCATCACACGGCCTCCGCCCTCGCTGTCTACGCTTCGCAGCCGCCCTCTCGAACGTCCACGCAAGACTCGCTTCCGGCTGGTGGCCAACCTCTACCGGGCAGGACTCTCACCTGCTGGGCTTCACACCGAAGAAGTTTCCGCTCTGCTCAGCTC
>DATLFI010000447.1:0-3697 GCA_035524895.1 Thermoanaerobaculia bacterium | reverse complement strand
AGCACCAGCTCGTGTAGGTAGCGCGTGTTGGTCTCGAGCAGCGCCGCCTGGCGCGCCATCGCGCGCAGCACCCGCGGGTGGGCGTGGCCGACGTGGCAGACGTTGTTGACCAGGTCGACGTAGCGGCGCCCCTCGTGGTCGAAGAGCGCGGCCCCCTCGCCACGCACGATCCACAGCGGCTCGCGGTAGGAGAGCGAGAGCGAAGGGCCGAGCACGCTCGCTCGCCGGTGGCGCAGCGCGTCGCGAGCCGAGGGACTTGCCTCGGCACCGCCAGGCTCTTCCCCGAGCGCCGAGGCAGGCAGGCGCAGCAGCAGGTTGGGGTCCGGCGAGTTGGCGAGCCACAGCGCACGCTCCGACGGTGCGGCGACGCCGGGAAAGTCACCCTCGTGGTCGAGCAGGTCGAGCACGACCTGGAGGTGCAGGTGGGGCGCCCAGCCACCGTTCTCGTGCAGGTCGCCGACGCGCGCGATCTCCTGGCCGGCGGCGATGGCGTCGCCCGGCCGGTGCGCGAGCGAGTCGCGGGTGAGATGGCCCCACAGCGTGTACACGCGAACCGGCTCGCCCTCGCTCTCGCCGTCGTCGGCCGGCGCCGGCTCCAGCTCGTGCTCGAGCACCAGCGTCGCGCCGTAGTCGAGCGGGCGCTCGGTGTCGGCTGTGCTGTGCACGCGGCCCGGTAGCGGAGCGTGGATCGGCGTGCCGGGCGGCACGAAGAGGTCGACGCCCAGGTGCACCGTGCGCGCCTCGCCGCCGTCGGCACTCTGGAAAGCTGGCGTGGTGTACCAGCCGCGCGGCTCGTCCCAGCGGCCCCAGCCGACGGCCGCGCCGCGTTCGGCGAGCCGGCGGTCGATTGCACGCGTCCAGGCCCGCTGGTCGTCGCGATCGTCGAGCTCGGTGAGGAGCGGCGACGCGACGCCGAAGTCGAGCACACGCGTGTTGGAAGCATCGAGCGCTCGACCGAGCACCGGCGCCGGCAGCGACGCCGCGAGCGCGGCGACCGCGTGTCGCCGTCGCGCCAACGGCTCGAGACCGCACGCATGACGCAGCGACCAAGCAGCGAAGCGCGGGTGGATGCGCTCAAAGCGCTCCAGCGCCCGCCACACTGCGGCCTCGCTCACCGATAGGTACTCGTTGTCGGGCTCGCGCGCGCGCTGGTGCGCCGACATGGTCGCGCTCAAGCAGAGTCGGCGGATCACGAAAGCGAAGAGCACGTCGATCTCCGCCTCTTCGAGCGGCAGCTCGCGGTGATAGCCGGCCGCGACCGCACCAACGGCCGCCAGAGGTTCGCGCTGGTCGAGCGCAGCGTAGGCGGCGGCTACCGCCGGCTCACAGACCAGGAAGGTGCGCACCAGGTCGCCGAAGTCGAGGAGCCCGCTGATCCGCGACGGCTCGAAGCGCTCGAGAGCGCTCCCGTCGGCGGGCGCGACCAGCACGGTGTAGTCGTTGGCGTCGTTGTGCACGACGCCGCGGCGCAGCGCCGGCTCGCGGGCCGTGATCTCCCGATCGCTACGCTCCATCAGGCGCGCCAGCAGCTCGCGCCGCGCCGGGTCGCCAATCGCGCCGATCCGTTCCCTAGTGACCTCGGGCGCGCGCGCGAGATCCCAGTCGAACACCCGGTCGGCAGCGGGGTCGTTCTCGTCTTGGAGCAGCGCGTCGAGACGGCCGAGCGCCGCTCCCATGGCGCCGAGCACGGGCGCCGACTTCGGCACCTCGGCGAGGTGCCGACCGTCGAGGTGGTCGATCAAACGCGCGACGCCGGCGCGGCCCAGCTCGTCGGCGACGTCCTCCAGGAGGCGCCCCTTCCGGGAAGGCCACAGGCGCGGCACCGGCAGCCCGGCCGCCGCAGCGCGTTCCAGCACCCGAGTCTCGAGCGCGACGAAGGCACGGCTCGGCTCGTCCCAGGTCACCTTGAGCACCCGCCGCTCGCCGTGCGGCGCGGTGATGCAGAAGTTCCGGCCGCGCTCCGAGGCCAGCTCGGTCGCGACACCTGTGAAAGAGAACAGCTCGCGCGCGAGGGACTCCGCCGTGGCCTGGGACACTGCTGGACGCAGCGGCCCAGTCTTGGCGGGGCCCTGATGTGTTGGGCTCGGGGGCTCGGCTGCGCGAGACATGGAGGCCGCAGCCTATCGAGGCTCGATACGGAGTCTGCGACGCGACCCGCGGCCACCAGATCCTCGGTCGGGGCATCGGTCGGGGCAGTCGGGGCACCATGCCGGTCGCGCTAGACTCCACGGTCTGCGCTCGACCTACCCGCCTGCCCGCCTCGGCGCGGCAGTCCAGCCATCGGCCTCCCTCCAATCTTCGACCCAGGGGAACGACCCGTCATGCGAGAAGCCGTCATCGTCTCGACCGCCCGTACGCCGATCGGCAAGGCCTACCGCGGCGCCTTCAACAACCTCGAAGCGCCGACCCTGGCGGCGGCGGCGATCCGCGCGGCGGTCGAGCGCGCAGGCATCGAGCCGGGCGAGGTCGACGACTGCATCATGGGCTGCGCGCTCCAGCAGGGCAGCTCGGGCTACAACGTCGCGCGCCAGGCCGGTATCGCGGCTGGGCTGCCGGTCGAGGTCTCGGGCATGACCATCGACCGCCAGTGCTCCTCGGGCTTGATGGCGATCGCCACCGCGGCCAAGCAGATCCTGGTCGACGGCTTCCCGATCGTGGTCGCCGGCGGCCTCGACTCGATCAGCCTGGTGCAGAACCAACACCAGAACCGCTACCGCACGCCCGACCCGCACATCACCGCGTTCAAGCCCGAGCTCTACCTGCCGATGATCGACACCGCCGAGATCGTCGCGAAGCGCTATGACATCCCGCGCGAGGTGCAGGACGAGTACGGCTTCCAGAGCCAGCAGCGCACCGCTGCCGCGCAGAGGGAGGGTCGGCTCGACCAGGAGATCATCCCGGTGCGGGCCAAGAAGGCGATCCTCGACAAGGCGACCGGCGAGGTCGCGAGCTACGAGGACGTCGAGCTGCGCATCGACGAGGGCAACCGCCCCGACACCACGCTCGAGGGACTCAGCGGCCTGCGCCCCGTCCGAGAGGGTGGCACGATCACCGCCGGCAACGCCAGCCAGCTCTCCGACGGCGCCTCGGCCTGCGTGGTCATGGACTCGCTGCTGGCAGAGAAGAAGGGCTTGCAGGTGCTAGGCATCTACCGCGGCATGGCGGTCGCCGGCTGTGAGCCCGACGAGATGGGCATCGGCCCGGTGTTCGCGGTGCCCAAGCTGCTCGAGCGCACCGGCAAGTCGATGGAAGACATCGACCTCTGGGAGCTCAACGAGGCTTTTGCCGTGCAGGTGGTGTACTGCCGTGACCGCCTCGGCATCCCCGACGAGCTGCTCAACGTCGACGGCGGCGCGATCTCCATCGGCCACCCCTACGGCATGAGCGGCTCGCGCCTGGTAGGTCACGCGCTGATCGAGGGCAAGCGCCGCGGTGCCAAGCACGTCGTGGTGACAATGTGCATCGGGGGCGGGATGGGAGCGGCAGGGTTGTTCGAGGTCGCGTAGCCAGCGGGCGGGCCGATACGGCGCGGGTGACCGGCCGTTGAACCGATCATGACCGCGATCCTCGGAATCTCCGCCTACTTCCACGACTCCGCCGCGGCCCTCGTCGTCGACGGCGAGATCGTGGCTGCGGCGCAGGAAGAGCGCTTCTCGCGCAAGAAGCACGACGAGCGTTTCCCGAAGCACGCAATCGA
>DATLFI010000446.1:0-2893 GCA_035524895.1 Thermoanaerobaculia bacterium | reverse complement strand
GGACGGACCCTCCCCGGGCCACCAGCGCGGCCGCGACGACGGCCGGAAGCAGAGGCAGTGCGGAGAGGTGCACCGAGGCGGCGGCGCCGAAGGCGATGCCGGCGGCGAGCGCGTACGCCCCCTCGTACCGCCGCCGGGAGGCCTGAAAGGCGGCGACGGCGGCGAGGATCCCGATCGCCGCGAGCACCGGATGCATTGCCGTCACCTCCCATCCCAGCCGGCCCTTCATGACGAAGGGCGGCGAGGTGGCGACCAGGCATCCGACCCAGGCGCCGGCCGTGCTGCCGGGCGCGACGCGGCGCACGCAGGCGATCGCCGCCACGCACGCCAGGCAGTTGAGCAGCACGCTGAACAGGCGCAGCGAGCGGGGCGTGAAGCCGGCGACGCTCATCCAGGCGCCGGCCAGCTCGTAGTAGAGAGTCCCGGTGTAACTCTGCACGCCCTGATCCAGCTCGCCTCTCTTGAAGGCAAGCGAGATCGAGTTCAACTCGTCGAAGTGCAGCCCGGGGATCTGGTCGATGGCGACGACGAGGAGAAGGGCCGCGAGCATCACCGCCACCACCTCGCCCGCGTTTCCCCGCGACCACACGAAGCGCTTCATGAACGTCGGCGCACCGATTCACCCGCTGCGGGTGTCCTGTACCAGAAAAACCTCGGACCACTCCACTGAGGGCTAACGTCGGGTGTAGGGGAGCAGCTTGCCTGCTCCCCTACCGAACAGGCAAGCTCCGCCCCTACACCGAAGCCGCGAGTTCTGGCGCGAACCACGGACACAGGACATTAGCGAAGCTTCGCCTCAAACCGACCAGGGGACAAGGGGAGGTTGACGGTAGGGCAAGATTGCCTCCAAACCAGCTACGAAATGGAGGTGTCCTGTGCGCCCTACCGTCGCCGAGATTCTCGCAGATCACGTGACTTTGAGCGTCGGCTGTGTGGATCGGATCCTCGCGCCTTGATCGTGCGACAGCAGGGCACCCACCGCGACCAGCTCACCCCTCTCGGTCTGCGCCTCGCGAACCTCTTCTCTCGGCTCTACTCGCGACTGCTCAAACCCGGCTGGGCGGCCCTCCTGCCAGACACCTCGGCTCCTGCGCCCGTACGAGCCGCCCTCCGTACGCTGGATCACCATCTCGACAGGCTCCACCTCCGGGCACGACTCCGCCCGGCCGCGTAGAAAAACTTGACTCACCCTTCACGAAATCAGACCAGGAGCATTGGCATTGCTCGCCGGTGGAGCTCGCTTCTCGAGCCGTGTCCGACGAGGCGTAGCAAGCGGGTGTTCGGCGCCGTTTCGATCGCCATCGCCGGTCTCGGCCGTCGCCCCCAGGGATTGACATACCTGCGGCCGCCCAGTACTGTGCACCACACTGTAGTGGTGTGGCAACCGTGAACCCGAGACGGAATCGAAGATGGCTGACATCCAGGACTGGAACTCTCAGATGCGCCGCGGCTTGCTCGAGCTGTGCGTGCTCGCGCTGCTCGAGGCGCGACCTGGGTACGGCTACGAGATCGTCACGTCCTTGGCGGAGGCAGATCCGCTGGCGGCGAGCGAGGGCACCGTCTATCCGCTCCTGCGCCGGCTGCGCCGATTCGGCTGGCTCGAGACATTCTGGCGAGAGTCGGACTCTGGGCCCCCGCGCCAGTACTACCAGTTGACCGAGAAAGGCCTCGACCGGCTGAGACAGCTCGAGGCAGAGTGGGGCGAGCTTCGCCGGTCGGTCGACGAGCGTTTGGCGTATGACCGGCGAGCTCCCGCCGTCACAGCCGGCGGTCGGGTGCCGGTGCAGAAGCCACAGAGGAGGAGCCGATGACCTCGGGCCGCACCACGCGGTCGAGCCCGGAGCGGCATCCTCTCGTCGCCCGCTACGTGGAGCAGCTCGAGGGCGAGCTCGTGCGCAGCGGTATTCAGCGCGAGGAGATCATCGAGATCGTCGCCGACATCGACGGCCACTTCGCGGACGCGCAGAGCGTGGGCCGAAGCCTGAGCTCCACTCTCGAGCGGCTCGGTGCCGTGAGAGAGCTCGCTGATGCGTACACCGTGGCGCTGGCGGTCGGAATGGGCCTGGAGGGCAGTGGATCCGCAGGCCGCCCACGCACAGGAAGAGACTGGCTCCGTCGAGCCACCGAGGGCGGGCGGCTGGCGACTCTGGCCTCCCTCACTCTGGTGATCGGCGGGCTGGGAGTCGCTCTGCTCCTGACCGGAGTGGTCGGCGCGCTGGCTGCGCTGGTGCTGCCGTTCGTCCCCTCGCGCCTCCTGGATCCGACCCTTCGCGCCGGCATGCCTCAGCTCGTCGTGCTCGCGGTCGCAGCCTTGTCGGCAGCGGTGGGTCGTCTCTCCCTTCGACTGGTCAAGCTGAACCTGCGTTCCCTGCTGCTGGGCTTCCGTCGCCTTCGCAGGGCACGACCCGACCGCGTCGCGACCGGCCAAACCGACCGTGATCGCCGCCTCCCGTCCGAGCACGGCTCGCTGCGCCCGACGGTGCACCGTCCGGCAATCGAAACCTGGCAGAGGAGATAGACCGATGTCCGCCGACTGCTCCCCCAGCCGACTCCGGCGACGGCGTCATCTCGCCTCGGCGCTGCTCATCATCCTCCTCGCCCCGATCCCGGCGCCGCTGAGCGCGGCCGAGGACGACACTCGCGCCGACGCGGGTCCCCGAGTCCTCGCCTGGGAGGGTGCCCCCGAGGGGGTGACTCGCATCCGACTCCGCGCTGGAAGCGGAGCAGCCCGGATCCGTGCCGTCGATGGAGAGGAGATTCGGATCCGTCTCCGGCTGGCGAAGGGCCGCTGGACCGACGACGAGCCCTGGCGTGGGATCCTCGGCTGGTTCTCGCGGTCCAACTTCGAGAACGACGACCTGCTCGAGCGGGCAGTCGAGCTCCAGGTGCAGCA
>DATLFI010000445.1:0-9894 GCA_035524895.1 Thermoanaerobaculia bacterium | reverse complement strand
CCCCTGCCGCCCCTGCCGCGGGGCTACCGCAAACCCTCCCTTGGCGTTGCCCTCGTCATGCGCGCGCGCAGCGAGTAGCCTTGACACGCCAGAGTGCCCGGCGAAAGCTGCGCTGGGCGCCAGCGAAGCAGCTCGTTCAGGAGGATCTCGATGCCCAGAAGCTCCAATGTCCGCAGCCTCCTCTTGCTGCTCCCCTTTCTGCTCGGGCCGATGTTGGTCGCGCTGCCTCTCGCCGCTCAGCAGCCACTGCCGGATGCTGGCCTCGGCGACCGCGACGATGTGCGGGTCGAGATCACCAAGGACCAGGCACGGAAGGTGAAGCTCGCCATCACGCCGTCACGCCTGCCGGTGGCTCCTCCGCCTGAGGCCGGCGCCGCGATAGCGGAGCTCGAGAAGACGCTGCGCGACGACCTCGGGCTGTCGGGCGTGTTCGACATCCAGGGTCCGGAGATGTTGACGCTGCTCGAGCTCAGCGGCGAGCGAGAGCAAGATCTGGTCAAGCTGCGTTCCGTGGGCAACGAGGTGGCGCTCTACAACGAGGTCAGGCTCGACCGCGATCGCGTCGTCGTCGATGGCCGGATGTACGACCTCGCGAGCGGCGCCTTCATCCTGGGCAAGTCCTACACCGGCACCTACGACCTCTCTCGCCGCATGGCACACATCTTCGCGGACGAGATCGTGCGCTACTTCACGGGCCGGCGCGGCGTCGCCTTGACCTCGATCGCCTTCATCTCCGACCGTGACGGGCGCCGTGCCGACGGCCAGGCGATGAAGGAGCTCTACCTGATGGACTACGACGGGTATGGCCAGCGCCGTACCACCGGGCACCGCTCCCTGACCTTCTCGCCCGACTGGGCACCCAACGGCTCGGGGCTGGCTTATGTGTCCTACTTCGAAGGCAACGCGGCGCTCTACTGGGTCGAGCGGGCCACGGGCGAGAAGCGCGGGATCGTCGGCGGCAACGCCATGACCCTTTCGCCCAGCTTCTCGCCGGACGGCCGGCGGGTCGCGTACGCGCAGTCGGTCGACGGCAACTTCGAGATCTTCGTGGCGAACCGCGACGGCTCCGGCGCCAAGCAGATCACCCACTCCGCGGCCATCGACACCAACCCGGCCTGGAGCCCGTCCGGGCGTACCATCGCTTTCACGTCGAGCCGGGCGGGAACGCCCCAGATCTTCGTGATGGACGTCGACGGGGGCAACCTGCGGCGGGTGACGCTGCAGGGGAGGTACAACGACGGCGCCGCGTGGCACCCGGACGGCCAACGCATCGCCTTCTCCCACCGCAGCGAGGACGGGCGCCGCTTCGACATCGCGGTCGTCGAGCTGGCCACGCTCGACCTCAGGAGGCTGACCGCCGCGCCTGGGAATCACGAGTCTCCGACCTTCTCCCCCGACGGCCGCTTCATCGCGTTCGAGTCCGACCGCTCTGGCGGCCGGCAGATCTTCCTGATGACCGCCGAAGGGTCCCTGGTCAAGCAACTCACGTCGGCCGGCAACAACAACGCCCCCTCCTGGTCGGGATATCTGGAGTGACGGGCTGGACGGCCAGGTGTCATGCCCTCACAGAAGGCCGTCCCTGCGTAAAACACTCCAAAAACAGGAGAAAACCGCCTCCGCGGTGTTGCTCGGACTCGGTGACGTTTGTTACCCTGCAACGCAGGCTCGCGCGAACGGAGTTGCAGGCTGCCCCAAGTGCGGCCTCCAAGGCTCCCGGGCTGCCGCGCCGGTTCCTGCAATCGAAATCGCTCGGCTCGATGTCGTAGAAGGTTGGATCGCGGAGACCTGAGGAGACCTGAGGAGAGGTGAGGAGATGCGTATGACGGGTAAGAGATTGATCGTGTTGGCTGCGGCCATCCTGCTGGCCGGATCTGCAGCCTGCAAGCCCAAGGCGCCGGCGACGCCGGCCACCGCCGACCGGCCAAGCGTGGCCGACACCGGGACACGCGATGTGGCGCCGCCCTCGCGTCCTACACCGTCCGCCGACCCGGTCGAACCGTCCATCCCGACGGATCTGCAGGAGCTGCAGGAGTATGCCTACTCTCGCGGCCTGCTCGGCGACGTTCACTATGGCTACGACAGCGCCGACCTCGACGGTGCTGCCCGGGACCGCATCTCCAAGAACGCGGACTTCCTCAAGCAGCAGAGCGGCATCGTGATCACGATCGAGGGTCACTGCGACGAGCGCGGCACCAACGAGTACAACCTGGCCCTCGGCGAACGGCGCGCGACAGCGGCCCGTAACTTCATGCGCTCGCTCGGTATCGCCGATTCCCGGTTGCGCACGATCAGCTACGGCGAAGAGCGGCCGCAGTGCACCCAGAGCAACGAGAGCTGCTGGCAGAGCAACCGTCGCGCTCACTTCCGCGTCACCGGCCGCTCCTGAGCCAGCGCGGCGATCGCGTGGGGCGAAGACGCGGGCGAGCGGCGGACTCTCGGCGATCCGGCACCTCGTTGGTGCTCGCCGCGTCGCTGGCGCTCGCGTCCGCCTTTCTCGGGTGCTCTTCATCCTCCGAGCTCGAGCGGGTAAGGCTTCAGATCGGCGACCTGCAGCGTCAGCTCCTGCAGCTCCAAGCCGAGTCTCCGAGCCGCGCTAGCGTGGAACAGCTCGAGGCCGTTCTACGCGAGGACTTGGCCAAGCTCGTCCGAGCCTCCGCTGACGTCGCCGAGGAGCTGCGCCGGGTCGGTCTTCGCATCGAGACGCTGGGCGCTAACCTCGCCGACAACCAGCGCAGCTTCGCGGAGCTCTCCGCGCAGATCGCAGTGGCACAGGAAGAGCTGGAGAACCTGGCGCAGGTGCTGGCTCAACGAGGCGTCAGCGGCTCGGAAAGGACCCAGGGGACGCCGACGAGTTACCCGTCCGATCCGCAAGAGCTCTACCAAGCCGCCTACAACGACTACCTGCGCGGGAATTACGACCCCGCGATCGTCGCCTTCCGGCAGTTCATCGCCTCGTTTCCGGCCAGCCAGCTCGCCGACAACGCCCAGTACTGGATCGGCGAGTGCTACTTCCACCAGCAGAAGTTTCGGGAGGCGGTGGCCGAGTTCAGCCGCGTCGAGTCCTCCTACCCGACCAGCGAGCGCCTGGCGAGCTCGCTGCTGCGCAAGGGCTACGCACTGATCGAGCTAGGCGACTCTGCCTCGGCGCGCCGGGCGCTGCTGACCGTGGTGCAGCGCTTCCCGCGCAGCGACGACGCTATCCTCGCGCAGCGCCAGCTCGACA
The DNA here is from genome assembly GCA_035524895.1 of Thermoanaerobaculia bacterium. Lineage (GTDB taxonomy): Bacteria > Acidobacteriota > Thermoanaerobaculia > Multivoradales > Multivoraceae > DATLFI01. The sequence goes on along the minus strand of DATLFI010000445.1, from coordinate 6,671 downwards.
CGCTCGGCGGCACTCCTTGACGCTGCCCCTCCACCGGCCTTAGGCTTCCAACTCTCGGCCCGTGCCGCGGCGGGCAGGGCGTTCTGCAGCTCCGCCTCCCGAGTCCCAACACGCGCCCCGGCAGCGGCGCCGTCCAGGAAGGTTCACTCCCCATGGCCAATACCGAATCCGCCGAGAAGCGGCACCGGCAGTCTCAGATCCGAAATGATCGCAACCGCGCGCGCAAGTCGGCGCTCCGCACCGCCATCAAGAAGGTTCGCGCGGCGGTCGAGGCCGGCGACAGCGAGACTGCCAAGAAGCTGCTACCCGAAACGCTCGGCTTGCTCGACCGCACCGCCAGCCGCGGCGTGATCCACCGCAATCAGGCTGCACGTTCGAAGTCGCGGCTCAGCAGGGCCGTCGACGGCATCTCGAACGCGGGCTGACGGGGGTCCTCGAAAGCCTCGAAGCCCTCAGAAGCCTTCGAGGAGATCGGAGACCATGGTCTCGGCAAATCGGCGCGCGGTTTCCTCGAGCGCGATGTTCTCGCGATCGAAGAAGTCTTCTTCGGAGCCTTGGAGCTCGTAGTTCTCCTTGAACACGTAGCTCTCGTTGGCCCACAACGCGTCTTCCGATCCTGCCCGCCGGAACAGCACCCTCGCCGTCACCGCCACCTCGTACTCGTCGGCGCGCCCCTGCGCGTCGAACGTCAGCGGCGTCGCGCGATACGCCACCACACTGCCGCTCAGCACCGCGTCGGCCTCGGTCTCGCCGCCGACCAGGCTGAACCGCCTCCTGGTCAGCAGCTCGTCCGCAATCGACTGGGTGATGAACTGCTCGATCTGGGCGCGTTGCGTGAGGTTCTCGAAGGGAGAGAGGTACACGGTCCGGATGTCATCCGGCACGTTCGAACCGCGACCGACGAGCGCGTAGCCGCAACCCCACCCCAACAGCCCTAGACCCAGAAGGGCAGCTGCCAGGCCAGCACGGCGCAACGCCCTCGCGGAGTGGGGTCGGAGCCCCTCGAAACGCCCTGCTCGCAACAGCAGATCCTTTCCAGGCGATGTCTCTTGCGGGACCTTGACCCGTCCCCTTGGTTCAGGGCCGGGCCCTCTGGAAGATGGTAGCAGCGACGCCTTCCCGATCAGCGACCTGCCGCGACCGGCACTGCGGGAGCTTGGAGGCTTACCACCGAGCGCACGGGGGCTGCCATTCGTAACTGCCGCACCAGTCGTCCGCCGCCCGTGGTCTCGACCCGCAGCTCGTACTCCCCTGCCGCGAGACCGACGAAGGTCCCCTCGCCGTACACCAGAGGCTGGGTCCACACCCGTCCCACTCCCTCGAGCCAGACGACGCCCTCCACCGATGCCGCCGGCTCGACCACGACCCGCAGGGTCGACGCGACCTGGCGGGGGCGGTTCCGCCGCGCGAGGATTGGTGACGGCGCCAAGGCGTGAGTGTCCACTATTTCCACCCGGCGTTCGCGAGCCAGAGAGCGACCGGCGCCTGCTGGATCGCCCGGCGACAGGTCGAGCACTTCACTGGCGAGCCGCACGTAGCTCGCGGGCACGAAGTGGTGAAACCGCAGCGGGTCGCTGAAGACCCAGCCTCGGTCGGGATAGCGCACCTCGATCCAACGGTGGTAGCCCGACCCCTCGCGGCCATCCCCCGACACGCCCCAGTCGAGGTCGTCGTCGACCACGAAGCCGGCGACCTCGCGCGCCTCCAGCCCTACCCCGCGCAGCAGCGCCACCGTCAGCCGCGCGACGCCGGTGCAGTAGCCGCGGCCGCGCGCCAGAACGGCCTCGGCGGTCTGCGACGCATCCCGATCGAGCTCGTAGCGGATGCTGCGAGCGACCCACCCCAGGATCCGCGACACCGCCTCGTACTGATCTCGAGAGCCACGCGCCAGCTGCCGCGCTAGTCGCTCCACGGCGTCCGCGCCGATGCCTTTCGGCTGGTGGAATGGCGCCGAGCTCTCGATGGGCGCGAGGTTCGACACCACCTCGAAGGAGTCGCCCACCCGCCGCAGGCGGTAGCCCTCGTTCCGGTAGCTCTCCGCCCGCGCCTCACCGGGTAGGACCGCAACCGCGCGGTCGATACCCTCGACCGCACGAGCCGCAGTGTCGCTGTGGATTGGTCCTGCCACCAGGAAACTGCCGACGACGGCCAGCGCAGCCAATCCGCTGGCGGGCTTCCCGACACGAGACGCGACTCCTGGCGGTGCCTGCACGGTCAGCGACGCTCCGACATGCTCGGCTCTCCGGCCCTCAGGCGTTTGAGCAGACCGTCGAGCAGGCCGTTGACGAACGCACTGGAGCGTTCGGTGCCGAACTTCTTCGCCAGCTCGATAGCCTCGTCGATCACCACCACAGCCGGCACGTCGGGCTCGCGCAGGAGCTGGAAGGCGGCCAGCCTGAGGATGTTGCGATCCACGACCGGCATGCGCTCCAGCCGCCAATTCTGGGCCTGGCTCGCGATCAGCTCGTCGATCGAAGCCACCTCCTCGACGGTTCCCTCCACCAGACCACGCGCCTGGCCGAAGGCGGCCTCCATGTCCTTGCCAGTGGAGCGCGATGCCGTCTCGGCCCCGAACAAGTGCACATCGAACGAACGGAAGATCTCCGGCAGCGCGCTGCCGCCCAACTCCCACTGGTACAGCATCTGGAGCGCCATCTCGCGCGCTTGACGGCGCTTGCCGGTGGTCGGCGGCGGGTGGCCCCTCCGCCCGCGGCTCGGGTTCACTCCGATCTGGCCGTCGCGACCTTCGTGCGGTGCTGCGGCTCCGCCACCTCCTTTCGACCTCGTGGCGCTCATGGCGAGCCGATCCTGCGCAGCAGTTGCGCCATCTCCAGCGCCGCCATGGCCGCTTCCCAGCCCTTGTTGCCTGCCTTCCCGCCCGACCTTGCCGAGGCCTGCTCGGTGTCGTCGCAGGTCAGCACCCCGAAACCGATCGGGACACCGTGGTCGAGACTGATACGAGCGATGCCAGCCGAGCTCTCCCGGCAGACGTAGTCGAAATGGGGAGTCTCCCCGCGAATCACCACGCCGAGTGCCACCAGCACGTCCCACGCATCAGAGTTGGCGAGTCGCTGCAGGGCCAGAGGCAGCTCCCATGCTCCCGGAACACGCAGTAGCTCCACGTCCGCCGCTGCGACGCCATGCTGTTCGAAGCATTCCCTCGCGCCCTCGACCAAGCGCATCACCAGATCGTCGTGGTAGCGAGCCGCCACGATCGCGCATCGCCAACCGGAGGCGTCCAGCTCGACAGGCTCTCGAGGCTCTTGACGCTCTTGACGCAATCCGCTCAAGGTTCACACCCACGCGAGAAGAGCGCGCCTGGCGCTCGGGCTTCTGAGTCGCTCGTGTCTGCCGAGGTCGCCGCCTTGGGGCTTCGACGAGCCGAGTCTCGCACTCACACGCGCACTCGCTGGCCGAGACTATCGCCTCTGTCTCGTTGCGCCGCTTCCACCGACAAACGGCGAGTCTAAGAATCGGTGTCGATGCCTGTCAACGAAGGCGCCAACCGAGACGCACGTTCGTACTGGTCATCTCTCGAGGCTACAATGCCGCCGTCGGCGACGCCTTTTCTCCTGAAGCTCCCCGAACCCATTGGAACCCTCCTCGCTCTCCTGGCTCGCGGGTCTCGCGGCAGCCATCGCGTTCACGCACACCCTGCTCGGTCCCGATCACTACCTTCCCTTGGCGGTGACGGCTCGCGCCGGCCGGTGGTCGTTCGGGAAGACGATGGCGGTGGTCACGCTGTGCGGCACCGGCCACGTGCTCTCCTCCCTGCTCCTCGGAGTGATCGGCATCGTCGTTGGCATCTCGGTGGCCCGGCTCGAGGGCATCGAGAGCTGGCGTGGCGACCTGGCGGCGTGGGCACTGCTGGCGTTCGGGCTCTGCTACACCGCCTGGGGTCTGCGCCGTGCGGCACGCCGGGTCGAGCACAGCCACGTGCACGCCCATGCCGACGGCACGATCCATGCGCACCAGCACTCGCATCAAGAGGATCATCTGCACGCTCATCCGACGACCGGAAGGCTCGAGATGGACGTGTCGAGCTGGATGCTGTTCTCGATCTTCCTGCTCGGCCCCTGCGAGCCCTTGATCCCGATCTTGATGTTCCCGGCCGCCCGCGGCGGCGTGACGCACGCGCTCGTGGTCGCCGCCGTGTTCGGCGTGGTCACGCTGGTCACCATGCTCGCAGCCACGGCGGTCGCCTGGCTGGGAATGGCTCGCTTCGAGCCTCGGCTGCCGCGCCTCGAGCGCTGGAGCCACGGCATCGCTGGCGCGCTGATCAGCTTGTCCGCGATCGGCGTGCTCTTCCTCGGTCTCTGAACCTCAGGTCTCTGAACCTCGGCGCTCGTGAGATAATCCGAGATCGCGGTAGACATCCTCGACCGCCCGTGTAGTCCCACTCCTCGATCGCCACGACCACGACTACAGCAACCTCCGGGAGTTCCGATGAAGCTCACAGCTATTCGCACAGCGACGCTAGCGCTATCCGCGACCGCGATCATGACGCTCGCTCTTGCCGAGGAACTGCTCGCCCAAGGTGGGCGGCCTGCCAGCCCTCGCGGTCAGGCAGCGACACAGGTAGGAGGCTCCTGGGCCGCCGACGAGCGCGGTCGGGAGCAGTACCAGGGTGGCAAGTGGATCGAGATCGAGTATGGCCGGCCGATCCTCCGCCAGCGCCGGGGCGTGTTCGGAGCTGGCGACGAGTACGGCAAGAAGGTCGCTGCGGGCGCCCCGGTGTGGCGCGCGGGCGCGAACCAGTCGACGCGTTTCACGACCGAGGTCGATCTGATGTTCGGCGACCGCCGACTGCCCGCGGGCGCCTACAGCCTGTTCCTCGAGCTCTCGAGCCCCCAGAAGTGGACCCTCATCCTCTCGAGCTGGGCTGCTCAGGAGCGCTACGACCCGAACTCCAAGGATGCTCTGTGGGGCTCCTACGGGTACACACCCGACAAGGACGTGGTGCGTGCCGAGATGACGGTGATGGAGATCCCGATTCCCGTGGACCAGCTCACTTTCGGGTTCACCGACGTCACAGCCGACGGCGGAACCTTGGCGCTGTGGTGGGATCGCACGACCGCTACGGTGCCCTTCCAGGTCGCCAAGTAGGCCGCGATACGTTGGAATTCCAGCGGCCGCCGGCTCTCTCGCCGGCGGCCGCTCTTGCGTTCAGCTCCGGCCGTCTCCTGGCCAGCGCAGGTGGTTGACGATCCGCAACGGCAGCGCCGCTGAAGAAACTAGCGTCCGCGCCAGTCCTATGAGGGCGTCCGCGCCAGTCCTACGAGAGCGTCCGCGCCAAAGGCCGGTGTCGCCCCTAAGAGGGGACGGACGGCACCGCGCCGGCGGGAGTGTCCGGCTCGACCGCCACGAACAACCGTCTCACTGGCAGCGGACTGCGTTGTCCGTGCGAGCGCGCAGACTACCGCCAGAGCCGACCGAGAAGCCCGAGGCGAAGACGATCGTTTTGGCCGCGACCAGGCGCGTCGACTCGCTGTCCCCTACGACAAAACCGTCGCGAGCTTCGATCGAACCCTCACTCAGGAAGGCGGTCGCGCTGCCGTTGTCCGATTGGTCGAGAATCAGATCGCCGACGACACAAGTCCCGGCAATGACCTCGGTCACCTCCACGTGCCCGATCGGACCCCCTCCGTTCCAGGAGACATCGACGCTGGTCTCCAACAATCCAGCGCCGGCCAATACCACTACGCGCGCGGTGAAGCTCTTCGAGTCGCCGGCTTCGATGGTCCCGAGCGAGCAAGACGAAACACCGATCGGATCCTCGGCACAACCGACGGTCTCGAGAAACTCGGCTCCGGCCGGCAGGGTCGTGGTGGCAACGACCTGGTTCGCCGCGCCCCCGGAGTTGCTGATCGTCACCGTGTACCAGAGCGACGCTCCCTGCAGTGCCGGGTCGTCCGATCCGGTGTGCAAGGGCGACAGCACCGCGACGGGGCTTGGCTCCAGCGTGATCTCGAGCCGGTACATCTGAGCCTTGTCGTGGTGCCCTTCGACGACGACGAAGAAGGATCCGGCCTCAGGCAACGCGACAGCCGTGAGACTTTCGGCGTCGCCCAATCCTCCAGCATCGACGTAGGCGAGGCTCGAGCCGGAGGGGTCGAGCAGCTCGAGGGTCAGGTCGCTCTGTCGCCTGGTATCGATCTCGCTGCCGGCGGAGCACCACCCGTTGTCGTACTGCGGCCCGCTGAGGTAGGTGCTCCCAGTCGGCGTGACGGTCACAGTGGCGAGGGCGCCGGCCGCGGCCGAGAAGGCGTACACGTCCACGTCCGAGAGCCCGTCCACGCTTACCCACTGCACCGCGGCCCCACCGCTGTCTCCAAGATCACCCAGGAACGTCGCGACGCCCAGCGTGTCGTTTCCGGCCGGCGGCTCGAGCGTGTCGCCGTAGCCGCGATGACCCGCCAGCACGTCGTCCTCTCGCACCCCGTCGTAGCTGGTGCTGACGTAGGGCTCCATGAGCTTGGTGTCGTTCACCGGGCAGACATGGGAGATGCCCAGACCGTGACCATGCTCGTGCGCAAGGGCGTTGCGCATTGCGCGCGAGTCGTTCGTCGTGCTGGCGTAAAAGGTCGAGTTCGAGGTGTCGAGCACCATGTCGCCCGCGTCCGGGAAGAAGTTGTACGCGAGGACGTTCGGCGACTTGTCCTGCCCGTCGA
>DATLFI010000444.1:0-3516 GCA_035524895.1 Thermoanaerobaculia bacterium | reverse complement strand
TTCTTGGGAGAATCGGAGTCATGGGAAGACGAAGCAAGTACTCACCCGAGGTCAGGGAGCGGGCCGTGCGGCTGGTCCTCGAGCAGGAAGCCGAGCACGGCTCCCAGTGGGCAGCGATGCAGTCGATCGCGCCGAAGATGGGCTGCACCGCGGAGACTCTTCGCAAGTGGGTGCGGCAGGCCGAGCGTGACGCAGGGAAGCGCGCCGGGCTGACGACCAGCGAGCGCGAGGAGCTCACGCAGCTGAAGCGGGAGAACCGCGAGCTGAAGCGGGCGAACGAGATTCTGCGCAAGGCATCGGCGTATTTCGCCCAGGCGGAGCTCGACCGCCGACCGAAGTGATGGTGGGCTTCATCGACGAGCACCGAGGACTCCACGGGGTCGAGTCGATCCGCAGGATGCTGCCGATCGCCCCGTCGGCGTACTACGAGCAGAAGGCCAGGCAGCGCGATCCGGAGCGCCTTCCGGAGCGAGCGAAGCGCGACGAGCGCCTGGTCGCAGAGATCGGGCGGGTCCATCGGGAGAACTTCTCGGTGTATGGCGTGCGCAAGGTGTGGCGGCAGCTCCACCGGGAGGGCACGCCGGTGGCTCGGTGTACGGTGGCTCGACTGATGCGGAAGTACGGTCTGCAGGGCGCCGTCCGCGGTCGTCGCTTCAAGACGACCGTGGCGGACGACACCGCGGCTCGGCCGGTCGACCTCGTCGAGCGGGACTTCACCGCGAAGCGTCCCAACGCGCTCTGGGTCTCGGACCTCACGTACGTAGCCACCTGGCGAGGCTTTGCCTACGTGGCCTTCGTGATCGATGCCTTCTCGCGGGCGGTCGTTGGCTGGCGAGTCTCCTCGTCGCTGCGCACCGACCTGGCGCTCGACGCCTTGGAGCAGGCCCTCTGGGACCGAGGGGACGCGTCGGCCGAAGGGCTTGTGCACCACTCGGACCGCGGATCGCAATACCTCGCGATTCGCTACACCGAACGCCTCGCCGAGGCCGGCATCGAGCCGTCCGTCGGAAGCCGAGGCGATTCCTACGACAACGCTCTGGCCGAGACCGTGATCGGCCTCTACAAGACCGAGCTCATCCATCGGCGCGGGCCCTGGCGCCACGCCGATGCCGTCGAGTACGCCACGCTCGAGTGGGTCGACTGGTACAACACTCGCCGCCTCCTCGAGCCCATCGGCCACGTGCCGCCCGCCGAACACGAGGCTGCGTACTATCGGGATCTCGAAGCCCAGTCCGAAGTGGTCGGACTCAACTAAACCGGTCTCCGGAGAACCCGGGGTGATTCAAACCTCCTTCGTGTCGCAGTGCCATGCACGTCGTTGGCCACCACATCTTTCTGCATCCCGCGGTAGCTACAGGGAGCCGACCCGCCGCGGTGCTAGACTCGGGACCGTCCCGCTTCTCTGGACAACGATGCTCTTGAGGAGGCTCAGCCGGAGTACGCCAGCGCGCCGACCCCGTCGCGGCGCGACCCGCGCAATCCTCGCACTCGTCACGCTCCTCAGCGCCTGCACAGCGACGAGCTACCACGTCTACCAAGTGGGCGGCACCCGGGGCCGGGAGCAGGGCAACCAACCCTCTACCGAGTGGCAGAGTGAGACCCTCAACTCACTCGTCTGGGGAGCCGTACGCCAGGATCTGCCGGTCGACAGCTGTAGGTTGGGAGACGGCACCCGGATAGCCATCGACGAGATCCGCATTCGACGCACCGTCGGCCACCGTGCCGCGACCCTTTTCACTCTGGGCTTCTGGTCGCCGGTTCGTGTCGACTGGCGGTGCGCCAAACCGCCAGGGCCGCGAGGCGTTCTCAACTAGCGATCCCGAGCGTCCTGTGATTACCCGCCGCGGAGCCACCGAGTGGAACAACGTCCACCTGACCCACCATGCGCGCCTTGACGACCTCATCTCCGTCGACAACTCACCCGACTCCGGAGGCCCCGCCAGACGCGGGTTTGAGGTGCTGCGAGAGACGGCCCGCGAGGTGGAGTCAATCATCGCGGACGCTCGCAGGTGGGGCCGGCCCATGCGCGGACTGGGTTCCGGCTGGGCCCTGACCGACATCGCCGTCACCGAGGGTTGGCTGCTCGACACGAAGCTCCTCAACGGCTGCTTCGACGTGTCCAGCAGGTACTTCTGCAGGTCGTACCCGGAGGAGCTTCGGCCGCTGCTCGTCATCACCCAGTGCGGCACCGCGATGGGCGAGCTGAATGTGTTCCTCGAAGTCGCTCGCCATCCGGGCGCGCGCCGCGCGCTCAAGACAGCGGGCATCGGGGCGGGCCAGACGGTGGCAGGGGCGGTCTCGGGCAATACTCACGGCGCAGCCATCAAGTTCGGCTCAACGCCCGAATTCGTCGCCGGCATCCAACTCGTCGTCGGCACCGGCAGGAGCCTATGGATCGAGCGCCAGAGCCGACCCGTTCTCAACAGGGACTTCGCGGACATGCTCGGGGCTCGGGTCGTGCGCGACGACGACGTCTTCAACTCGGCCCTGGTGAGCTTCGGAGCGTTTGGCGTGATCACCGCGCTCGCCATCGAGACCGATCCGATCTACCACTTGAAGTTCGACCCTGTACGCGAGGTCTCGCAATTCGCCCTTAAGACGAGGCTCGGCAAGCCCATCGACGACGACCACTTCGAGTTCATCTTCAACCCGTACGACAGCGCCGAGGCGATGGTCGCCGCCGCCAGGCGGGTACCCTGGAAGGCCGACCACCCGGCACCCGCGCCACTTTGGATCATCCGCAGCAAGAGCGGCTTCGCTCCTGGTGATCGCACCGCCGTCGGATTCCTGAAGACGCCGTTCCTGTCGGCCCGAGCCAAAGCGAAGCTGCAGTTCAAGCTCTACCGCGAGAACGCGATCCTCGACGACGTACGGGGCAGCCCCGGCCAGCTTTTCACCGCAACCATCACCTACTTCGAGGGCTACACCGAGTCGGCCTACGGCGTCTCCCTCGACGACGCGGCGAAGACGCTAGACGTCAGCTCCGAGGTGGTCCGTGAACTCAAGCTCCCAGCTATCTCGCAAGTTCGCCTTGTCAAGCCTACGCAGGCGACGCTGGGATTCACCCGCCACGAGCCGGCCACAGCCGTTTTCGAGTTCGGCCTGGTCAACAACCAGAAGTTCGCCGAGTTCGAGAAGCGGCTGCGCGCCAGCCTGCGAAAAGCCGGCGTCGAGTACACCTTCCATTGGTCGAAGAACTCCTGCCTCGACGAGCCCACGGTCTGTGAGATGTACGGCAAGAAGCGGATCGATACTTGGCTCAAGGCCCGTGAGTGGGTGTTCGAGGGCGATAAGGAGCTGATGCGACTCTTCGACAACGATCATGTGAGGCGAGCTGGTTTAGGAGTCCGATGAGTACCGATCGCCGGACGTTCCTGGGCTGGGCAGCGGCGCTGGCGGCGAGCGTGACGCCGACCCGCCTCCTCGGCGAAGGGCCGTATCGGCTCCCCACTGCGAGGCGCGTCAGCGCGCAGCGAACGCGCGAGGCGGATGGCCTCGTCGATCTCGAGCTGCTGG
>DATLFI010000443.1:0-6855 GCA_035524895.1 Thermoanaerobaculia bacterium | reverse complement strand
GTACGAGTAGAGGACGCTCCCGTACTCCGAAACGGCATAGGGGCTGTACAACGCGTCGTCGCCATCGCCGTAGAACCAGCCGTTGACCGTGGGCTGCGCGAAGGCGGTGCCAGCCGATAGGCAAAGCACGAGGATCAGGGTAAGAGGCAAGGTCCAGCTCGCCCGACAGGAAACCCGCCGCGAGTGGTTGGGATAAATCATCGAAGACTCCTCGAGATGCTCTCGATCGACTCGGTTCGTGGATTGGCTCACCGCAAGGCGAGACCAAGGCTGCAGGTCACGAGCCTGGCCCGTTCCCCGACCAGCGCCCCGCTCTTGTCTCAGGACGCTCCTGCTGGGATCCAGCGGACGGCGAGAATAGCCGAGGGTGTGAGGCGCGAACAAGGAAATGCGGCTATCGCAAACTGGCTAAGCTCTTCTGTAATCAAGGGATCGCCGGACCAGCCGGCTGGCGGAGGCGGTACCTCGCTGGCCGCTCCCAGCCGCTACCAGTCCCCCAGGGTGCTGCCGGCTTTATCCGATGTGAGCCTATCCGGTCTCGGCAGGCTCCAGCGGGGTCTCACCCGATCGGGTGGCGAAGCGGTCGATGCGAGGTAGCTGGATCTCTGCCTCGACCGAGCGCCACCGCCGGCGGCGCCTACTTTACCCGCTCGCTGCCCAACCCAGACCGCTCCGCGATGTCGAGCAGCGCGCGCTCGCCGTCGCTCTGGTTGAGCACCCAGAGCAAGGCGAGCTCCCGCTCGAGGCCGCGGTCGTCGCCGCCCAGGGTCCGGTAGAAGCCGCGCCGGCCGAGCTGGGGCTCGCCGTAGGGAGGTCCTCGCCAACATCGAACGCAGGGACCTCAGTACCTTGCGCTCGCAGCGGGATGAGTCCGGCGCTCTCACGACCCCAGCAACCCCGCCTCCGCCAACGCCCGCGCCGCCTCCTCCAGCCGCGCCATCGGCACGCCCGAACCCTCCGCGATGTCGAGCAGCCCGCGCTCGCCGTCGCTCTGGTTGAGCACCCAGAGCAGCGCGAGCTCGCGCTCGCGGCCTCGGTCGTCACCGCCGAGCGTCCGGTAGAGCCCCCGCCGACCGAGCTGGGGCTCACCGTAGGGTTGGAGGTTGCGGTAGCGGCGATCGCCCTCGAGCGCCGCGAGCACGCCGAGGTAGGCGCGGACCGAACCGGCGAGGGCGTCGGGGCGGACCAGATCCAGGTCGTCGGCAGAGGTGTGGTACTCGGGGTATCGACCCCACGGAGTGCGCGTGAGCGAGCCCACGGGGAGGTCGAAGCCCGGCGAGCAGTACTGACGCTCGTCGTAGCCGAACGGCACGAAGTCCTCGACCTCGAGCGGCTCGCCGAGGTCGCACATCGCGACCTGCACGGCGCGATCGATCGCGGCGTTGCCACGGCGGCTTCGCTTGTAGTGGAAGCCGCCGGCGCCGGCGGATGCACCAGGACCAGGGTCTCCGAGGTTCGCGGCGACCAGGCCATGTACGACGCGGCGCGCGCAGTCGGGGTTGCGGGCGAGCCAGACGATCGCTCCGATGGTCCCGGGCACGAACACGAAGCGATAGGTGTAGCGGCGTTGCTCGGGAGTCAGCACTGCGAGCGCGCGCGCGAGCGCAGCCAACACCACCAGCCCTGAGAGATTGTCGTTGGCGAGCTGGGGATGGCACACGTGCGCCGAGAGCAGCACCTCCTCGCCGGCGCTGGCACCGGGGAGCTCGAGCTCGCCGTAGCTGAGCGCGCCGTCGGTGAGCGTCGCGTCGACCAGCACCTCGTACTCGCCGTCGGGTAGAGCCGCGCGCTGTGCGTGCGGCAGGCAGAAGCCCCAGGACTCGGCGTAGTAGGAGGTGCGGTAGGGGACGAGGTCCGGCCGGTCCGGCAGAGAGTGGAGGTGCTCCTGCAGCTCCGCGAGCGGCATGCGCGCGCGTGTGGGCACGCTGTAGCCGACCAGGTGCAGCCTGTGCTCGGCAAAGTCCGCGATCTTGCGGCCGGCAGGATCCTTGATCCAGGCCTCGCGCACGTTCCATTCCTTCGGCACCGTCCAGTCGAACGCCTGGCTGCCGGATGGCACCTCGTGCACGCGGAGCGGGGCCGCCGTGGTTGGGCCGGTCGCGACGCCCGCGAGCCACTCCTGGAGCACCCGCAGCGTCTCGCGCACGCCGTCGCCCGTGAGACTGCGCGGGACCGGGTAGAGCCGCCGCACGAGGTCGTGGAGCTCGACGCCCAGCGACGCGAGCGCGGCGTCGTCGAGTGCGTCCAGGAGTGCACGCACACTCATGCCGTAACCATGCCGGACGCACTCGGAGAGAGCCTGGGTGCTGCGGCGAGGGCGGGTGACGTCAGGTGAACCATGGGAGGTCGAGATCCCGTTGCGAGATCACGGCTGGTGGGAAGGGCCATTCGATGGCCAAGGTGGGGTCGTCGTAACGGTACCCAGCGGCGCTCCCCGCCGCGTACGGTGCCGACATCTGGTACGAAACCTCGACGTCTTCCTCGAGGGTGAGGAAGCCGTGGACGAAGCCCCTCGGCACGTAGAGCTGGATTCGCTCCGCAGCCGACAGTGTTGCCGCGAACCATCGCCCGCGCGTCGGCGACCCGTCGCGCACGTCGACGATGACGTCGTAGATCGACCCCGCCGTGCAGCGCACCAAACGATCCTCTTCGTGCGGCGGCAGTTGCAGGTGCATGCCCCGTAGCGTGCCACGACGATGGTTGTACGACACGTTGCACTGCGCGACGCACGGATCGAGGCCGTGGTCGCGGAACTCGCGCTCGCAGAACGTGCGAGCGAAGAAGCCACGCTCGTCGTGGTGCGGCTCGAGCTCGATCAGGAAAGAGCCGGGCAGCGGGGTCTCGCGGAAGCGCATGGCCGCTTACTTGGAGGGGAACAACCGCAGAGGCGGCGCCAGACCACTTCTGATATGGTTCACGATATGAGAACGATATCGGTAACAGTATCGGATGGGGACTACGAGCGCTTCCGCGAAGCCGCCGCCGCGGAGGACCGCTCGATCGCGCAGCTCATTCGAGAAGCCATGGCACTCTACCGCGCTGAGCGGCTCGACCGCAGGACGCCGCTGGAGGAACTGCCGATCCTGCTCGGCCATCGGCCGCTCCTACCGCTGCCGTCACGGGCCGAGCTCTACGAGGAAGTGTTCGACGAGGCCGGGGCGTGAGAGCGGGTCTCGATACCAACGTTCTCGTCTACGCCCACCTCCCCGTCTTCTCCGAGAGCGAGCGCGTGAGAGCGTTCCTACTTGCGCGACTTGCCCGCCCGGACACGTCGTTCGTGGTGACGCCGCTGGTGCTCCACGAGCTGGTCCACGTGATCACCGACTCGCGGCGCTTCGATCCCCCGGTCTCGATGTCCGAGGCAGTGGCGATCGCGCGCAGCTATCTGGGCCGGTCGAATGTCGAGTGCGTCGCCACCGACGAGGACTCCCTCGCCCTGACCCTGCGCTGGATCGAGCAGATGGGGCTCGGTCGCCGGCGAATCGCGGACACGCTGCTCGCAGCGACCCTGCTGCGCCACGGAGTCGCGTCACTCGTCACCTGCAACCCCGCCGACTTCGAAGTCTTCGAGGGGCTGAGCCTGATCGACCCGCGTCGGGAACAGGGCGCGTGACGCGCGCCCTCCAGTGGCAACGCGTCAGACCTCTCTCACTTCGGGAATCGGCACCACGAACCGACCACCCCACTCGCGCACCGCGGCCATCTGCCGCACGATCTCGTCCTCGAGGTTCCACGGCAACACCAGCACCCATTCCGGACGGCGCTCGGCGATCCGCTCGGGGGCGAAGACCGGGATGCGCGAGCCGGGCAGGAACTTTCCCTGCTTGTGCGGGCTCAGGTCCACGGTGAGCTCGATCAGGTCGGGGCCGACGCCGCAGTAGTTCAGCAGCGTGTTGCCCTTGGCCGGAGCACCGTAGCCAACAACGGTCTCGCCGCGACCACGCGCGTCGACCAGGAAGCGCAGCAGCGAGAGCTTCACACCGCGCACGCGCTCGCCGAACTGCCAGTACGTCTCGAAGTCCAAGAGCCCGGCGCGACGCTCTTGCTCGAGCAGCGCGCCGACGCGTTCGGTGTCCTCGAGCCGCGGGTCCGCTGGCGCATCGGCGCGCCGGCAGAAGAGGCGCAACGACCCGCCGTGGGTCGGCAGCTCCTCGACGTCGAAGACCACGAGACCTCGCGCCGCCAGCGCGCGCGACGCGGCGTGCAGCGAGTAGTACGAGAAGTGCTCGTGGTAGATGGTGTCGAACTGCACCTCCTCGAGCAGGCGCAGCAGGTGCGGCACCTCGATGGTCAACACCCCGCGCGGCGCCAGCAGCGCGCGCAGCCCGGCGGTGAAGTCGGCGAGGTCGGGCACGTGCGCGAGCACGTTGTTGGCGACCACGAGATCCGCCGCGCGACCGACGCGGCCCGCCACGGCGGGTGTCGTCGGCTGGACCGCCCCGTCGACCACCGCCTGCCCCACTTCCGCGCCGAGGAAGCGCACCAGCGTCGGGATGCCGGCCGCCTCGGCGTGCGCCGCGACGTTGCGCGCGGGCTCGATGCCGAGAACCGGAACGCCGCGGTCGCGGAACCAGCGCAGCAGGTAGCCATCGTTGCTCGCCACCTCGACGACCAGGCTCTGCGGCCCGAGCGCGAATCGCGCCGCGGCCATCTCGACGTAGCGCCGCGCTGCGTCGAGCCAGCTCACAGAGTAGGACGAGAAGTAGGCGTAGTCCGAGAAGATCGCGTCGGCCGGCACCACCGCGGGGACCTGCACCAGGAAGCACGACGTGCACAGGCGCACGCACAGCGGGTAGTGCACCTCGGGTCGTTCGAGGTCTTCGGCGCTCAGGTACGAGTTGGCGAGCGGCTGCGCCCCGAGGTCGACCACCACGAAGTCGAGCGCCGCCCCGCACGAGCGACAACGATGCTTCGCTCGCTGGGCTACCCCGCGCTCTCTCACCACACCTTCCACGGCGCCTCTCGCCGCTGCCACAGCTCGTTGAGGTGGAGATAGTCGCGGTAGGTGTCCATCGGGTGCCAGAAGTCCTCGTGCAGGTACACCGAGAGCTGGCCCTCGCGCGCCAGCCGCCGCATCGGCTCGTGCTCGAAGAAGAGCGCGCGGTCTTCGGGCAGAAAGTCGAAGACTTCGCGCTGGAAGACGAAGAACCCGCCGCTCACCACACCCTCGGCGGTCGGCTTCTCGTTGAACTCGACCACCCGTGGACCGTCGACGCGCATCTCGCCGTAGCGCGAGGTCGGGTGTACGCCAGTGACCGTCGCGAGCCGACCCTGCTCGAGATGGAAGCGCACCAGCGCCGCGATATCGACCTTGCCGACCGCGTCGCCGTAGGTGAAGCAGAACGTCGGCGTGTCGACGTAGCGACGCACCATGCGCAGCCGCGCGCCGGTGCCGCTGTCGGCGCCGGTCTCGGCGAGCGTCACCTCCCAGTCCTCGTCGCCGGCGTCGCCGTCGGCGTCGGAGCGCGGGTGGAGGCGTGGCGGCTCACCCGACGCCATCGACACCGTGAGGTCCTGGTGCATCTCGCGGTAGCGCAGGAAGTACTGCTTGATCATCCAGCCCTTGTAGCCAAGGCACAGCACGAAGCGCCGCAGATCGTAGCGACGGTAGATCTTCATGATGTGCCAGAGGACCGGCTGGCTGCCGATCTCGACCATCGGCTTCGGCCGGTACTCCGTCTCCTCGCGC
Source organism: Thermoanaerobaculia bacterium (assembly GCA_035524895.1). GTDB lineage: Bacteria > Acidobacteriota > Thermoanaerobaculia > Multivoradales > Multivoraceae > DATLFI01. The sequence goes on along the minus strand of DATLFI010000443.1, from coordinate 1,166 downwards.
AACCGCGTCCCCTGCCCGCCGCAGAGGATGACCACCGGGATCGTCGAAAGGTCGACGGTCACCATACGTACCCCAATCGCCGCAGCTTCTCGATCTCGGCCTCGTTGGCGCGCTCGTCGCGGCCGGCCACCGTCGCTGGCGGCGGCACCAGCGGACGGTAGCTGGAGATATGCCGCACCGGTCTCCGCGCCGTCAGATCGGCGTCGAGCGCCTCTTCCAACACCCTTCCAGGCATGTCGCGGGCGACCGGCAGACCGAGCAGGTAGAGCACGGTCGGCATCACGTCGTAGATGTGGACCGGTCGCGGAGTGTACCGATAGCCCTCGCGGATCGGCCCGCCATAGAAGAGGAACACCCCTGGAGGACCGTGGCGGTGCTGCGTGTCCATCGCGTGCAGGAGCGTCGGCGAGTGCCCGTGGTCGGAGATCACGAACAGCGCGGTGTCCGGGTCGAGCGTCTCGAGCAGGTCCGCAAGGAAGGCGTCGAAGCGGCGGTGCATCTCGGTGATCGGGCCGCCCATGGCATCGACCTCGTCCTCCGCGCCGAAGTAGCGCCACGGCTCGAAGCCACGCCAGTGCTGGTGCTGCACGGTGTCGGGCTCGTGGCAGTAGAAGCTCAGGAGCCGCGGTTGTGGGCGAGCGCGCAGCAAGTCGAGGGTGGCCCGCGCCTGCCACTCGAAGTCGGCCCCCCGTGGCAGCTCCTTATGAACCAGCACGTTCTCGGGCTGTACGTAGAGACCGAGGTCGTTCGCGCTCGACTGGCCAGTGATCAAACCCCCGGCGAACACTTCCAGCGCGTTGGCGAGGAAGTACCCGCCCTCGGTGCGGGGCGCGAAAGCCGGGAACGAGTAGAGGTACCCGTCGACGACGCCGACGGTAAGCCCGGCCCAGTCCGCGACCTCCCACACCGGCGACACAGCGAGGTCCTTGCGCGCGATCGCCACCCGGTGCGCCAGCCCGATGCGCTCCAGGAGCTCGGCAGCCTCCTTGAAGAAGGTGCGATGCACCGGGTAGAGACCGGTCGAAAGGCCCGCCAGGTGCACGCGGTAGAAGTCGAGGATGCCGTGCTGCGCCGGCGCCAGACCGGTGTAGATCGAAGCCCACAGCACCGCCGAGTTCGAGTCGGGAAGCGTGTCGAGCGGTCCATACACGCCCTCGCGACGCAGC
>DATLFI010000442.1:0-3639 GCA_035524895.1 Thermoanaerobaculia bacterium | reverse complement strand
GCGGCTCACCGGAGTGATCGCGACCTCGGCGCTCGAGATGGGGATCGACGTCGGTGGCCTCGATGCCTGCATCCTGGTGGGATTCCCCGGCTCGATGATGGCGACGTGGCAGCGCGCCGGACGGGTCGGGCGCGAGGGCCGCGAGTCCGTGACCGCGTTGGTCGCGCTGCCCGACGCGCTCGACCAGTACCTGCTCGAGCGGCCGGACGAGTTCCTGGGTCGCTCGTGCGAACCGCTGATCGTGAGCCCGGGCAACGCCGCGATCGCGCGCCGTCATCTGGTGTGCGCGGCGGCCGAGCTGCCGCTCGAGCGCGATCGCGACGCCGAATACCTGTCCCGGCACGAGGTCGTGCTGGGCGAGTTGCTGCGTGGCTTCGAGCTCGCGGAGGCCGACGCCACCGGCGACATCCACGCGCTCGCGGCGGCGCCGCACCGCGAGGTTGGCCTACGCGGCGGCGGCGCCACCCACACCATCGTCTCCGAGGTTTCCGGCAAGCCGATCGGCACCATCGACTCGGTGCGGGTGATGCGCGAGTGCCACCCCGGTGCGGTCTACCTGCACCAGGGCCGCCAGTTCGTCATCGTCGAGCTCGACCTGGAGCGCCGTCGCGCGCTCGCGCGCCCGCTCCAAGTGGAGTTCTTCACCTCGCCGCTGACCGAGAAGACCACCACCATTCTCGAGGTGCTGGCGGAGCGACGCGACGGCCCGCTCGCCGCCTGGCTCGGGCGCGTGCGCGTCACCGAGCGGGTGGTCGGCTTCGAGCGCAAGCGCATCGCCGACCAGGAGCGACTCGGCCAGGAGGCGCTCGACCTGCCGGCGGTCGAGTTCGAGACCGTGGCGCTGTGGTGGTCGTCGCCGCGCGCCTGCGAGGAGACCCTGCGCGACCGCGCGCTCGACTTCATGGGCGCGCTCCACGCTGGCGAGCACGCCGCGATCTCGCTCTTCCCAGCGCTCGCGCTGTGCGACCGCGGAGATTTGGGCGGCGTCTCCGTGCCGTTCCACCCGCAGGTCGGCTGCGGCGCGGTGTTCCTCTACGACGGCTACGAGGGAGGCGTGGGCATCGCCGAGGCCGGATTCGCCCGGCTGCCGGAGCTGCTCGGACGCGTGGCGTCGTTGCTCGAGCGATGCTCCTGCGAGCACGGCTGCCCGGGCTGCGTGCAGTCGCCGAAGTGCGGCAACGGCAACCGCCCGCTCGACAAGGCGGGTGCGCTCCTGTTGCTCCGCCTGCTGCTCGCCCAGGAGCCGACCACGACGGCGATCGAGCCGCCGGTGCTCGACCTCGCGGCGCCGGTGGACCCCGCGGCGTTCTCGCGCGTGCGACAGCCCCTGGTCGTCGCGCCGGCGGCGCTACCGTCTGGCGCAGGCGGTCCGCGGCGTGATCTCTTCGACCTCGGCTCGCTGCCAGGCACCGGTACCGCCGAGCCCTCGGGCCAACGCGTCGCCAGCGAGGCCGTCGCCTCGACGACCGCCGCTCCACCGCGCTCTCGCCGGCCGCTGCCGCGCGCTGTGCACACCACGGTGCTATTCGACGTCGAGACGAAGCGCTCCGCCGAGGAGGTCGGCGGCTGGCACCGGCTGCACCGCCTCGGCGTCGCCCTGGCCGTGACCTGCTCGATGGAGCGAGGCGTTTTTCGAGTCTACCGCGAGGAGCACGTCCGCGAGCTGGTCGAGACGCTGCGCACCGCCGATCTCGTGATCGGCTTCAACGTCATCCGCTTCGACTACCCCGTGATCTCCGGGTACACCGGCGAGGACTACTGCCAGGTCCTGCCGACCCTCGACCTGTTCGAGCAGGTCCGCGACATCGTGGGCGAGCGCGTCAGCCTCGATCGGCTAGCGCGCGAGACGCTGGGAGCCGGCAAGTCCGGCGACGGCTTGCAGAGCCTTGCGTGGTACCGCGAGGGTCGCTTCGACCTGATCGAGGAGTACTGCCGGCGCGATGTCGAGCTGCTACGCGACCTCTACCTGTTCGGTCGCCGCGAGGGCTACGTGCTCTTGCGCGACGACCAGGAGCGCGTGATACGCGTGCCCGTCGACTGGCCGTGACAGCTCTCGCGAAGCCCGCTCAGAGCCCGGGCAGGCGATCGCCGAACAGCGTCACCAGGACCAGGATCCACGCCAGCGCGATGGAGTTGAGCCAGATGCCGGCCCGGCACATCTGACGGATGGTCAGCTCACCGGAAGCGAACACGATGGCGTTGGGCGGCGTCGCCACCGGCATCATGAACGCGCAGCTCGCCGCCAGAGCCGCGGGCACCACGAGCCGGATCGGGTCGACGCCGAGACCCTCCGCGGAGGCTGCGAGGATCGGCAGGAAGGTGGCGGTGGTGGCGGTGTTGCTCGTCATCTCGGTGAGCAGCAGAACCACTCCACTGACCAACGCCATGAGCCCCAGATCGGGGACGCCTTCGAAACGGGCGATCTGGTCGCCGACGAAGCTGTCGACACCACCACGCTGCATCGCCTCGGCGAGGCTGAGGCCACCCCCGAACAGCAGCAGCACGCCCCACGGCAACTTGACGGCGTGCTCCCAGTCGAGCAGGCGCTCGCCGCCTTCGCCGGGCGCCGGCAGCACGAACAGCAGCAAGGCCGCGAAGATCCCGATGCCGGCGTCGGTGAGCCCGGCGAAGGGCTGGATGCCACCAACCGTCACTCCTGCCAGGGGCGAGCGCAGGATCCACGCCCCCGCGGCGAACAGGAACACGAGGAGCACCAGACGCTCGGCCCAGCGCATCGGCCCGCACCGCCGCAGCTCCTCGCGGATGAACGCGCGCCCGCCGGGGATCTCGCGCACGCGGATCGGATAGACCACGCGCACGAGGACGAGCCACGCCATAGGCAACAGGCCCCAGGCGAACGGCAGACCGAGAGGCAGCCAGGAACCGAATGTGATCTCGCCCTCCAGGTTGTCGGCGACGAAGGCGGCGAGCATCAGGTTCGGCGGAGTGCCGATGAGCGTGGCCGTGCCGCCGATCGAGGCGCCATACGCGACCCCCAGCAGCAGGGCGATCGCGAAGTGGAACTCGCCGCGGCCGACCGCGTCGCTGCCCTCCAGTCGCGCGCGCACCAGCTCGACCACGCTCAACGCGATCGGGAGCATCATCACCACCGTCGCGGTGTTCGAGATCCACATGCTCAGGAAGGCGCTCGCGACCATGAACCCGAGCACGACCGTCGACGGCCGGTCGCCGATGGCCAGGATGATGTGGAGCGCGACCCGACGGTGCAGCCCCCAACGCTCCATCCCGAGCGCGAGCAGGAAGCCACCCATGAACAAGAAGATGAGGTCGTGCGCGTATGGCGCCGCGACCGCACGCACTCCGATCTCGCCGCCGGTGAGAAGCGGCAGCAGCGCGATCGGCAGCAGCGCCGTGGCTGGAATGGGCACGGCCTCGGTCAGCCACAGCACGCCCATCAACACGGCGACCGCGGCCACCGCGCGGCCCGGATGCGACAGCGCGCTTGCCGAGAGCGCGGCGTACGTCGCGAGCGCCAGCGCCGGACCGAGCCACAGTCCTGACCGGCGGCGCGAGCCGCCGGCATCGCTAAACCGGCGGTCGCTGCGATCGGGAGAGGTCACGAAGGACTACGCACCCGTCGCTCGGCCCTACTCCTCCGCATCATCCGTCGTGTGGACG
>DATLFI010000441.1:0-11934 GCA_035524895.1 Thermoanaerobaculia bacterium | reverse complement strand
GACGACTGCCGTAGCGGCCGGGCCCTGCCCCGGAAGCGCGCGCCGAGCGCGCGCGGGCCGCGCGTTGCCGAACAGGAGAACGTCGGGCGCGGCCCACCCTACGGGAGATGAAAGCAGGCCCTTTCGGGACAGCCCACGGGGGTTCCACCATGGGCTCCTAGATCGCAAGGCCGCACGGCAAGGTTGTACCTTGGTCGAGGAGAGTCCGGCTAGCATGTCCGCGGACGGTCGCTGGAGGTCGATGTCTTGAACACCACTCTCGCGCTACTGCTTCTCTGGTTGCTCTTTGGGATCACGCACTCGGTGCCCACGAGCCAGGGTGTGCGCGAGCGGCTGGTGGCGCGACTGGGTCGCGGCGGCTACGTCGGCCTGTACTCACTCGTCTCGTTCGCGACCTTCGTGCCGCTGGTATGGGTCTATGTGGCCAACCGACACGCTGGCCCGCTCCTGTGGTCGCTGCGGAACGTCAGCGCGGTGTGGTGGGTCGCGTTCGCTCTTGCCGGGCTCGGTTTCACCTTGACGATCTTCTCCTTCTTCCAGCCCAGCCCGTTCGCGATGGGAGCTCCCTCGCGGCTCGAGCCCTACGGTCTGACGCGCATCACCCGCCACCCCCTGTTCATGCCGGTGTCGTGGATCGCGGCCGGACACCTCCTGCTCTTCGGTTGGGCGACCGACATCGCGTTCTTTGGCGGACTCGCGGCCTACACCGTGCTCGGTTGCGCTCACCAGGACCGTCGCAGGCGCGCCAGCGAGGGCCCCCGGCTCGAGGCATTCTTCGCCCAGAGCTCGCTCCTGCCGTTCGCTGCGATCTTCACCGGGCGAACCCGCCTCGTGTTGGAGGAGCTGCCGTGGTTGGGTCTGGCGATCGGTGCCGGAGCTGCCTACGGGTTCTTCCGTCTGCACCCGGTGATGTTCTGAACACCATCGTGTCGAACCAGAGCGCTCGGAAACGCTATTGGCTGGCGCTCGCGGTGTTGTCGCTGGCGATCACCGGAACAGCGCTCGCCGCCGGCAGCAGCGCGGCAGGGGGGTCGACTCTTCCGTCCGGCTCGCGCGCCGATGCGGTGGCGCTGGCGCTCTACCTGTCGCTGGCGCTGTCGTTCTCGTTTCTCTGTTCGGTGGCCGAGGCCGTCCTCTTGAGCATCACTCCCTCGTACATCGAGGATCTGAGGGCGCGGCGGCCGACACGAGCGGCGTTGTACACGCGGTTGAAGTACGAGCAGGTGGACCGCTCCCTGGCGGCCATACTGACGCTGAACACCATCGCCCACACGGTCGGGGCGATCGGTGCCGGTGCCAAGGCCACACTCGTGTTCGGCAGTGCATGGTTCGGCGTCTTCTCCGCTGTCATCACTTTGATGATTCTCTTCCTCTCGGAGATCGTTCCCAAGACGATCGGCGCGGTCTACTGGGGCAGGCTCGCGGGCCCGACGATGATGTTCGTTCAGGCCCTGATCGTGGGCATGTACCCCCTGGTTTGGGTTTCGGAGAAGGTGACGAAGTTCATCGCCAGAGGAAAGAGCCCGCACATCTTCAGCCGAGACGAGTTCTTGGCCATGGCACGCATCGGCGAGCAGACGGGTCAGCTCGCTGCGCGGGAATCGCGAGTCATCCGAAACCTGTTCGAGTTCGGGTTCCTGAAAGCGAGAGACATCATGACGCCGCGCCCGGTGGTGTCTGCACTGCCCGAGGACACCACCATTGCGGAGGCGGTGGAGCGGGTGGGGCAGAGCCGCTTCTCTCGCATCCCGATCTACAAGACGGCTCTCGATGACGTGACGGGCTTCGTCTTGCGGTACGACATCCTGTTGGGAGCCGCGGAGGGCCGAAAAGACGAGCTGCTGAGCTCGCTTCGGCGAGACATTCTGGCGGTTCCCGAGACGGTCTCTCTGCCGATGCTGCTGGAGCGGTTCTTCAAGGAGCGCCAGCACATCTCCCTGGTTTTCGACGAGCACGGCGGTGCAGTCGGCCTCGTGACGCTGGAGGACCTGATCGAGACTTTGATCGGTATAGAGATCTTGGACGAGAAGGACAAGGTCGGCGACATGAGAGCTCTGGCCCGGAAGCTCTGGAGCGATAGGGCGAAGGCGCTGGGGATCGACAGCGAGTTGGGTGAAGAGAAAGCAGGAGGCCCAGTCCATGCAGATTCAGATCAACACCGATAGCAACATCGATGCGAGCGACGAGCTGGTCCAGGAATTGGAGGCCGTGGTGAGCCGAGCCTTGGACCGGTTCGGCACGCAGGTCACGCGCGTGGAAGTCCACCTCAGCGACGAGAACAGCGGCAAGTTCGGCGTCGACGACAAGCGCTGCCTGCTCGAGGCACGCCTCGCCGACCTCCAGCCGATCGCAGTGAGCCACGAGGCGGCTACGATCCAGCAGGCGGCGGCTGGCGCTGCGGAGAAGTTGCAGCGGTCCCTCGAGAGCAGGATCGGGAGGCTGCGCGACCGTTGACTGCGGCCGTCACGCGAGCCCGCAGCCCTTCGTTCTTGGGCACGCGTAGACTCCGATGGTCGAAGCCAACAGCCTCTCCATGAGTCTCGAAACCAGCCCCGTTCCCGACCAGGTCGCCGCCGTCGATCTCGGCTCCAACAGCTTCCATCTGGTGGTGGCCCGCCACAGCGGGGGCCAGCTCGCGTTCGTCGAGCGGCGCAAGGAGTCGGTGCGCATCGCCGCCGGTCTCGATCGGGACGGCAACCTCACGCCCGAGGTGACCGAACGCGCGCTGGATTGCTTGCGGCGATTCGGCCAGCAGCTCCGCCACATGCCGGCGGCGGCGGTACGAGCGGTCGGCACCAACACGCTGCGGCGCGCACGCAACTCGGCTTCTTTCCTGCGCGCCGCCCGCCGTGCGCTGGGGCATCCGGTCGAAGTGATCTCTGGTATCGAGGAGGCGAGGCTCATCTACCTCGGGGTGGCGGGCAGCCTGGCTGGAGGGGAGGGCCGTAGGCTCGTCGTCGACATCGGCGGCGGCTCCACCGAGCTGATCATCGGCGAGGGCCCGAGGCCGGTGCTGATGGAGAGCCTCTACATGGGTTGTGTCGGCATGAGCTTGCGGCACTTCTCGAACGGTGTGAAGCGCAAACGCTGGAAGCGAGCGGAGCTCGAGGCCATGCAGGAGCTCGAGCATCTCCAGGTGAGGTTCCGTGAGCTGGGTTGGCACCAGGCAGTGGGGTCGTCGGGAACGGTGCGGGCGATCGCGAGCGTGGCGCGCGCCGCAGGTTGGTCGAACGGCGAGATCACGCCGACCGTCCTGGAGCGGTTGCGCGACACCTTGCTCGAGAACGGCGGGGCAACGCCGCGGCTGGATGGGCTCTCGGCCGAGCGGGCGCCGGTGTTTCCTGGCGGAGTCGTGGTGCTCCTGGCGGTGTTTCGCGCGCTCGGCATCGAGCGCATGGAGGTGGCGAACGGGGCGCTTCGAGAGGGTGTGCTCTACGACCTGCTGGGGAGGCTCCAGCTCCGCGACCCTCGCGAGCGCTCCGTCACAGCGCTGGCAAACCGATACCAGGTCGATGCAGCCCAGGCCGCTCGCGTCGAGGAGACCGCACGAGCCTTGCTGGCGCAGGTCGCCTCCGACTGGGATCTGGAGGGGGAGCAGCCAGCCCGGATCTTGCTCTGGGCGGCTCGGCTACACGAGATCGGCCTCGACATTGCGCACAGCCACTACCACAAGCACGGCGCGTACATCGTCTCCAACGCCGACCTGCCAGGATTCTCGCTGCAGGAGCAGCAGTTGGTGGCGGCCGTAGTACGTAGCCATCGACGGAAGCTCTCTATGCGCGTGCTGGACGAGCTACCCGACGAGTGGCGCCGGCCGGTCGAGCGGTTGGCGGCGTTGCTGCGGGTAGCGGTATCGCTGCATCGGAGCCGCAGCCCCGAGCCGCTGCCCCGGCTCACGGCCGCCGTCGGTAAGCGCTCGCTGACACTCGTGCTGCCCGCGTCTTGGTGGCAGAGCGCGACCCTCGCGGTGGCGGACCTCAGGCTCGCCGCTCGCTATCTCGACGGTATCGGCTTCACGCTGCGCCTGCTCGTCGCGGGCGAGGACGGCGAGTCGGATCACGACCTGGATCGCGAGGCCGAGGCGTCCGGGTCATCCTCCGGCCGGGGGAGCTCCGGCCGGTCCGCGGCCCGAGCCGTTCAGGGCTCGTAGAAAGCGAGCTCGCCTCGCGCCGACACGACGTCGTCGACGTGCGCCAGGAGCACGTTGCGACGGTGGAGCACGTTCCGCAGCTCGGACTTGGAAAAGAGGTCGCCGAGCAGCGCCTGCAGCTCTGGCATGTCGAGCTCGCGGGTGCGGTCCACCAGGGAGCGGTCGAAGCGATTCGGCGGCTCAGCCTGGCGCATGGGTCCCCGGTTGTCGAAGTACAGGGCGCGCGAGTGGTCGATCAGCACGACGTTCCAAGTGTCGTCGACCAGGTAGTTGGCAGCGTGACGGTCGGGGTTGTCGATCAGCTCGTCGAAGAACCTCATGCGTGCTACGGCCCTGGTCCAATCCCCCAGCTCCTGACTCTGCGGCGTGCCCTCGACCTTCGCCGCCTGCTTGTAGCCGTGTACCCACATCTGCACCGATCCCAGCCGGTTCCCGATACGACGGGGCACGGTCGGCGGGACCATGTCGAGGCCCAGGTAGCGGCTGAGCCGGTACGCGGCAACTTCGGCCTCGTATCGCTCGAGGCTGGCGGGATTGAAACGGCCGAGCGGCTTCCAGATTGCGTCGAGCTGACGGCCCTCGTGGAGCAGCGTGACCTTGAGCGGCCTGGTGATGCCCTCTCCGAGCTCCTTGCTGGCCACTACCTCGCCGTGGCGGAGAAGCTCCTCGATCGCGGCTTCCTGGCCGAACCATACGGGATCCGGCGCTGGCTGCTGGGCGAGCGCCGGGGTACCGAGCAAGCACGCGCCAACCAGAAGCCCGCCGAGCACCATCCCCACGCCACGGGCCGTGTAGATGAACTGGCCGGTCGATCGATTTCTGATGTACAAGTTGTCGGCGGTCATGGTCGGTCCTCCTTCACTGCGGAGGCGGCGCTGGCCCGGTCTGAGAGGCGGCAGGCTGCTTGCCGGGATCTATACGCCGCTTACACCGCAATTATACGCCGAATACATTGCGCGGTTGCAAGTCCCCTGGTACCTTCTGGGACGATGTCCGGAAGCAGTACGAAAACGGCCGACCCGCCGTGCCGCGCCTACCACCACGGGGATCTCCGGCGCTGCCTGCTGACGGCCGCTCGTGAGCTGCTCGTGGAACGGGGCGTCACGGGTTTCAGCCTCCGCGAGGTGGCGCGCCGGGCAGGCGTGAGCCCCCGCGCTCCTTACCACCACTTTCCCGACCGGATCGCGCTGCTGGCGGAGGTGGCCAGGGAGGGATTCGGCGGCCTCTCTGCGCTGATGGCGACCGAAATGGGCATCGCCGACCCGGAGCAGCGCCTGCGCGCGCTCGGCCTGGCGTACCTGCGCTTCGCGGCGGAGAGCCCCGCGGAGTTCCAGACCATGCACTGCGACGAGCTGTGCAGTGTCGAGACCTTCCCGGATCGGCCGGAGGTCGCAGAAGGGTCGTTCCGTTACCTGTTCGCCACCCTCCAGGACCTGGCTGGGCGCCCTCTCTCGGAGGACGAGGGGCGGCGTGTCGGGCTCGTGGCCTGGGCGGCCGTGCACGGCCTGGCAACCCTGCGAGCCGAGGGTGTCCTCGGCACAGACTTTCCGGATCAGGACCTCGACGAGATCCTCGCCGACGCCGTCGGTCGGACCGCTCGCATGCTCGTGACCGAGCTGCGGCGACCCTGACTCGGGGACCGCCTGGCGCGGCGCCAGGCCGCCGCTGCGGCGGTCGGCGCCGCGCTGGCCGCGGCTACGGCTACACTGTTGCTGGACCGCCCGAGCCATGAGTGCCGATCCACTCCGACACGAAGCCGAGCAGCGACAGCTGCACTCGACCATCGTGGCGTTGCGCGAACGTCTCGAGCGCGCCACCCAGGAGCGCCTGGTCGAGTTGACGCGGGAGCGGGCGGCCGCCGCAGAGCAGGCGCGCGACCTGCAGACGACGATCGTGCGGTTGCGCGACGAGCTCGAGCTCACGAGGCTGGAGCGCGCCGATGCCGCGGCGCGCGAGCGCGCGGCTGCTGCCGGCGACATCGAGCTCCTACGCGAGACGGTCACCAGCCTCAGGACGGAGCTCGAACGGGTGGGCGAGGAGCGCGTGCGCATGGTGCGGCAGGCGGTCGCCGAATCCCGCGAGGAGCTGCAGCAGCTGCGGGAGACCGTGCGCACGTTGCGCACGGAGGTGGAGCGGGTGCGCGACTCCGAGACGCGGCAGCGCGAGGCGGAGGCGGCGCAGTTTCGCGACCAGGTGCGGCAGCTCCAGGAAACCATCCTCGAGCTTCGCCGGCGCCTGGAGGTCGCAACCTACATGCACCAGGACAAGGTGGGCCAGCTCGAGCGGCTGCAGTCGAGCGAGCGTCGCAACCTGCAGGACACAGTTTCCTTCCTCCGCGGCCGACTCGCTCGATTCGTGAGCGCTTCGACGCCTGGCGGACGATCTTGAACGCCCCGAGCCCCCACGCTATGCCTGAGCGTTCGTGTCCAGGATCGGCAGGAACGCGGTTCCTTGACGGCTGGGGATCCGGCGGCTGCCGGCCGCCTCTCATGCGACCTCTCCCTGTGACGGGGAACGAGGAGGCCTACATGCCCGGGCGCGGCCGGCGCGTACACGCAGCAGTGACGCGCGAGCCCGCCACCAGGAGCGCCCGATGACCGAAGTGGAAGCTCTACCGTTCTCGCGCGATGCCGACCACTACATGGAGCGCCTCGAGCTGTTGCTCGACGTCTCGCGCAGGGTGGCCGCGACAGCGACCCTCGACGAGGTGCTCGAGACCCTCGTGGACATGGTCGCGCAAGCCACCGGCGCCGAGCGCGCCACGCTCTTCCTCAACGACGCGCGCACCGGCGAGCTGTACTCGCGCGTGGTGTTCGGCGACTACCGGCGCGAGATCCGAGTGCTGAACTCGAGCGGCGTGATCGGCGACGTGTTCCAGGCCGGCACCGGACGCATCGTCCACGACGCTTACGCGGACGAGCGCTTCGACCGCAGCGTCGACGAGCGCACGGGCTACGTCACGCGCAGCATGCTCTGCGCGCCCGTGCGCACCGTCAACGGTGAGGTGATTGGTGTGGTGCAGGCGCTCAACCGTAAGGAGGGGCGCTATAGCCAAGACGACCTCGCGCTGCTCGAGGCGATGGCCACGCAGGCCGCGATTGCGCTCCAGAGCACCCAGCTCGTCGAGCGGATCGAGGAGTCACGCGTCCAGGAGCGCCAGTTCCTGGACGTGGTGTCGGAGGTGTCCTCGGAGATCCACCTCGGAGCCCTGCTGCGGAAGATCATGGGCGTCGTCACGCGCATGCTCAACGCCGAGCGCTCCACCCTGTTCCTCAACGAGGAAAAGACCGGGGAGCTGTGGTCGGAGGTCGGGGAGGGGCTTGGCGCGCAGCAGATCCGGCTGCCCAACACCACCGGCATCGCGGGCAGCGTGTTCACCAGCGGCGAGACCATCAATATCCCACACGCCTACGCCGACCTGCGTTTCAATCCCGCCTTCGACCGCCGCACGGGCTTCTTCACCCGCTCCATCCTGTGCGTGCCCGTGGTCAACAAGGACGGCAAGCGCATCGGCGTGACGCAGGTGCTGAACAAACGAGGCGGGCCGTTCACATCAGAGGACGAATCGCGGCTCAAGGCGTTCACGGCGCAGGTCTCGATCGCGCTCGAGAACGCCAAGCTGTTCGCCGACGTCCAGAACATGAAGAACTACAACGAGAGCATGCTCCAGAGCATGTCGAACGGCGTGATCACCCTCGACGGCGACGAGAGGGTGATCACCTGCAATGCCGCCGGGCTGCGCATCTTCCGCATCGACAGCTCGAGCGTGCTGGGCAGGACCGCGGCCGAGTGGCTGGGCGCTGCCAACACCTGGGTGCTCGACAAGGTGCGTCGCGTCGAGGAGAAGCAGGAGTCCGAGGTGGTGGTCGACGGAGTGCTCCAGATCGGCGGCGAGCGCGTGTCGGTGAACCTCACTGTGGTGCCGTTGGTCTCCGGTGAGGACGAGAAGCTGGGAACCATGCTCCTGGTCGAGGACATCAGTCGCGAGAAGCGGATCAAGTCGACCATGGCGCGCTACATGGACCCTGCGCTCGCCGACCGGCTGCTGGCGGAGGGCGAGGAGATCCTGGGCGGCCAGTCGGCGCTCGCGACGGTGCTGTTCTCCGACATTCGCAGCTTCACGTCGTTGACCGAGGAGCTGGGAGCGCAGGGAACGGTCAGCCTGCTCAACGAGTACTTCACGCTGATGGTCGATTGCATCCAGAGCGAGAGCGGAATGCTCGACAAGTTCATCGGCGACGCGATCATGGCCACCTTTGGCATCCCGCTGCCGCACGACGACGACGAGGACCGCGCGGTCAAGGCGGCGGTTGCGATGATGCGCGAGCTGGCGACCTGGAACCGCCGCCGGCTGGAGAACGGCCTCAAGCCGGTGGACATCGGGATCGGCCTCAACACCGACACCGTGGTGTCGGGCAACATCGGTTCGCCCAAGCGTATGGACTTCACGGTCATCGGTGACGGCGTCAACCTGGCTTCCCGGCTCGAGAGCGCCTGCAAGCAGTACGGCGCCCACATCCTGGTGAGCGAGAACACCTACAAGCGGCTCAAGGGGACCTACCGGTCGCGCGAGGCCGACCGCGTGATCGTCAAGGGCAAGACCGAGCCGAGCGTCCTCTACGAGGTGCTCGACTACCACACCGAGGGGAGCTTCCCGAACATCGCCGAGGTGCTGAGCCTGTTCAAGTTGGGACAGGAGCACTACCGCCGCGGCGTCTTCGACCGCGCGCGCTCGGCCTTCGAACAGGCGCTCAAGCTCCATCCGGGGGACGCGCTCTCGCAGCTCTATGTCGAGCGCTGTCGGCGGCTGATGCGGCACCCGCCGGGCGAGAGCTGGAGCGGGGTGTGGCGGCTCAGCGAGAAGTAGAGGCCGGTTCCCACTGAAACCGGACCCGGGTCTCTCGAGTACTTCGAGACGCGCGGCTGGTAACCCGCTCGGGTGGTCGCTCGTTGATCCAGATAGGCGCCGGGATCGCGCCACAACGGCGCGTGTCCCTCGGAGGTCTCCATGCCCCAGCTCTTCCGTCTGATCCGCCAGGCTTCGCGCCGTCTTGCGCGTACCCCCGGCTTCACCGGCATCGCAGTCGTGACGCTCGCGCTCGGGATCGGCGCCACCACCGCAATCTTCACGGTGGTCGACGCGGTGCTGGTCCGGCCGCTGCCATACCCTGAGTCGGAGCGGCTGGTTGGACTGTGGCACGTCGCTCCTGGGCTCGGCTTCGACCGGGTCAACATGTCACCGGCGGCCTACTTCACCTATCGCGACGAGGGAACCGCTACGGTGTTCGAGGACGTCGCGATCTATAGCGGCCAGGAGGCGGCCGTGACCGGTCTCGAGGAGCCCGAGCAGGTGCGGGCGATGCTGGTCACCGACGGTTTCTTTCCGCTGCTGCGTGTGGCGCCGCACATCGGTCGCTTCTTCAGCCGCGAAGATGATCAGTTCGGAGCTCCGGCTACCGTCGTGCTGGGCTACGGCTACTGGCAGAGTCGGTTCGGCGGCGACGCCTCGGCCATCGGCAAGACCCTGACCGTCGAGGGCCGTCCGCGTCAGATCATCGGCGTAGCGCCAGAGCACTTCCGTTTCTTCCGCACCGAGACGGCGATCTGGTTCCCCCCGCAGTGGGATCGATCGCGGGTGTTCATGGGCAACTTCTCCTACGAGTCGATCGCCCGGCTGCGGCCGGGCGCCTCTATCGAGCAGGCCGAGGCCGAGATCACACGGCTCATCCCGCTGGCCACGGAGCGCTTCCCCGGCGGCGTGCCGCTCGAGATGCTGGTCAACGCGCAGTTCGGACCCGACGTGCACTCGCTCAAGGAGGACATCGTGGGCGATGTCGGCGAGGTGCTTTGGGTGCTGCTCGGCACGGTCGGGCTGGTGCTTCTCATCGCCTGCGCCAACGTCGCGAACCTATTTTTGGTCCGTGCCGAGGGCCGCTATCGCGAGGTCGCGGTGCGCACGGCGATGGGCGCCGGGCGCGGACACGTCGCGCGGCAGTTCTTGGGTGAGAGCATGTCTCTCGCGCTGCTGGGAGGGCTCGGTGGCGTGGCGCTCGCGTACGGGGGCGTGCGCCTGCTCGTGAGCTTGGGACCCTCGCAGCTTCCCAGGCTCTCGGAGATCGCCCTGAACGCAAGAGCGTTGTCGTTCGCCGTCGTCCTCTCGTTGGTCGCCGGCCTGCTGATCGGTCTGTTGCCCGCGCTGCGCATGCGCGACGTGGGACTGGTGGCCGCGCTCAAGGAGGGCGGACGTGGCGGTGGTGCCGGTCGCGAGCGGCATCGCCTGCGGCATGCGCTGGTGGTGGGACAGGTGGCGCTCGCCCTCGTGTTGCTGGTCGGATCGGGGCTGATGATTCGCAGCTTTCTTGCTCTGCGCCAGGTGGATCCCGGCTTCGAGGGACCCGAGGAGGTGCTCACTTTCCGCATCGCCGTCCCGAGCGCCGAGGTCGAGGATTTCGAGGGAGTGGTCGCGGTCCACGAGGCGATCACCGAGCGCCTGCGCGCGATACCGGGCGTGGTGTCGGTGGGCGCCTCTTCGTCGATCACCATGGACGGGTGGAACAGCAGCGACCCGATCTATGTCGAGGATCATCCGACGCCGGAAGGGCAGTTGCCCCCGATCCACCGTTTCAAGTGGATCGCTCCCGGCTTCTTCGAAACGCTGGGGAACCCGATCCTGGCGGGACGCTCGATGACCTGGGCCGACATCCACTCCAAGGCTCGCGTCGTCGTCGTGACCGAGAACTTCGCGCGCGAGCACTGGGGAGATCCCGCGATGGCGATCGGCAAGCGGATTCGGAACCCCCGGCTCGTCGAGGGCGGGGTGACGTGGAGGGAGATCATCGGCGTGGCCGCCGACGTGCACGACGACGGCCTCGACCAGCCGGAGACCTCAGTGGTCTACTGGCCGTTCGTGATCGAGGAGTTCTGGGAGGCGGGCACCTTCGTGCAGCGCTCCTTGGCCTTCGCCGTGCGGACCGTGCGTCCCGACCCCAAGAGCCTCCTGCCCGAGGTGCGCGAGGCAGTGTGGTCGGTCAACCGCAACCTGCCCTTGGCGAGGGTGAAGACCCTCCAGGAGATCGTCGACGACTCGCTGGCGCGCACTTCGTTCACGCTGGTGATGCTCGGCATCGCCTCCGGGGTGGCGCTCGTGCTGGGGATGGTCGGCATCTACGGCGTGATCTCCTACCTGGTCAGCCAGCGTACCCGCGAGATCGGCGTGCGCATGGCGCTCGGCGCGCGGCGCGCCGACGTCAGCGGCATGATGGTGCGCTACGGCATCTTGCTGACCGGCGGCGGCATCGTGCTCGGCCTCGCGGCCGCGTTCGGCCTGACGCGCTGGATGTCCGCGCTGCTGTTTGGCATCGAGGCGACCGACCCGCTGACCTTCGCCGCGGTGGCTGCGGTACTCGCCGTCGTGGCGTTGCTCGCGAGCCTGGGTGCGGCACTGCGCGCGGCGGGCGTGGACCCGACCGAGGCTCTGCGGGCGGAGTGAGCACGGGCTGCTAGGGGCCGGCGGCGGTCCGTCTCGACCTATCGCGATCGGTTCCCGAGCCTCGCCAGGTATGCTCGCCCGCGCAGGAGGCGGGCACATGACATCGTTCGAGCAAGAAGTCGCCGCGACGGCGAGTTGGTTCGCAGGACCGCGATTCGCAGGTATCACCCGCCTCTACTCGGCACGCCAGGTGGTCGAGCAGCGCGGCACGATCGGCTCCGACTACACCGTGGCCCGCGAGGCGGCTGCGGGGTTCTACGACCGGCTGCGCCAGCTCTTCGCGGAACGCAAGAGC
>DATLFI010000440.1:0-8221 GCA_035524895.1 Thermoanaerobaculia bacterium | reverse complement strand
CCGCCCCCGCCGCCCTCTCCTACCGCCGGGGCGAGCCCCTCGTCTTCCCCGGGTGGCAGGCCACCTTCGTCGACGGCGCCGGCGGCAAGAGCCTCTTCCCACGCATGTGGGAGCGGATGAGCCAGGTCGTCGACGAGACCGTCGTCGTCTCCTTGGACGAGGTCCGCGACGCCATGCGCGTGCTCGCCGAGCGCGCTCGGATCATCGCCGAAGGCGCCGGCGCCCTCCCCGTCGCCGCGGCCCTGACCGGCAAGCTAGGCACCGAAGGCCCGGTCGTCGCCGTCGTCTCCGGCGGCAACATCGACCTCCAGAAGTTCGCCGAGCTGATCGGGATCACGGCACTCGCAGGTGTGTCCCCGCCTGACTGAACGCGAGTTGAGCCGTTCTCCGAGACCCGCCTCGAGAGAGTCCGGGTCGACAGCCCTGGAGCTACTCACCGCCTTTTCGAGTGGCTAGAAATGGACCGACCGCGTCCGTCATCTATAGGAGAGAGCCACCGAACTCCGGCCGGTGACATCGGCGAAGCGTCGCTCGCCGGCTAAGCAGCTCACGATGCAGGAGGGACCGAAGTCATGAAGACTGTCGTACGCCGCTTACTCGCCATCTTCGTTGTCGGGTTCCTCGTCCTCGTGGTCGGGATAGCATTGTCGGGGTCACCTTGGAGACACGACCACGAAGGAGATGAAGGGCCAGATTCCACCCTGATACCACCGCACTCGGATCCACGACCGCTCTCGCCAGGCGACTATTCGGTGTCCTACTCCGACGCCTCGGAGTGGCTGGAGGATCTCGAAGCTCTAGAGCGAGAGGACCAAATCCGGGACTGGACCGTCCTGGGGCTCGCAGCTCTTCTGGATCTCGACGCCGAGGCTCTTCGCGACTACGCGTACGACAAGGCGCCGCTCCGCGACCCGTTGCTCGCCGACCTCACTACGAATCAGGTGGGTCCGGGTCGTTCCCTATTCGACAGTCGGGGGCTGCTCCATCTCCTTGTCCCGGAGCGGGATCCCTACGAGTCTCGAACCATCGCATTGCTGCTCGACGACCACAGGAAAGACTCCGGGCTGGATGAACCTCAGGTCCAGCTCCACCGATATCGGATCGACGCCGGGAAGCACCAGGTCGCGCTACGAACCGAGAAGCCGCAGCCTACACCTCAGGTTCGCCTGGATCGTGGTTACAGAGAGACACGGATCGACCAGCCAGACGGTCTCGAGACCTTCCTCGCCGAGACCCGGCACCTTTCCCGCGTCTGGGTCCGCAATGATTCACAGCTCTGGGCGGCAGGCTGGACCTGGCCCGGCACGCCCGGCGGGGAGATAACCGCCGAGGACTTGGCTATCCTTCAGCAAGGTTATGAGCGCGCGGCCCTGGGGCTGGAGTCGGAGCCGGGATTCTCGCTCGACCCAGGGGCGCCGGTCGGAGACCTGGAGGCGGTCGCGCGGCTCCTTCGAGATGCGGGATATCCGGACGCCGAGGCTTTCACTGAAGAATATGAGATGTTGATGAATGATTTCGAGATAGCTTTAGAGTCTGCCTCCCAAGATCCGACATTTGCCTTGGACGAGGAGAAGCAAGCGCGGATCGCGGAGGAAATCGGCACCTCCTTCGAGAAGCTCGGAACAGACTACCCGAAGTACGGCAAGTTCGTGGGAATTCTCCTCGGCGACAAACCCCTCTATCAGTACGCGCGCTACGACGGTGGCCTCCGAGGCACTGAGGCTGGCATGACCTTTTTCTACACCGACCTCGTGGCCAAGGCGTGGCCCATGGAGGTAGGCACCGGGTCCCCCACGGGGACTGTGCCAGGCTTCGTCTCCGACCTGGACGCCAGGACACCCTGGAGCCACTGCTCAACAATGGATGAGAGTGGTCGACTGTGGTTCGGGCTCCGGGAGGAGGGTATGACTCCCCACACCGACCGCGTGGAGTTGGGCTCCCAGGTCACCCGGTTGTTCAGCCGCATAGAGGATCCCGAAGCGCCGGATCGGGAGATCGAACCCAGCTACAGATTCGGACGCATCATGTGGTGGTGGGACCAGCATTACCAGCTCATGGCCGACTATGAGCCGCAATACCACCGTTTGGATCAGCTCATGCGCTGGGGAGCCGTCCTCTCCTGGCTCTCGGACAGGGGCGATCTGGCCCTGCCTGTGCCTGCGGCCTCGGAAGCTCTTCGGAATCTCCGCTTCGCGGATTGGCTCAGCCAGAATTCCGACCTCCGCTGGAGTCACGATCTCCCCTGGGTCAATCCTGAGGGCCTCGAAACCGAGGCTCTCTTGGTCCTCTGGTCCGACAACTACGAAGACTGCGGATCCAGCGGTATCTTTTGGAGCGGCGGCATCTCTGGTCCCGGCCTGCAACGAGTCGCTCAGATGCGGGACCAGCTCCCGCGGCTGAACGCTCGGGTTGCACGAGGAGGCTTGACTCGTGAGGCGACCGATTTCTCCGCAGCCACACGCTCGGGCTCCATCGGCACGGACACCATCCGGCGGACCCTGGGTGCTGTGGAGTCCAACGCCGCGCGCGTGGACGTGACGGCTTCGGGCCGGAAAGTTTGGCCCCTGGGGCGGCTGAAGGCGTGGGTGGCCGAATCGTCTCCGAGAAGGCTCCGACTCGACATCTCGGCTTCCCTGGGGCGGCTTCGCCAGCGCCTCGTGGTCCAAGACTTGGAGGTCGGGGCTTTGACAGTCGAGGCGGAGTCTCGAGTCGCGACCGTGACCTGGCGACCGGGGGTGCTGGGCCGAGCCCGACGCGGGCTAGCCGCAGTCGAGGATGCCCTGGCCCGCCAGCGGCCGCTGGGTGAGGCGGCGGCTCAGGCGGAGGGGGCCTCGCTCACGTTCTTCGATCGAGAAGCCGGGCGAGCTTTTCTGCGCTTCGATTCCGACTCCGGTGGCCGCTGGATTGCCCTCGAAAAGGGACTTCCAGAGGCCGGTCAGGATCTCGCACTACGTCTCGGAGCGCCGGGAGAAGGCGGGGCCCCGGTCACATGGTTCGGAGCTCGCTTCACTGGGCCGCCCCGGATCCCACCTGTGGATGGTGGAGGCTCCGGCGGCTGGCTCTCCTCGCCTCCGGGCGGTGGGAGCGGTCCCGGGGGCTTGGGCAAACCGGTGCGACTCGCGGTCGCGAGGCGTCCGGACGATGGAGCCGAGGTCCTCCCCACCAGGCTCGTCGGCGAGGATCGGCGCGGCCTCCTCTACCTGGAGCGCGATCGTGTCACGGTGAAGGCCGACGACCCTGTATTCGGTCTTGACGGAACGGTCGAGGGGGCGGCTATGCTAGAGCCCGCAGTGGGGAACCGAGTAGCCGCCGCTCGTCGGGCTGCAATAGAGGACGGGTACGCGCGAACCTTTTCGCTGGACAATGGGAGCCTTGCTTTGGTCGAGGGGAGGGAACTCACCCTGGTCCGCCCCCAAGACCCGTGGCACGCCCGGTTGCGCGCAGCCCTCGATGGGGAGGGTTCGGCCCGAGAGCTCCTCGTGAAGGTCCAAGACGACGGCCAGGCTTTGATTGTAGAACGCCCGCGAGTCGTGAGCCTGGGACAAGCCCAGGAGGCCCTCGACCTCGGAGACTTTCTCCGAAGGTATGGCGCCGAGAGTAATCCCAATTCCATTCGTGGCCCTCCGGGTCCCCCCCTCTATCTTGAGCGACGTTTCGCCGCAACGCTGGAAGAATCAAATCTCGTGGCTGGAGCTCCGCAGCGAGAATGGCGTGTGCGAGTGGTCAGGATGGCCGAGGCTCCTGGTGGTGGAAGCCCTCCCGACATCCTGGTCTGGGACGGCGGAGAGTGGTTTGCCGGCGGTGGCGGGGTCGACTCGGTTCGCGCGGCGGGTCTGGACGTAGCGCGGTTGGTCTACGCCGCGAGCGACTGCGAGGAGGACGAAGAGCGGCTCGAACGCTGCTCCGACTGAGGCGCGGGCACGGAGCAGGAGACCTGGAGTGTGATCGAGGTCCAAGCAGGCACGCCTCTGGCTGAAGCCGTCGCGGCGGCTCAGCGAGCTCTCGAGGATGAGGATTGGGAGACGGCGAGTCTCTGGTACGTCGAGGCGACGAAGAATACAGGCAGCGGGGCCGCAGCCTCCCAGCTCCAGCGTGTCCTGCGTTGCGAGCACGTGGAAGCGCTACTGGCTCGCGAGCGCTTCTCTCAAGCGCTGGAGACGGCAAAAGGCTACCTGAAGGTCGCAGAAGCCTCCGGCGATCTCCTTGGCCAAGTGGAGCTCGAGCTCCTCCGGGGAGAAGCCTACGCAGCTCTCGGCGACACTCGAAGCTGTGCACGGGCCATCGTCCGAGCCGAAGCTCTCACCCCCGAGGAAGCTCTCCCTGAGCACCTCAGACCACCGCTGCTTCGCCTGAAGGCACTCGTCGCGTGGGACGAGGATGGTCCGGAAGCCGCCGAGGAACTCCTCACTGCGGCTGAGAAAGGATTCGCTTCCCTGGGCGACCCGGCCGGTCTGAACGCCGTGGCCGCCGATCGTCAGCGCTTGGCGCTGGTGGCAGGAAGCTCTGCCGCGGTGGACGAGGTCCTAGCGTCCCCTCCCATCGAGGCGGTTCACCAGGTGCTGCTTCTCGCCCGGGCGTTGCGCCGGGACGCGCGCTATGAAGAGGCAACGGAGCTCCTAGCCTCTCGGCTGACCGTGGACCTCGATCCAGCCCTCCGCTTTCCCCTCCTCCACGAGCTGATCCTCCTTTATCGACTCCTCGGCGACGAGCAACGAGTTGAGCGCCTCCTACCACTCCTTCGAGAGGCGGCAGAGTCGGCCCCGGACTCACTCGAAGCGCTCGCCGCCGTGGATCGCGTGGCTCGTATCCAGTCGGAGGGCTTCGTAGATGCCGGCGGACGGGGCCTCGACGCAACTGTCCACCGCATCCGAGCGAGGATCCAGAGCGGGGATCTCGAAGAAGCCGAACGTGAGCTCCTGAGTCTGCGTCCGCATTGCCGTCCTTTGCGGTCCGCAGCCCTCTGGTCCCTGGTAGCAGGCGAGCTCGAGGTCGCTCGCGGCTTCCGAGCTCATCCCCATGCTGGCAACCCCTCCGACTCCGCCGGTCAAGCCATCGGACACCTCCTCCGGGCTCAGCGGTTAGCATGGGAAGCGTCCTTGCCCGAAGTCTATACGGAAACCATACGGCTTCTGGGGCACATCCATGCTTCTCTGCGCCGGGACCTCCTCACCGCGAGTCGGTATTGGCAACGGGCCACTCAAACCGACGAGCTCATCGCTCGCCGCCAACGTTCCGACCCCATGCGACTCCTCTACCTCGAGACGCACGCCACGGAGCACGACGAGCTGATCGAGGTAGCGGCAGGCTTGGTCGGCAAGAACGGACCCGGTTCCGTTCCCGGTCTCGTCGCAGCCCTGGAAGCTGCTCGCGGGGCAGCGATCCTCGCCTCGGTATTGCCGGGAGAAGAAGGCCGGCTTCGGAATCTACCCTCGATTCACGACCCACCTGCCTGCTGGCGTTGGGTGCGGGACCTGACCGATCGGTTGCCACGCGACCAGGCGGTGTGGATGCTTCACGCCACGCCCAAACGCTTGCACCACGTCCTCCTCGGCGATGGGTTTCTCCACTGGGCGAATGCCGCAATCGATCGTCATCAGTTGTTCGAGTTGATCGAAGAGCTGGAGGGCTGCTGGCGGTCGCCTGAGCTCCTGGAGTCCCTGGTGCAAGAGGAACCGGACCTCATCCCTCGACTCCTCGCCCGCTTGGCGGAAGCGCTCTCGGTCGTGAATACCCTGGCCCAGCTTCCACGCCGGTTCCAGAGGCTAGCGGTGGTCGCCGGGGACGCTCTGGGCCTCGTCCCGTTCGTGGCCCTTCCCGCGGTGGCTGAAGATCGTGGAGTAGCCCCCCTGGTCACCCGTTGGGCTCTGACGGACCTGCCGTGTCTTTCCGCACTCCGACCACTCGCTCAACGGGCTCGGGGGAACCGAGGGGACAAAGGTCTAGCGATTCGACCACCGGCCTCCGACCTCACGGTACGCTGGAATGACAGGTTCGAGCTGCTCGCCGACTCGCTGGCCACGACCGAAAACCTGGCTCGCAGGCTGTCTAACGACCACTTCCCCATCGTGCGATTCGACTGCCACGGGTCTCACGATGCGAACGACGCCACGAGCTCCTGGTTGCAGGTCGCCTCCGGACCGAACGGCGAAGAAGGTCGCCTCACCGCACAGGAGTTCTCGCACTTGGCGCTGGAATCCTGCGGCACGCTGGTTCTCGGCGCTTGCGAGTCGGGGATGTTCGAACGCCGTGGAAGTGACGAACGGATCGGGTTGGTTCGGGCCGGCCTGGCCGCAGGGGCGGCGGCGGTCGTTGCGGCCCGGTGGGTCGCAGCCGACAGGCCGGCTTCGGTGATTCTCGATTGCTTCCACCAGCGGCTCGGTGATCTGCCTCGCGACCGAGCTCTACAGATGGCTCAACTGGCCGTACTGAAGGGCGGAGGCCAGTTGATCGACAGCGTACCTCACCCAGAGCATCCCGCGCGATGGGCTTGCTGGTCGCTCTATGGTGACGCCGGATACCAAACTCGAGCCTCGTGGGTGCGGCGTCTGATCCGCCGAGGTTCTCGCCGCTGGAGCTGCAAGCCATGAACTTGCCTGCTCTCGAAGCGGGGCCCAAAGTCTTCATCTCGTACGCGAGCAACGATGGAGACCAGGCCGAAAGGCTCGCTGCGGACCTGGAGGCCAGGGGCATCCGAGTTTTCTTCGCTCCGGAGGCAATTGTTCCGGGCACGAACGTCCCCCTCGCGCTGTCACAAGCGCTGGCAGACTCGGACTACTTCGTCCTCCTGGTCTCGGCCTCGTCGGTGGACCGGCCGTGGGTAGACCTGGAGTGGAGCGCCGCTCTGGAGCGCGAGATACGGGAGCGCCGCGCCTTCCTTTTCGTGCTTCGGTTGGACAACACTCCACCCCCGGCGATCCTCGCGTCGCGCCTCCGCCTCGACGCGTTCGTCGACTGGGACTCCGCAGTAGAGCGCCTCTCGAGGCTATGGCTTCGAATTCGCGCGGAGCAACGCGAGGGCATAGTAGTCCTTCCCGCTCCGGAGCACATGGCGGTTCACACGACACATGCTTCCCCGCTCGATCTATACGTCTTCAACCGATCCCTGGGAGTGAAGCACTTCCTTCAGGTTCCGCCGGATATCACCGGGGAGCAACTCGAAGCACGAGTTCGAACCGCACTGGCTTTACCGGAACGACAAGAAGCCCTGGGGGGAAAGGTGGGCTTGAGCTTCGGTTATCGCCTCGAGTACGATGGGACGGTCCTTCGAAGCACCGAGCCCATCACATCGGCTGGGGTGAAACACGGAACCTCCATCGACATCACGGTGATTGTGGAGATGTTCGGCCCTGGCCAGGCTCCGGCGCCGGTCGATTTTCGCGCTCCAGAAGCGAGAAGGCACGCCCCACCAGGCCTCTACTTGGGCCTCTTCCGCCGAGCGTTTGCTCACCTCATGCCCCGACAATCCTGACCGCCGGCCGCCGCCCTTGCCGGCAAGCTGCGGACCGAAGACACGGTCGCCGTGCTGGCCGGGGTGGCATAAGGGCCAGGATCCTGAGCTGGCTCTGGAGTAGAACCGCTCAGCCGGCGCGACGCCCCACTGAGTCCGTGAGGGCAGCATGCTCGATCTCCCAGTTCCACCCCGCGCTTTCCAACTCGTGCCAGAACGCCTGAATCTGTGCAGAAATGAACTTCCCTCCCCTTGCCAAGAGATCGCGGAGGATCGGGTGATGCTCGGTGAGCAATAGCTTGACGAGCGGCTCGTACTGCCCCTGGTATGCGTCTTCAGTGAGTAGGTTGCGAGATCGGGCGTAGATGACGGCGTTGCAGAAGCCCAGGCAGAGCTCCACGTAGCTGTAGTAGCGCGCCCACTCGCGGTCCTCGGCCGATCGTTGGTCGTAGATCCGGTCCAGGTCCTCCCGCGTCCATCTACGGCTCAGGGCCAGCACCTCCGGGTTCGCCAGCCGGACCTCCATCAGCCGGTCGTAGAGGACGCTGATCTCGCGGTGGGTCTCCGCTCGGTGCATGCGCCGAGTCAGGAGCAAGCTCGCGAGAGCGAACACCCCCGAGCTCACGGCGCCAAGGACGGAGACCGTCGGAACGAGCCAGTCGAGAAGGTTCATAGGTGGGCGGCCGTTGCAAGCTCTCCTGATTGCGTGGCCTCTCTTGGGCGAGGTGCTGCCGGTCGCCCATTCTGCGACAACGGAGGCCTTCAGTGTTACGG
>DATLFI010000439.1:0-16543 GCA_035524895.1 Thermoanaerobaculia bacterium | reverse complement strand
GCTCGAAGCGGTGACCTGGCGCGCTCTTCCCGCCGATCCTCAGGCCAAAGGCCCGAGCCTCTTCGTCGTTTCCGGCCGCAAACCCGCGCTTCGTTCGCGCCTGCAGGAGCCGACACCAGTGGCGGCCGAGCCGGCCGCGGTAAGAGGACTCACCTAGTCGACCACGCGGGCTCGAGGTCCGTACATCACCGAAGGATCGAACGCTCCACTCACTCGTTCCTCGTTCCGTCACGACCACCTTCCACCTGCCACCACGTTGCTACAAGGAGTCACCATGACCGATACCGCCGTAAAGTCCACCACCGCTCTCGACTACAAGGTGGCCGACCTCGGGCTCGCCGAGTCGGGTCGCAAGGAGATAGAGCTCGCCGAGCACGAGATGCCTGGTCTGATGGCGCTGCGCGCCCAGTACCGAGATCAGCAGCCGCTCGCCGGCGCCCGCGTCACCGGCAGCCTGCACATGACCGTGCAGACCGCGGTGCTCATCGAGACCCTCGCCGATCTCGGCGCCGGGGTCCGCTGGGCCTCCTGCAACATCTTCTCGACTCAGGACTCGGCGGCAGCCGCCGTCGTGGTGGGGCGCCCCGAGACCGGCGGCACGTCGGAGAGCCCGCGCGGCATACCGGTCTTCGCCTGGAAGGGCGAGACGCTCGAGGAGTACTGGTGGTGCACCGAGATGGCGCTGCGCTGGCCGGGCCACGACGGCCCGACGCTGATCGTCGACGACGGCGGCGACGCGACCCTGCTGGTGCACAAGGGTGCGGAGTTCGAGCAGGCGGGCAAGGTTCCTGCTTTCGACCCGGAGAACGAGCCTGAGGAGTGGGGGATCGCGCTCGATCTCCTGCGGCGCAGCCTCGAGGAGGACTCGCGTCGCTTCACCCGCATGGCGGCTGCTATCCGCGGGGTCAGCGAGGAGACCACCACCGGTGTCCACCGGCTCTACCAGATGATGGAGCAGGGCACGCTGCTGTTCCCCGCCATCAACGTCAACGACTCGGTCACCAAGAGCAAGTTCGACAACATCTACGGCTGCCGCCACTCGCTGATCGATGGGCTCAACCGCGCTACCGACGTGATGCTGGGCGGCAAGGTCGCGGTGGTCTGCGGCTATGGCGAGGTCGGCAAGGGCTGCGCGCAGGCGTTGCGCGGCCAGGGATGCCGCGTGATCGTGACCGAGATCGACCCGATCTGCGCGCTGCAGGCCGCGCTCGAGGGCTACCAGGTGGCCACGCTCGAGGACGTGGTCGAGACCGCCGACATCTTCGTGACCGCCACCGGCAACCGCGACGTCATCACCGCCGATCACATGGCGCGCATGAAGGACAAGGCGATCGTCGGCAACATCGGTCACTTCGACAACGAGATCGACATGGCCGGCCTCAAGCGCACGCCCGGCATCGAGCGGCGCAATATCAAGCCCCAGTACGACGAGTTTCGCTTCGCGGACGGTCACGGCGTGCTCGTGCTCGCCGAGGGTCGCCTGCTCAACCTGGGTTGCGCCACCGGGCATCCCAGCTTCGTGATGTCGAGCTCCTTCACCAACCAGGTGCTCGCCCAGCTCGAGCTGCACGCCAACGCCGAGAAGTACGGCAAGCGGGTGCTGATGCTGCCCCGGAAGCTCGACGAGGAGGTCGCGAGGCTTCACCTCGGGCACCTCGGAGTACGGCTCACCGAGCTCACGCCGAAGCAGTCGGAGTACCTCGGTATCCCGCCCGAGGGACCGTTCAAGCGCGACGACTACCGGTACTGAGTCGGGCCGACCTGCTCTCTGGGGCTCCGTCGCGATCCGCCTGGGCCGCGACGGAGCCGAAGGGACGGCTTGCGAGTTGGCGACGACACGGTATCCTTCAGTGGCGAGAGGACTTGCTCGCGTCAGCGGCCGGGCGCTGTCACGGATCCGATGCCCAGGAGACCGACCGGCGAGAGCGGTGGCGCGAAACACTGGAGCGTGGCGTACGTCGGAAGGAACATGGCCAGCGACCAGACCACCCTCGACCCTGACCGGAGATCCGTCGTCGACCCGCGCAAGCGGTGCTCGAGGCGCGGGTGGGCGGCGGCAGGGCTGACGTGCCTGGCTCTGACCTGGGCCCTGGCCGCCGGTGCCAACGAGGTCGGCGCCTTCCACCCGGCGATCGACTCGAAGGTGTTCCCGGTTCCCGAGAGCCTCGTTCCAGCGATCGAGTTCTGGCGCGAAGTCTTCGGCAAGTACACGACCACCCAGGTGGTGCTCCACGACGACGAGCACCTCGGCATCGTGTACGGCGTGGTCGACGTCAGCGACCTCTACGACGGCAGCCTCTCCGACCTGCGGGTGGCGCGCGAGCGCAGCGAGCGAGTCAAGGCGGGCGTGCGCGCCGTGGAGGAGTTGCTGAACAGGCTCGCCAACGGTGACTCCGCGGGCGCCGACCCCAAGGAGCTGGCCCGCGTCGCTGGCATGTTCGCGACGGTCCCGGGGGGAGCGGCCAAGTACCGCCAGGCCATCCGGCGCATCCGAGGGCAGACAGGGCAGCGCGATCGCTTCGCCGAGGCGATCGAGATCTCGGGGATGTTCATGGGCGAGCTCGAGCGGATCATGGCCGCGCACGGGGCGCCGATCGAGCTCTCTCGACTGCCGTTCATCGAGTCGATGTTCAACTACCGCGCGCGCTCCAAGGTGGGCGCGTCCGGGGCCTGGCAGTTCACCCGCGGGGCCTCGGTCGGGCTCCTTCGGATCGACTCCGCGGTCGACGAGCGCTCCGACGTGCTGCTCGCAGCCGATGGTGCGGCCAGGAAGCTGGTGCGCGAGTACGACTCGCTGCGTACCTGGCCGATCACGATCACCGGCTACAACCACGGCGCCAACGGCATGGCACGGGCGATCCGACAGGTCGGAAGTCGCGACATCGGCAGGATCGTCAGGGAGTACAACAGTCGCACGTTCGGCTTCGCGTCGAGGAACTTCTACGCCGAGTTCCTCGCGGCGGTCGCCCTCTACGCCGACCGCGAGACCGTGTTCCCCGGTGTCACGCCGCGGGCGCCGCTTCGGTTCGACGAATTTCCGGCTCAGTCCTACTTCCTCCTCACCGACCTGGCCAAGCTCAGCGGCATCCCGATCGACGAGCTGGCCGAGCTCAACCCGGCGCTTGCCGAGGAGACCGTGCGGGGCCAGTTGATGGTGCCGGCGGGCTACCGGCTGCGTGTGCCCCGAGGAAGCCTGGCTCGATTCCAGACCGCGTGGGCCGACCTTCCGGCGGATCGCAAGCTCGACCGCCAGCTCGCCACGCGCTACCGCGTTCAGAGTGGCGACACGCTGAGCACGATCGCGCAGCGGTTCGGCACCACGGTCGTCGCTCTGCAGCGCGCCAATCAACTGTCGCGGCCGGATCGGATCCACATCGGTCAAGTCCTCGAGATACCCGATGGCAGGGGAGGGCGGCTGCCGCCGCTGCAGGTCGCGCAGGCAGGTTCCGCCCCCGCAGCCGTCGCCGACGCGACCAACGGCGACGGCGACACGGGCGAGCACGTGGTCCGTGCAGGCGAGAGTCTCTGGACGGTCGCACAGCGCTTCGGGGTCACCGTCTCAGCGCTCGCCTCGGCGAACGGTCTGAGTGCGCGAGATCACCTGAGGATCGGCCAGCGGCTGCGCGTTCCGGCGCCCGGCGCGGGTCGCGCTAGCGCCGAGCACCGCGTGCGGGCGGGCGACACGCTGTCCAGGATCGCGGGCACCTACGGCGTGACCGTGCGTTCGATCATGGATGCGAACCGCCTGACCACGACCGTGATCCACGTCGGCCAGACCCTGCGCATTCCCGCGGAGTCCTGAGTCCTGAGTCCTGAGTCCTGAGTCCTGAGTCCTGAGTCCTGAGAGCCTGAGAAACGTTCAACATGGTAGAAAGCCGCGCGTGGTCTCTGGTGGTGGAATGCCGGACGAGCTTCGCGGGCGCCTCGAGGGTCTGGAGGCTCGGGGACTGCCTCTCGAAGGGCGTCGCCATGCTGCGGTGGCGGCGGTGCTGGCGCCGGACCACGAAGAGCGGCTCTGCTTTCTCTTGACCCGGCGCTCGTCGGCGCTCGGTCGCCATCGAGGCCAGTGGGCGCTGCCCGGGGGCCGCCTGGACGATGGCGAGTCACCCGAGCTCGCGGCGCGTCGCGAGCTGGCCGAGGAGCTCGGAGTTCATCTCGAGGCCGAAGCGGTGCTCGGTCGCCTCGACGACTACGCGACGCGCTCCGGATATGTCATCACGCCAGTGGTGTTATGGTCCTCGGAGCGACTTGCGCTCCGACCCGACCCGCGCGAGGTGGCGGCGGCGTACGAGGTACCTTTGGCCACGCTCGATCGTCCGGATGTGCCGCGTCTCCAACGGATCGCGGAGAGCGAGCGCCCTGTGCTCTCTGTGGCGATCGGGGATAGGTGGGTTCACGCCCCCACGGCAGCGATCGTCTATCAGCTCTTCGAGTTGGTGCACCGGGGTCGAGTGATCCGCGTGGCGGAGTACGAGCAGCCGGTGTTCGCGTGGCGGTGAGGAAGGCGGACGCCGAGAAACAGCAGGGTCGGCCAGTACCAGCGGCCAGGCGGAGGCAAGAGATGCACGGCGAGCTCGAGAGTCTCAATCGTGGCCGTTCGCTTCCGAACACGCCGAGCATCACGCTGGGGCTTGCTCTGTTGGTCGCGGGTTGCGCCCCGCAGCCGCGAGCGGCAGACCTGGTGCTGCGAGGCGGCAACATCGTCACGCTCGAGGAGGGCCAGCCTCCGGCGCAGGCGCTGGCGGCTCGCGACGGGCGCATCGTTTTCGTCGGGAGCGACGAGAACGCCGAAGTCTGGATCGGCGCCGACACCGAGGTCATCGACCTGGCTGGCCAGATGGCCATCCCCGGCTTCATAGAAGGGCATGGTCACTTCTTCGGGATCGGCCAAGGCAAGCTGCAGCTCGACCTCGCGGGCGCTCGGACCTGGGACGAGATCGTCGAGATGGTGGCCGCCGCGGCAGCGGCGTCGGCCGAAGGGCAATGGATCCTCGGTCGCGGCTGGCACCAGTCGAAGTGGGATGGGCCGCCCGAGCCCAGCGTGCAGGCGCTACCGGTCCATGCATCGCTCAGCGCGGCGTCGCCCGCAAACCCGGTGCTGTTGACGCACGCGAGCGGGCATGCCGCTTTCGTCAACGCCAAGGCTCTCGAGCTCGCTGGCATCGACCGCGACACGCCCGATCCACCCGGAGGCGAGGTGGTCAAGGACGCCCTTGGCGAGCCCACCGGAATGCTCCGGGAGACGGCCGAGGAGCTGGTGATGTCGGCGCTGTCGCGAGATCGCGACGAGCTCGAGTGGAACACCGCGCGACGTGTGGTGGAGCTGGCCGGCGAGGACTGTCTTTCCAAGGGAGTCACCAGCTTCCAGGATGCCGGCTCGAGCTTCGAGCTGATCGAGATCTATCGCCGGCTCGCCGATGAGGGAGCGCTGCCGGTTCGTCTATGGGTGATGGCGCGGGCCCACAACGAGACCCTTGCCTCGGGCCTGGCGCGTCACCGCACGGTCGGACATGGCAAAGGGTTCTTGACCGTGCGCGGCATCAAGAAGTCGATCGATGGCGCTCTCGGGCCGCACGGCGCCTGGCTGCTGGAACCCTACACGGACAAGCCTGACACCAGCGGGCTGAACACCACTTCGGTCGAGGAGGTCGAGGGTGCGGCTCGGCTCGCCTTGGAGCATGACTATCAACTCTGCGTGCACGCCATCGGCGATCGGGCAAACCGAGAGACGCTCGACATCTTCGAACGGGCGTTCCGCGAGGCTGGTGTCGAAGGGCGCTCGTTGCGTTGGAGGATCGAGCACGCGCAGCACCTCCATCCGCAGGACATCCCTCGATTCGCGTCCCTGGGAGTCATCGCTTCGATGCAGGGGGTGCACGCGACGTCGGACGGCCCGTGGGTACCGTCGCGTATCGGCGAGGAGCGCGCGCGGGAGGGCGCTTATGTCTGGCGCAAGCTGCTCGACGCAGGCGTGCGCGTGTCCAACGGCACGGATGCGCCGGTGGAGGACGTGGACCCACTCGCATCCTTCCGTGCGTCGGTCTATCGTCGGATGCCGGACGGACGGCAGTTCTACCCGGAGCAATCGATGACTCGTCGCGAGGCGCTCGAGTCGTACACCATCGGAGCTGCCCGTGCCGCCTTCGAGGAGGATGTCAAGGGGACGCTCGCGGTCGGCAAGTACGCTGACGTGACAGTGCTGTCCCACGACATCCTGACGGTACCCGAGGAAGAGCTGGCGGAAGCGCGCGTCGTTTACACCATCGTGGCCGGACGCGTGCGCTATCGCGACGAGGGCGGGACTTCGGAGTGAGCCCCGACATGTCGCGGGCTCGATCGGCAGTCGCCGGCATCAGCCGGTGGCTCTTGACCGGCGTGCTGGCCGCGCTGGCACTCCCTACTGCCGCGCCCGGCCAGCCACCTCCTGGTCCCCAGCTTCGCCCGGCGCCTGTCGAGTCGCAAGAGGACCCGGGCTCCACTTTGCGGCACGCAGTGCGAGACGACTCTGCGCAAGAGGACGCCAGCTCCTCGGCACGAGATTCACGAGTCTCACGAGACGAGCTGTTCCCGCATGTGTCGGCGCGAAGCCTAGAGCGGATGCGCTGGGATTGCCGCACGGAAACCCATCGCCGCGACATAACGCTCTTCGCGAACGGAACCCTGCGCCTGCGCCAGGGCGAGCCTGGAGCCGAAGAGATGTGGTTGGTGGAGCTGCCTCCGAGAGAGCGAGATGCCTACCTCGCGCGGCTCGCCGGCGACAGCCGGGAGGACACCGAGCTCGACTCGGGGACAGTCGGCGGCGAGTGGGTAGAGCGATGCCGGATGATCATCCACCTTCCCGGCGCCCTTCCAGAGGAGTTCGCGCTCGGTCGGTTCGACACCCTCTCGCCCGCCCTGCGGCGCGCCTTGACGATCGCGGAGGAGCTGGTCGCCCGAGTCGACACGTCGGTACCAGCGGAGGGGGCAACGCGGCTGCCCTCCGGCTATCGACCCGAGGTCGGCGACGAGCTTCGTCGTATCGACGGGACCTGGTTCCGCGTCGATGGCTACACCGCCGATGGCGTCGGGGTCGAGCTGAGCTCCGTGGAACAGCCGCTCGTCCTGTACGTCGGAACGGTCGACCTGCCGCGCGAGTTCGTCGAGCTACGGCGGCGCGAGCGCTTCGGACGTTGACCGGATGAAATCCTCGTGCCTGTGGCGACCAGCGTCGCGCACGGTTGCGACGCCCGGCGGAGCGCAGTGACGCTTCGGGTCTCTGGCGGCACGTGGCGCGGCCTGCGTCTGCGAGCGCCGAGCCAGGCGAGGCCGACGCAGGAACGCGTGCGCGAGGCACTGTTCTCGCGCTGGGGCAGTCGCGTCGAGGGCTCGGACGTTCTCGACCTCTACGCCGGGAGCGGCGTGGTCGGTGTCGAGGCGCTCAGCAGGGGCGCGAAGTGGTGTGGCTTCGTCGACGAGAGGAGCGAGTCGCTCCGCGTCGTGGAGCACAACCTCCGCCACTGTGGGGCCTCCGCCACCGTTGCGGCCATGGTCCGCCGGCGGCTGCCGGAGGGGCTCGAGCGTTTGCCGGCTGAGTGGCCTCGAGCCTTCGACCTGGTGTTCGCCGACCCGCCTTATGCGTTCCGGCGCTACGGCGCGCTGCTCGCGGCGATATCGTTGCTGCTGGCACCGGGCGCCGAGCTCGTGGTCGAGCACTCGGCTCGCGTCGAGGTGGTCGTGCCGGACCAGGTGCTGGTGTCCGAGAGTCGTCGATACGGCGACACCGTGCTTTCCTTCGTCAGCGCTGCACCGGATCCGGATCGACACGATCAGGGCAAGCCGAGGAAGTAAGACATCTCCTCCAGATGGATCCTCATGTCCACGTTCTTGAGCCTGACGCCCGGGCGCTCCTGGAGCTGTACCGGAGCGAAGTTGAGGATCGCGCGGACGCCGGCCTCCAGCAGGCCCTGGTACGCCGCCTCCGCGGCCTCGGCCGGCACCGTGATGACGCCGATCTCGGCCGCGCTGTCGCGCACCACGCGCACCAGCTCGGAGAAGGGCTCGATCAGGACCGAGGCCACCCGCTCGCCGACGCGACCGGGGCTGCTGTCGACGCCAGCAACCACCTCGAAGCTGTCGTCGTTGAAGCCGAAGTAGCGGGCGAGCGCCGAGCCCAGGTTGCCCATACCTACGATGACCAGCCGATGGCGCTGGTCGAGATCGAGCAGCGAATGCAGTCTTCCGGCCAGGGACGAGACCTCGTAGCCGACGCCCCGGACTCCGAATTCACCAAAGTGCGCCAGGTCTTTCCGGATCTGGGCCGAGGAGAGGTGGAAGCGGTCGGCCAACTGACGGGAGGAGACCCGCGCGACACCCTCGCGCTCCAGCTGTCTCAGGCAGCGGAGGTAGACCGAGAGTCGGTTGAGAGTGAGGGGCGGCGCCGCGGGATTCGGTCCAGACACTGCCGTTCCAGCGCTCGATGTAAGGCGCTCGGTGCGGGACCCGGGGGTGGGCAGTTCGAAGACGCTGGTGCGAAAGGGGGGACTCGAACCCCCACGGTGTTGCCACCACAGGAACCTGAATCCTGCGCGTCTACCAGTTCCGCCACTTTCGCGCGCCGCGGATCTTATAGGAAGCGAGGCTAGGGGTGTCTATCGAAGAACAGGCTGCCAGCGTGATGGCGCGCCTCCGACATGCTGGCCAGCGTGGCCTGCCGGAGAGTGAGCTCGGGGGCACCGGCACTGACGAAGGCGACGTGGCCGCGGCACTGGCTGGGCTCCGTACCGAGGGCCGTGCGGTGCTCTGGGCCAGGCGCTGGTACGCCGTCGACGACGTCCGCTGGTGGCCGGGTACGTTCACCCGCCGCGGCCGCGCCGGAGGTGTGGTGCGGCGTGCAACCCCGGCGCCGGAAGCTGGCCGGCGCCATGGTGCCCGAAACCCCGCCAGGGGTCCCGACGAGGTCTTCGTCCCCGAGCGCGATCGTGGCGGCGCCCGGCAGGGCGACTTCGTGCTGGTGCGGCCGGGTAAGTCGGCGCCGGGCCGTGCGGCGCGCAAGGGGGAGCTGCCCTTGGCTGTGGTGGTTGCGGTCCTGCGTCGCGTTCACCGCAGGATGGTCGGTGAGCTGGTGCGGGACGAGGGCTCTCGCCGGAAGCTGGTCGTGCGCCCCTGGGACGCCGACCAGTGGTTCGATGCCGGCGACGTGCGGGTCGAAGGGGCGCGTGACCTGGCACCAGGCACCTGGGTGGTGCTCGAGCTGGGCGAGAACCGTCGTGATGGCTCGATCCCTGCCCGGGTAACGGAGGTGCTCGGCACGCTGGAGGAGCCCGGCACCGATATCGCCGTCGTGTTGAGGCACTTCGAAATCGTCGAGAGCTTCCCGGACGACGTGCTCGCGGAGGCAGCCAAGCTCCCCCCCGAGCCGGGACCCAAGGACTGGGCCGGCCGCCTCGATCTCCGAGACCGGCTCGCCGTCACCATCGACGGAGAGCACGCGCGTGACTTCGACGACGCGATCGAGGTGCGTCGCACTCGCGGCGGTTTCCTGGCTCGGGTCCACATCGCCGATGTCGCCCACTACGTGCGCGTCGGCAGTGCGATCGATCGCGAGGCCAGTCGCCGAGGCACCAGCGTCTATTTTCCCGAGCGGGCGGTGCACATGCTGCCGGGAGCGCTCTCGGAGCAGCTCTGCTCGCTCAAGCCCGGTGTCGACCGCCTCGCGCTCACGGTCGAGCTGCGCTTCGACCAGGACGGGCGGCGCACATCGTCCAAGTTCTCGCGCAGCGTCATCCGCAGCCGCGCGCGGCTCACCTACCGGCAGGTCGAGGACTACCTCCAGGGCACGGCCGGTGCGCCGCGCCTGCCGGACGAGGTCGCCCGGCTGCTGGACGCGGCTCGCCTGCTGGCGTCGCGCCTGCTGGATTGGCGCCAGGATCGTGGTGCCATCGACTTCCTGCTGCCGGAGGTCGAGCTGCGTATCGACGAGATGGGCGCGATCGTGCACATCGAGCAGGCGGAGCGGCTGGAGTCGCAACGTGTGATCGAGGAGCTCATGATCGCGGCCAACGAGGCCGTGGGTGAGAACCTGGCTCGAAGGATCGACCCGGATGCGGGTCCGCCAGCGCTCTACCGGGTCCATCCGGCTCCCAGACCGGACGACATCGAGCCCCTGGCCCGTCTGGCCGTTGCCCTGGGGGTCGACCCGCCGCGCCTCGAGCCCGGCGGTTCACTCGAGGCTGGCGAGCTGGCGCGCATGCTGCGTTCGGCCCGGGAGCGAGGCGGCGCCGGGGTTCTCGAGCAGCTCACCCTGCGCGCGATGAGCCGTGCCGTCTACGCGCCCTCCTGCGACGGACACTTCGCGCTCGCCGCCCCCTACTATTGCCACTTCACCTCGCCGATTCGCCGCTACCCGGACCTGGTCGACCACCGGCGCATGACGGAGCTGCTGGGCGCCGCGCCCGCACTGGCACGAGACACCGCCGTAGAGAGCCCGGCCGAGCTCGCGCGCCGGCTGAGCGACAGGGAGCGGGTCGCCGAGGCAGCGGAGCGCGCGCTCCGCCGCTGGAAGAAGGTGCGCTATCTCGAGGACCGCACCGGCTCCGAGTGGTCGGGCACCATCACCGGAGTCGAGTCCTTCGGCGTCTTCGTAATGCTCGGCGAGCTCGGGATAGACGGGTTGATCTCGGTGGAACGGCTCGACGACGACTTCTACGAGCACGACCCGGACAACCTCGAGCTGGTGGGGCGCCGGCGTGGCCGGCGCCTGCGGCTCGGGGATTCCATCCGGGTGCGCGTGGCGGCGGTAGACATAGCACGTCGCCGCGTGGATCTCGCCCTCGCCGAGGAAGCCACGCACTAGCCGGGAACCGCTCGGAGGCTCGCAGCGTCCTAACAGTTCGAGGGAGGTTCACCAGGGGGCTAGCAGCGGACGATGGCTGGCAGGCGCATTGCTACACTGGCAACCGTGGTCGGAAGAGTCTCTCGTCTCACAGTGGTGGCACCGCTCCTGGCGGTTCTCTGCGTTGCATGCGGCGGCGGAGCCGGTGCCAACGCCGAAGTGGATCGCGCCGAGATAGAGCAGCTCTTGCGCGAGTACCTGCCCAGGATGGGCGCGGCCTATGCCACCGGCGATTTCACGCCGCTGCAGGGCCTCGCGGCTCAGAAGGAGATCTCGGTGCTCAGGAAGCACATCGGAGATCTCTGGGAGCAGGAGGGGCGTCTCGTGGAGGCCGAGCTGATCGACCTGCAGATCGAGCAGGTGCGCAGCGTGAGCTACTCGATCGCGCTCGTGACCACGCTCGAGACCTGGAACCTGCGCGTCAAGCCAATCGGTAGCGAGCAGGTCCTCTCGGAGGTCGAGAACCAGCGCAACCGCGTGCGCTACCAGCTCGAACGGGAAGATGCCGGGTGGAAGGTGCTCAGCCGGAATCGCGAGGCCACCTTCGAGTGAGGTCTGGCCCGCACCGGCGGTGATTCACGGGTCACGCGCCCCGTGGTGCTTCGCCCGGCGCGCGGCGGCGTCCCTATGGCGGAACGAGACACCGACCAGCCGCTCGGAGCGGCCCTCGCCCACGAGGAGGACACCGAGCCGGGGTCCGGCGTGGTCCTGCCGCCCGTGGTGGCGATCGTGGGTCGCCCCAACGTCGGCAAGTCGACGTTGTTCAACAGGCTGGTGGGTGCCCGCCGTTCCATCGTGCACGACCGGCCGGGAGTCACCCGGGATCGAGTGACCGGGATCTGCCACATCGCCGAGGACGAGGCGGTCGAGCTGATCGACACGGGCGGCTTGGTGCCCCACGGGGACGACCCGCTGGGCATCAACCAGCAGGTCCTGCTCGCGGTGGAGGAGAGCGACGCGCTGGTGCTGGTGGTCGACGGCAAGCAAGGGGCGACGTCGGCCGACGAAGAGGTGTGGGCAGCGCTGCGGCGCTACGGGCGACCCACCGTGGTCGCGGTCAACAAAGGCGACACGCACGCCGCGCAGGAAGCATTCGCGGAGTTCTACGCGCTCGGCGCGGGACCCCAAGTACTCGTCTCGGCCGAGCACGCGCTCGGCATCTCCGAGCTGCTGGACACATTGGTCTCGCTCCTGCCGAGGCCACCCGTGGCGGTGCCGCGGGAGCTCCCAGCCCTTGCGATCGTCGGGCGGCCGAACGTCGGCAAGTCGTCGCTGGTGAACCGGCTGCTCGGCATCGAGCGGTCTCTCGTCTCGCCGGTTCCAGGCACCACCCGCGACCCTCTCGACACCCCCATCGTGCGTGAGGGCGGTGGAAGCCTGCTGCTCATCGACACCGCCGGAATCCGCCGCCGGAGCCAGGTCTCGGAGGCTGCCGAGGAGCTCGCGGTGATGATGGCCAAGCGCCAGATCGCGCGGGCCGATGTCGCGGCACTCGTGGTCGATGCTGGCCAGGGCATCACTTCGGGCGACCTCGCCATCGCCGGAGCTATCTGGGACCAGGGACGCGCGGCGATGGTAGTGGTCAACAAGTGGGACTTGCTGGGCGACGAGGATAGCCAGGATCCCGAGGGCGACCGGCGGTCGCAGCTCGAGCGCGACTGGGAGCGGCTCTCCGAGCTGCTGCGCGAGCCGCCGCGCATCAACGTCTCGGCAGTGACCGGGCGCGGCGCGGCGAAGATCTTGCCGGCGTTCGACCGCATCCTCGAGCGTCACCGGCTTCGCGTACCGACCGCCGAGCTCAACCGGAGGCTAGAGGGCATCGTGGCACGGCACCACGCGCCCGCCGCTCAGGGTCGCGAGTGGAAGTTCCGTTACGCCACGCAGGTCTCGACCTCGCCCCCGACCTTCATGCTGTTCACGAACCGAGGCCTGCCGCGCCAGCATCCCTACCGGCGGTACCTGGAGAACTCGCTGCGTGGGGAGCTGGGGCTCGAGGGGGTGCCGATCCGTCTGGTGATCCGCCAGCGGCAGTGATGGGTCGGTTCTCGGCCGGGCCCAGCCAGAGCCGCGCCATCAGCTCGCCGGTGCGGTCGCGGCCCGGGGTCTTCGCGATACGGCGCAAGGCGGCCAGGTAAGGCGGCACGAACCGGAGCCGCCGCGGCCAGAGCGGCCTCGTCCACCGCAACGCGCGGATCGACAGCGCGTATGTCGCGCCCTGCGCGCGACCGTATGGCAGGCCGAACGCGCGACCGAGGGGCTGCGGCATCAGGGCTGCGGTCATCTGTCGCAGCCACCACATCGCCGGGGTCAGGGTGGGGTGCTGGGGCTCGAACAGGAAGGCGCCGATCTCTCGCGCCGCGCGGCCGACCTCGAGCTCGGCCGACCGCCACATATCGCGGTTGTAGCGCTCGAAGTCGGCCCAGCTCGCGGGCAGCAGGGAGTCCGGGATCCCGAACAGCTTCGCGAACAGCCGGGTCTCGCGGTAGTAGCGGTCCTTCTCTTCGACCGTGAGCGCCCGCACCACCTTCTCGAAGAGCAGCACCGAGGTGTCCCACAGCGTGGCGTGCACCCACAGCAACGCCTGCGGGTCGTTGGCTAGGTAGGGGGTGCCGTCCGAACGTGTGCCGAGCGCTTCCGACAAGCGTCCCCGAATGCGCGTGTGCACGCCGTGCACCCGACGTGCCGCGGTGAACGCCGACTCTAGGTCGCCATACACCATGCCGAAGACGCTGCGGAAGGTCCGCTGGAAGCGTCCGAGCGGGTCGCGGCGCGTGCTCGAGTGCTGGTCGATCGCCTCGGCCACGTAGGGATGAGCGAGTTGCAGCAGGGCGGCTCGCGCTCCGCCCAGAAAGATCACCGCTTCCCGGTTCACCTCCCAGAGCTGTGAGCCGGGACCGTAGAGGCCGGCCGTGGGGTCCGCGACTCTCGTCCGTATCGCCGACAGCTCACGCTCGAGGTCGACCGCATCGACCCTGGAGCCAGGGCGCTCGCCGGGCGCCTCCGGCGCGTGCTCCGCTGCCGGCCGATAGGCCATGGACCATCGACGCTACACCAAGCAGTCGTCCATGGGCCGACGGTGGGCCAGCGGTTGATGGAGACCACCCGGTGCGTCCCAACGCGGCCTCTACAAGCCTAGAATGGCGCGCCATGGGAAGGCTGCTCGACATCGCGACCCGCCCCCGCACTCGGGTGGGCGATCCGGTCGACTTCGAGTGAGGGGTCCCGCGTGACCGGCTCCGAGACCAGCGGCGGACCCGTCGGCGACGAGGATCGGCTGGTCGAGGGCTGGCGGCGCGACACGCCCCTGGTCGCGACTGGACGCGTTCACCTGAACAACGCAGGCGCGTCGCCGATGCCGCGACCGGTCGTCGATCGGGTCGTCGAGCACCTGCGGCTCGAGGCAGAGATGGGCGGCTACGAGGCAGCCGCGGCCTGCGCCGAGGAGATCGCGTCGGTCCGTGGCGAGGTGGCGCGGCTGGTCGGGGTTCGCGAGCGCAACGTGGCGCTGGTCGAGAGCACGACGGCAGGCTATGCGCAGGCGCTCTCGGCCTTCGACTTCGGCCCCGGCGACGTGATCGTGACGACTCGCAACGACTACGTTTCCAATCAGCTGATGTTCCTGTCACTCGTCCGCCGCCGGGGCGTCGAGGTGCAGCGTGCCGACGACCTGCCCGGGGGCGGGGTCGATCCAGAGTCCGTGCGGAGCCTCCTGCGCCGGCGTCGTCCAGCCCTGGTGGCGCTCACCCTGGTGCCGACGGGCTCCGGTCTGGTACAGCCCGGTGCGGCGGTGGGGGAGCTCTGCGCCACGCACGGCGTCCCCTATCTCGTGGACGCCTGCCAGGCGGTGGGCCAGCTCGTGGTCGACGCCGGAGAGCTGCGCTGCGACTTTCTATGCGCGAGCGCGCGGAAGTTCCTGCGCGGACCGCGCGGCGTCGGTTTCATGACGGTCTCCGACAGTGCTCTCGGCAGCGGCCTGGTGCCCTTGTTCCCAGACCTCCACGGGGCGACCTGGACCACGCCCGAGTCTTTCGAGCCGGTTCCGGATGCCCGCCGATTCGAGAACTGGGAGTTCCCCTACGCTCTCGTGCTCGGTCTCGGCGCGGCAATCAGGTACGCCCTCGCTGCTGGCATCGGGTGTACCACGGCACGCGCGGCGCGACTCGCGGCGCTGGCGCGCCTCCGGCTCGGGGAGCTCGACGGCGTTCGAGTCCTCGATCGGGGTGACCGGCTCGGCGCGATCGTTGCTGTGGAGCTTCTCGGCGCCGACGCGAGGTCGGGACTGTTGGCGCTGCGGGAGCGGGGGATTCAAACCAGCGCGCTCGAGAGGTCGGGGGCCCTGCTGGAGCTCGACGACAGGGGCGCTCGCAGCGCACTGCGCATCTCGCCGCACTACTTCAATACCGAGGGCGAGATCGACCGTCTCGTGCGGGAGCTGGCGAAGTGGCTGGCGACCCAGGGTCGCGTCTAGCTCGACAGCTCGGGTAGGCAGATTCCCCCTACCCTCCGGTAGGCATTCCGCAGCGCCCTTCGTAGCGCCCTGACGTACACGGCAGCCGTGCCCGGCGATCGGGCCGCGGCCTTGTGCGTGGGGTCTCGCGTGTCTCGCCGCCGGCATCGCCGAGGGAGCTCGCCGGCACGGCCCTTCCGGGTTGCTCGAGCGCTCACCGGCGCTCCACCCCGCCGGGCGATGCGCCCGAATGCCGCCTCCTTGGGCGGGCGTCAGCGCCGATCGGGTCGCCCGAGGACCGTCTCGGAAAACCGAGAGTCGGCTTCGTGGCGGCCGCGATGCGGCTACGCGCTGTCCTCCATCGAGGTAGTCGAGGACCGAGATCGAGCACTCGCAGATACGAAACATGTTCGCGTACTAGTCACGATTTTTGAGAGTCGTTGGCAGGTCTACCCTGACCCTCGAGAACAAAAAGGTGTCCACGGAAGGGACGCCTCGAACCTCGGAGGGACAGGACAATGAGAACCAACAACGCACTTCGAGCCCACACGGCGCTCCACCACGGCGCCCCAACCCGGGTGCTCGCTCTCATCCTCACCATCCTCTGTCTCGTCACGATCGCGGGTACCGCCCGAGCCACCAGCTACGTCATGGTCACCGACGAGGATCTCACCGCCAGCGCGGGCCGGATCGTCGTAGGCAAGGTGACTGGCATCGACCAGGGATCCAACGGCGGATACCACACCGACTACGCGGTACGCATCCAGCGCGTGCTCAAGGGCGAGGACCCCGGTCCCGCCGTCATGCTGCGAGTCCTCGGCGGCGAGGGCTTGGACGGCGACGAGCTGGAAGTGATCGGTGCCCCTCGCTTCACCGTGGGTGAGGAGGCGATCTTCTTCCTCGACGACGCCCAAGACGGTACGTACCAACTCCATCAGTACCTCCTGGGTGCGTTCCGACGGGTCGAGCAGGACGGCGGCGCGGTAGCCCTTCGCAACCTGGAAGAGGCGGAAGAGGTTCGGCTGCCGGGTCAGCGGGCCCGCTCCGAAGCCAACGTAGCGCGTGACTTCGAAGGCTTTGCGGAGTGGCTCACGGCGAGCGGTGCTGGGTTCGAGATGGAGCCGGAGTACTTCATCCGCCAGCCCGAGGCTGGCGTGGCGCGGGTGGAGAGCGCTTACACCATGATCGGTAACGGCACCGCGCGTTGGTTCGAGTTCGATCGCGGT
>DATLFI010000438.1:0-2409 GCA_035524895.1 Thermoanaerobaculia bacterium | reverse complement strand
CTCTCCCGACGCCGAAGCGGTCCAGATCGAGATCTACCGGCGCATGTCGGCCCGCCGCAAGCTCGAGCTGGTCGAGGAAGCCAACCGGACGGCGCGAGACCTCGCCCTGGCCGGCCTCCGGAGCCGCCACCCCGAGGCCGGCTCCGAGGAGCTATTCCGCCGCCTGATGGACCTGATGCTGGGAGAGGAGCTGGCGGCCGAGGTCTACGGCCCCCTGCCTTGGGGCAAGCACGGATGACCGAAGGCCGAGACGCTGGCGAGGCCCCCTACTCGAGCGTCAACCTGATCCACCTGGCGACTGGCTTCAAGATCGACCTCTTCGTGAAGGGAGACTCGCCCTATGACGAGCTGGAGCTCAGTCGCAGCCAGCTCGCCGAGCTCTCCGGTGGGCAGGGCCGGACGGTACCTGTCAAGACCGCCGAGGACACCGTCCTCCGGAAGCTCTGGGGGTTCAGCCAACACGAGTCCGAGCGGCAGTGGACCGACGTCCTGGGAGTCCTCAAGGCCCAGCGCGGAAGCCTCGAGCTCACCTACCTCGAACGCTGGGCGGCGGAGCTGGGAGTAGATGAGCTGTTGCAGAAGGCGCTCGGCGAGGCCTGAATAGCCCGGACGGCCGCCGAGCTGCCGGCCTTGGGCCGCACCGGGAACCATGCTCTCAGGCGGTGCCGGCTCCCTCGAAGTAGCTTACTCGGGTCCTAGCCAGTCCCCGAACGCCGCGATCGCGATCGAGCTATCGACGGCGATCATCGGCGCTGCGACTCCAGGACCGCACGCACGTCGTTCGCATCGATTCTGGGCAGCGGCTCGTCCGTGGTCGCAACCAGCCCCTTGCCCCGACGAACCAGGCGCACAGGAGCTGCCACGGGCTCGAGCTCGAGCCGGCCTTCACGCGCACGAACCTCCAAGGTAGCACCTGCTTCCAAGCGCAACTCGTCACGCAGTGGCTTCGGTACCACGAGACGACCTGCACGATCCATAGTGACCCTTATGCCAGAAGATTACCATGGTCAGTACGAGCCATACCACTCCCTCACCATGAAGAACATGCGCTTCGGGAGCCGCCTCCCGTTGAATCCCGCGAGCGACCCCTAATGAACCCCGCCGAATTCTGCAGCTCAGCAGTTGCCGAATTCCGTCTAGTAGCGTAACGTGGACGTAAGAAGACGCCGCGATGAGTCGGAGCCCCCTCGAAATCCCGACCCTCGAAGACGACGGCCTCTTGACGCCGGAGGTTGGCGACTGGGCGGAGGACAAGTACCGGCTCGTCAAGCTGTACGCGAATCTGTTCACCACGAGCATGCGGAGGAAGTGGGAGGAGCTGATCTACATCGACCTCTTCGCCGGCGCCGGCCGTGCGAAGATCCGTGGCGCCGAGAGGATCGTTCCGGCCTCCCCGCTACTCGCTCTGAGTGTCGACCCTCGCTTCGACCGCCACATCTTCTGTGAGGCCGACCCCAAGCGGATGATGGCCCTCCAGGAAAGAGTCCGGCGCGACTTCCTCGAAGCGGATGCGCGGTTCGTACCTGGAGACGTCAATCAGAACGTCCCTGCGATTTCGGCCGAGCTTCCGCAGGTCCGGCGTGGCAGGAGAGTCCTGAGGTTCTGCTTCGTCGATCCGTACAGCCTGAGGAACCTGCGCTTCGACACGATCTCGTCGCTCGCGGAGTGGTTCGTGGACTTTCTCGTCCTGATCCCCTCCGGCTACGACGCTACCCGCAACGAGGGGATCTATCTCTCACCGGAGAACCGGACCATCGACCGATTCCTTGGGCGGGCCGGCTGGCGTGAGGAGTGGGCGACTGCGAGGGCGGCCGGTAAGGCCTTCGACCAGTTCATGACCGATACCTTCGCCGAGTCGATGAAGACACTCGGCTACCGCTACGAGGGGTTCCACTACTCCCACCTGGTAAGGTCCACCGAGAAGAAGCTGCGCCTGTATCGGCTCGTCCTGTTCAGCCGTCACGAGCTCGGCGAGAAGTTCTGGAAGCAAGCACAGAAGTCCGCTACGCCCCAGCGAAGCCTGTTCGACTAGAGAGCCATCCAATGGCCCAAGCGACCTCCATCGAGTGGACCGAGGCGACCTGGAACCCGGTGACCGGTTGCTCCAAGGTCAGTCCTGGCTGCAAGCACTGCTACGCCGAGCGGATGGCCAAGCGCCTCCGGGCCATGGGGCAACCGCGGTACGCCAACGGCTTCCGAGTCACCCTGCAAGAGGACCTGATCGACCAGCCGCTCCACTGGAAGGTCCCGCGCAGGATCTTCGTCAACTCCATGAGCGACCTCTTCCATCCGGGCGTTCCGGAGGGCTTCATCCGCCGGATCTTCCGCACGATGGAGAGGGCCCACTGGCACGAGTTCCAGATCCTCACCAAGCGCCCCGAGCGTCTCGGCGCCCTGGCGCCTCGTCTC
>DATLFI010000437.1:0-16884 GCA_035524895.1 Thermoanaerobaculia bacterium | reverse complement strand
CGACGTGCCCGCCGCCGACACCGGCGACGTGCCCGCCGGCGAGGCTCGCGAGGCGCTTCGCCGCGCTGCTGATGTGGCCGCCGACTACCTCGAGCAGGTGGCCACCAAGCCGGTGCTCGCGCGTACGCGCCCGGGTGACCTCCTCGCTGCTCTGCCGGCGTCACCGCCGGTGGAGCCCGAGTCCTTCGAGTCGATCTTCGCGGACTACGCCGCGACGATCGAGCCGGCGCTCACGCACTGGAACCATCCGGGCTTCTTTGCCTACTTCGCGATCACCGGCTCGGCGCCCGGCATCGCCGCGGAGACACTCGCCGCCGCGACCAACGTCAATGCCATGCTCTGGCGCACGTCTCCAGCCGCCACCGAGCTCGAGGAGCGGACCTGCGACTGGCTGCGGCAGATGCTCGACTTGCCGGAGGCGTTCCGCGGCCACATCAACGACACGGCTTCGATCAGCACCTTGCTCGCG
This sequence comes from Thermoanaerobaculia bacterium, assembly GCA_035524895.1. Lineage (GTDB taxonomy): Bacteria > Acidobacteriota > Thermoanaerobaculia > Multivoradales > Multivoraceae > DATLFI01. Next base: position 16,415 of record DATLFI010000437.1, on the reverse strand, counting down.
CTCGTGGCTGCGCGTCACCGGGCTCTGCCGAGCTGCCGCGAGCAGGGCCTCGCCGGAGGTCCGCCGCCGGTGATCTACACGAGCGTGCATGCTCACGCCTCGGTCGACAAGGCGGCGATGACGCTCGGCCTCGGTCTCGCCGGCGTGCGCCACGTGCCCGCCGACTCTTCGTTTCGGCTCGACCCTGCCGCGCTGCGCGGGCTGGTGCGCGAGGATCGAGCGGCCGGCCGGCTGCCGATCGCGGTGGTCGCCACCGCCGGCACCACCTCGACCACCAGCATCGATCCGCTGCGCGCCGTCGCCGAGGTGTGCGCGGCGGAGCAGCTCTGGCTGCACGTCGACGCCGCATATGCCGGCTCGGCGGCGATCTGTCCGGAGTATCGCGCACTCCTCGACGGGCTGGAGCTGGCAGACTCGATCGTGGTCAATCCGCACAAGTGGCTGTTCGTGCCCGTCGACTGCTCGGTGCTCTACACCCGCGGCTACGCTCCCTTGCGCGAAGCCTTCTCGCTGGTGCCCGCGTACCTGCAGACCGAGGAGGAGCCCGAGGTGGTCTCGTTGATGGACCTGGGCGTGCAGCTCGGCCGGCGGTTCCGCGCGCTCAAGCTGTGGATGGTGATCCGTCGCTTCGGCGTCGAGGGGCTGCGCCGGCGCATTCGCGCGCACTGCGCGCTCGCTACCGAGCTCGCGGCCGCCATCCGTGGTGAGCCCGGCTTCGAGGTCTCGGCCCCGGTGCCGTTCTCGGTGGTCTGCTTCCGCGCGCTCCCCGAGCGCGCGGTGACGGACGGCGAGTCGGTCGATCGCTTCAACCAAGAGCTGCTCCGTCGAGTGAACGCCGACGGCCGCGCTTTCCTCTCCCACACCGAGCTCGGGGGCAGGGTGGTGCTGCGCTGGGCCATCGGTAACCTGCGCACGACGCGTGAGCGCGTGCACGAGACCTGGGAGCTGGTGCGCGGTCTCGCCGCGGCGCTGCGGGCCGAGGGCGCGCGGTGACCTTGCCGCGAGTGCCCTATCGTCCGCAGCGGCTCGAGCCCGCCGAGATGGCATCGCGGGCGCGCGAGCTCTACCAGGAGATGGACCGACGCCGGTCGGTGCGCGACTTCGCGCCGAACCCGGTGCCGCGCGAGCTGATCGAGCTCGCGATCGCCACCGCGTCCACCGCCCCGTCCGGCGCTCACCGACAACCTTGGCACTTCGTCGCGATCGACGATCCGGTGATCAAGCGCCGCATCCGCGAGGCGGCCGAGCGCGAGGAACGGATCAACTACCTCGGCGGACGGATGCCGCCCGAATGGCTCGAGGCGCTGCGCCCGCTCGGCACCGACTGGCACAAGCCATTCCTCGAGACCGCGCCCTGGCTGGTCGTGGTGTTCGCGGAGCTCCACGGCGTGACCGAAGCGGGAGCCAAGCGCAAGAACTACTACGTCAAGGAGAGCGTCGGCATAGCGTGCGGGCTGTTCATCACGGCGCTGCACCTCATGGGTCTCGCCACGCTCACCCACACGCCGAGCCCGATGGCGTTTCTCGGCCAGGTCCTCGAGCGTCCGCCGAACGAGAAGCCCTACATCCTGTTCCCGGTCGGGTTCCCAGCACCGGATGCCATGGTGCCCGCGCTGGTCCGCAAGCCGCTCGCCGAGGTCGCCGTCTTCCGCACGGCAGTGCCCCCGTCGGGCGCTGCTGGTCCGGCGGAGCGCGGGACCGAGCGCTGAGGCTCGAGCGAAACCCTCGCCGCGCCGAGAGCTAGTTACTCTCCGGAGAGACTGTCCCGATGCCTCAGCTCCGCGCTCTCGTTCTCGCCGGCGGCAGCGGCAGCCGCTTCTGGCCACTGTCGCGGCGCGACCGGCCAAAGCAGCTCCTGCCGATCGCCGGCGGCGCCAGCCTGCTGCGGCGCACGCTCGAGCGGCTTGCGCCGTTGACGCCGACCGAGGCGCAATGGGTGAGCACGACGGTCGAGCTGCGGAGCGCGATCGAGCGCGAGCTTTCGGAGCTCTCGCCCGAGCGGATCATCGCCGAGCCCGAAAGCCGTAACACGGCACCCGCCATCGCCTGGACGCTCGCCCGTATGCCGCGCGCGGACGACTCCCTGCCGGTCGCAGTGCTGCCCTCGGACCACCACGTCGCCGACGCCGAGGCGTTCCGCGACGCTCTCGAGGCTGCGGCGAACGCCGCCATGGAGCGGCGCTGCGTGGTCACGCTCGGAGTGCCGCCAGAGCGCCCCGAGACGGGCTTCGGCTACCTCGAGCTCGCCGAGCCAGCGCCGGCCGAAGCCGAGGCCGTGGCAGTGACCCGCTTCTACGAGAAGCCCGACGCCGAGACCGCCAGGCGTTTCGCCGCGAGCGGCCGCCATCTCTGGAACGCCGGCATCTTCGTGTTTGCGCCCGAGGTGCTGCTCGCGCACCTCGCCGCGCACCAGCCCGAGATCCACCGGGCGGTCGGCAAGGTTCGCGCAGGCGGGCTCGATGCCGTGGCCGAAGCCCTGATCTATGCGGCCCTGCCGGCGGTGTCCATCGACCACGGCGTGATGGAGCGCCTGGGAACCGGCGATGTCCTCACCTTGCCGCTCCGCTGCGGTTGGAGCGACCTCGGGTCCTGGGAGGCCCTGGCGGGGACGCTCCCCGCGGACGAACGCGGCAATCACGTGCGAGGCGACGTGCTCGCGCTGGACGCGCGCGACAACGTCCTCTTCTCCGACGCTGGAACCATCGCGGTGTTGGGCGTCGACGGGCTGGTCGTGGTGCGGAGCGGCGACGCGGTGCTGGTGCTGCCTCGCGAGCGCAGTCAAGACGTGCGAAGGATCGTCGCCGAGCTCGAGCGCGCCGGTCGTCGCGACCTGCTGTGACGAGATCCGCTGTGACGAGAGCGGAGCTCTGATGCGGGCCCGCGGCTCGTTCCAGCCGCAGGCCATCGCGGCCTGCCTTCACCTCGGCCGCGAGCCTGGATCGCAGCCGCCTTCGGGCGCCGTCGGCTCGGCCGCGGCGAGACTCGGCGAAGAGATCGCGACGAGCGGAACCTGGGAGGTCGAGCTGGGCTTCGGCAAGGGCCGGTACCTGCTGGCTCGCGCTGCCTCCGAGCCAGCGGTGCGGTTCCTGGGCATCGAGCTGGTGGCAGAGTTCTTCCGTTTGGCGGCCCGCCGCGCTACGCGGCGAGGGCTGGCCAACGTCGTGCTGCTGCAAGCGGAAGCGCTCTACACCCTGGACGTGTTGCTCCCACGCGCTTTTGCTCGCGCGGTCCACGTCTACTTTCCGGATCCGTGGCCCAAGGCGCGGCACCAGAAGCGCCGGCTGTTCGACGCAGACACCTTGGACCTGCTGCTGGGCGCCCTGGAGCAGGGCGGAAAGCTGTACTTCGCGAGCGACCATCTCGAGTACGCGGCGCGGGTAGAAGAAGTCCTGCGCGGCCACCCGCTGCTGCGGGTGGAGCTCGTCGAGGGATCGTGGCCCGAAGGGCCGCGCACCAACTACGAGGCCAAGTACGTGGCCGTGGGGCGTCCCATCCGGCGACTCATCGCAACGCTCGACGCGGCCGGCGCTGGTGGCGACCGGCTACTCCATCCCGAGGGGGCGCGGGACGTGCTGGTGGCGTGGCGACAGCCGGTTCAGCAGGAAGCCACGGCAGCAGCAGACATCCGGGAGGCCTAGCCCGTGGTGAACCCGCGTGAGGCTGCGCGCGGGGATCTGCGCCCGCTCCCTCGACCCCGTTCCTCATCCACCGTCCTCATCCACCGGCTTTCGTGGCGGGATCGTCGGCCAGCGCTCTGCTCACCTCGTCTCGGATCGCGCGGGCGCTGTAGACGCGGAACTGCTCGATGCGGTCGAGGTGGCGGATGAATCGGCTGGCCTCGGCCATCGGCTCCAGGCTGCCGTCTTCGTGGCGCACCAGCAGGCGACTTCGACGCAGGCGGTGTGAGTCCTTGGACGATCGCGAGATCAGGAGCTGGTCGCCGAACCGTGTCTTCAGCGGCACGAGCGCCTGCTCGAAGCGAGCCGCCTCTTTGGGCGAGAGGTGCTCGCGCGTCTGGGCTGCGAGCTGGTAGCGCTCGCGCTCGAGTAGAGCTCGCGCGTGGGGGCTCCGCGACGTCCGCAGTCGGCTGTGCACCCAGACGTCGTCCTGCTCCATGAATCGCTCAGGGTCGGCGCTCCAGCGGACACCGCTCTCGGTCAGCCACTGGTTCAAGTGCAGCTCGAGCACCTTGACCGTGACGTTGAAGTACACCTGCGTGAACATGTAGTAGCGGGCCAGGACCAGAGCCTCGAGCGCGTGCACCCCGCCCGCGTCGACGCCGATGCCCCACTCGCCGGTCTCGGGGTCCTCGATCGGCAGCACGGTGTCGAGCAGGCGCTCGAGGTCGAAGCGGCCGTACTCGACGCCGCAGAACAGGCTGTCGCGCAGGAGATAGTCCATCTTGTCGACGTCGAGCTCTCCCGACAGGGCCTGTGCCAGAAGCCGACTGGAACCGGCCCCGCCGCCGGCCAGGAGCTCGATCACCGGCTCGAGCTCCAAATCGTGGCGAGCGAACGAGCTGCGGATCTCCGGGCCGTGCAGCAGCCTTCGCGACATCTCTTCGTGGTCGATGGGCTCGTCGAACAGCTCCTCGGCGGTGTGGCTGAACGGTGCGTGGCCGACATCGTGGAGCAGCGCCGCGGCCCGCAGCGTGCGCCGGTCGGTGCAACGTGGCGACGGGTCGAGGGCGCCGCTCGAGCGCGTGGCCAGGGCGTCGTAGAGCCGTCCCGCGAGGTGCATCACCCCGAGGGCATGGCTGAAGCGGGAGTGCTCCGCACCGGGAAACACCAGGGGAGCCAGGCCGAGCTGGCGGATGAAACGCAGCCGCTGCATCGGCCGCGAGGCGACCAGATCCGCCTCTAGAGAGTCCGCGCGCACGAAGCCGTGCACCGGGTCACGGAACGTGAGCTCGGCGAGCATCTCGAATCTTTGCTCCGCGGCAGCTACCCGGGCCCGGTCAGTTCAGCTCCGGCCGGGTGGCGAGGGCGCGCAGCGGGCGGAGCAGGTCGAGCATCTGCACTCGACCCTGCAGCAGAGCGTGCAAGTCACGGCCTCGGCTGGGAAGCCCTCGCCGAAGGAGCTCGAGCTTCTGCAGCGGCGAGAGGTCCAGCTCCGTGGCGAGACCGTTGACCAGTAGCTCGAATGGGCCGGCGGCAAGGTCGACGAGCCGCTCGGCCGAGATGGAGGAGCGCTCGCCCAGCTCGCGTTGGAGCGCGCGGCCGGCTCCGCACAGAGCCGAGCGCAAAGTCCGGACGGCTGGCGAGTCCTCGTCGAGAGGAGCCTCTTCGATCGAGCCGACCTCCGCGCGCCGGTAGGGGGCGCCGTCGATCTCGGCCCGGATCTCGAAGCGAAACCCACCCACCAGGAGGATGTTCGAGCGCCCATCCGGCAGGCGTTCCACCTGCATCAATCGCGCCGCCGTGCCCGGGCTCAAGATCGGTCGCGGCCGCTGGCTCCCCCCCGGCGCGATCAGCACCATGCCCACCCAGCGCTCGCTCGCCGGCAGCGCTTCGAGGTCGCGCAGGAGCTGCCGATAGCGCGGCTCGAAGACGTGGAGGCGAAGCTCGGTGCGCGGGAAGTGGACCACTCCCGGCAAAGGGAACAGTGGTAGTCGAATCTGCGTCATCCGCGCGCGATCGTAGCAACTGCCGCGGCGGACGCGGCCCGACTCGCGCGCCGCACACCGTCCACCGTCAGAGTGGTGAGCCGTCCTTCGGGAGCGCAGGTCGACGCGGCGCGGCAGGCCGCAGCGCTGCGCGGTCCTCGTGGGATCGCTACTCCTCGTCGTCGAGGTCGGCCTCTTCCTCTTCGTCTTCCGCGTCAGCTTCGACCAGCTCGAGCTCGTCGTCGGCTACCAGGTCGTCGTCGACCACCTCGGTCTCGGCTGTTTCCTCGGCGGCGGGTTCCTCGGCGGCGGGTTCCTCTACCACCGGCTCCGGTCGCGCGCGCGGGGCGGGCTCCACGACCTTCCGCTTCGGTTGCAACGACTTCAAGTCACGGCCGCAGCGCGGACAGAGCGCCTGCGGCCGGCCGAGGTCGTAGACCTTGATGCCGCAGTCGTCGCATTCGAACTTGTCACCGAGCTGGGCCATGCCGGTACGGCTCCGCTGCTTGTGTTGGAAGATGGTGAGGTACGCGGAGCGCGGAGCGCCACCGCGAGGAATGCGAGAAGGTAGCACCCGGTTGAAAAACGTGTCAACAGAAGGCCACCCCGCGCGGCGAGTCGCTTGCGCGTAGGAGGTGGCCACCCTACGATTGCCCGGCTCGGGCGCGTCGAGGACGCTTGCTCTCAGAGGATTACTACATGCCAACGACGCTCGCCACGGATGCCCGCCGCCCCCAACCGACCCGCCAGCGGGCCGCCTGGTTGCTGGTTTCCTGGCTCGTCCTCGTCCTCGTCCTCGGACTCGGAGCCACCGCCTCGGCCGACGACGCGGTCTTGGCCGATCCCAACGCCGCGGGGCTGACGCATCGGGAGCGTCTCGACGCCCTGGTCGACCGGGTCAAGAAGGAACAGGCGAACCTCGACACCATGCGGGCGCGCTTCACGCAGCACAAGGAGAGCGAGCTTCTGGTCGAGCCGCATGACTCCCGCGGGTTGTTCCTGTACAAGGCGCCTGACCGCGTCCGCTGGGAGTACGAGGCTCCGGAGCCGCGGATCATGACGATCCGCGGCGAGGAGATGCTCACCTACTACCCGGAAGAGCGGCGAGCGGAGAGTGTCTCGATCGGCCGTATCAGCGAGCAGGTATTCAAGTATCTCGGCGCTGCTGGGTCGCTCGAGACACTGATGAAGTACTTCTCGGTGGCCGCGGAGTTTCCGGAGCAAGCGGGGGAGCCCTACCACCTCACGCTGCTGCCGCGCTACGAGAGCGTGCGCAAGCGCCTCCAGTCGATGGAGATGTGGATCGACGGCAAGAGCTTCCTGCCGACACGGGTCCGCTACGTCGAGAAGGGCGGGGACGTCACCGAGTACAGGTTCGAGCACCTCGAGGTCAACGGCGACATTCCCGAGTCTCGATTCGAGGTCGTCCTGCCCGCCGGCGTCGAGGTCGACACGCTCGATCTCAGACAGCGCGGCCGATGACGGCTTCGCGCGCCACCTCCCCTTGACCGCGCCCCCGATCTTCGAGGTGCTCCGCTCTGCGGGAGCCGCGCGGCGCGGAAGACTGCGCACAGCCCATGGCGTGGTCGAGACCCCCGCGTTCATGCCGGTGGGCACCTTGGGGGCGGTCAAGGGCCTCGGGCCCGCGCAGTTGCGCGAGACCGGAGCCCAGGTGATGCTGGCGAATCTCTTTCACCTGAGCCTGCGACCGGGCGTCGAGCAGATCGCGGGCCTCGGCGGTCTCCACCGCTTCACCGGCTGGACCGGACCGATCCTCACCGACAGCGGGGGCTTCCAGATCTGGAGTCTGACGGGTCTGCGTCGGGTCGACGACGGGGGAGTCACGTTCCGTAGCCCGCACGACGGACGCCTGCTTCGCTTCGAGCCCGAAGGCGTCGTGCGTGACCAGGTCGCCATGGGCGTCGACGTCGCCATGGTGCTCGACGAGTGCACGGCGTGGCCGGTGAGCGAGGGCGAGGCCGCTGTCTCGCTAGAGCGCACGCTGGCCTGGGCTCGGCGCGCGAAGGAAGAGAAAGACCGCCTGCCTGCGCACCACACCCTGGTCTTCGGCATCGTCCAGGGCAGCTTCTACCCGGGCCTGCGACGGCGCGCCGTCGAGGAGCTCCGCGAGCTGGAGCTCGACGGCTATGCGATCGGCGGGGTCAGCGTCGGCGAGCCGAAAGAGCGCGCCAGAGAAGTGGTCGACCAGGTCGCACCGTTGCTGCCGGTCGATCGGCCGCGCTATCTGATGGGGGTGGGAACGCCCGACGACATCGTGCGGGCGGTGGCGGCCGGCATCGACCTGTTCGACTGCGTTCTGCCCTCGCGCAACGCCCGCCACGGCTACCTGTTCACTCGGGAGGGCGTGGTCCGGATCCACAACGGCACGTTTCGCGAGGACACCCGTCCCCTCGACGAGAGCTGCGACTGCTCGACCTGCCGGACCACGAGCCGAGCTTTCCTGCACCACCTCTTCCGTGCCGGCGAGATCACCGCCGAGGTCCTCGCTACGGTGCACAACGTCCGCTTCTACCTTGACTTCATGGGTCGACTCAGAGAAGCTCTGGAGCTCGGCAGGACGGATCTTCCGGCCGCCCCACCCTCCCCACCGCAACCGAGATCCTCGAGCGCCGGCGGGCCGCAGCACGAGCCGCCGCAGCGGCCGGGCGGTCGGTGAGCGCCCGAATCGTCCGGCGGCGACGAGAGACGGGTGCCCGCCGGGGTTGGGATTCCGAGGCGGGTCGAGGCTGGACGGAAGGCCCCGCCACCAGCTCCAGAGTTCCACCGGTTTTCAGTGTCTTCTGAGGATTTTCAGGGTTTTCTGAGGAGATGACGTCTTGATCAGCTGGGCATCACTCTCCGTCGTCGCGCAGACGGCGGCCCCGCCTCCCGTGTGGATGCAGTTCATGCCGCTGGTGCTGATCGTCGGCATCTTCTACTTCGTCGCCATCCTGCCGATGCGGCGGAGGCAGCAACAGCTGCAGCGCACCATCGACGCGCTGCAGAAGGGCGATCGCGTGGTCACCACCGGCGGCATCTTCGGTGAAGTCTCGAGCGTGGAGCCCACCGCGATCCAGCTCAAGATCGCAGACAACGTCAAGATCCGTGTGACCAGGTCGGCGATCGCCGGCTTGCAGTCGGAGGATCGTCCAGCGAAGTAACGTCGAAGCGCGCTGCCAGCCGGCGCGCCGACGGGGAGTCGTACGATGAAGCGGAGTCTGCTCTGGCGAGGCTTGTTGATTCTCGCGGTGGTGGGGATCGCGGCGTTCTCCGCCTACCCGCTCGACGAGAAGGTCCGTCTGGGTCTCGACCTGCGCGGCGGGATCCACCTGGTCCTGGCGGTCGAAACGGCCGATGCCCTGCGGGCCGAGACCGACAAGGACTCGGAGCTGCTGCTCCAGCAGTTGCGCGCGGTGAACGTGGACGGCCCAACCGTGGCTGGTGCCGACGCCACCAGCTTCGTTCTGCGCGCGCTGCCCGCGGACGGCGAGGCGGCGCTGCGCAGGGTCGTGCGGGACTTCCTGCCGGGCTGGCGCTACGAGCGCGCCGGCAACGAGGTCCGGTTCGAGCGCACCGCGGATTCGGTGCAGCAGATCGAGGACCAGACCGTGCGTCAGGCGCAGCAGACCATCGACAACCGCATCAACGCCTACGGTGTCGCCGAGCCGGTGATCACTCGCCAAGGCATGGGCAGCAATCGCATCGTGGTGCAGCTTCCCGGCGTCGACGACCCCGAGCGGGTCAAGGAGCTGATCCAGGACACCGCGTTCCTGGAGTTCCGTCTGGTCGCCTACCCGCAGAACGGCGGGGCGGCGCTCGACCAGACCGAGATCCTCCAGAACTACGGCGGCTCCCTCCCCGAGAACGTCGAGCTGTTCGCACAGGATCTCCGGGACGACCTCGACAACGTCACCGGTCAGGTCTGGTACGCGCTCGAGAAGCGGCGGGTGATCACCGGTCGCGACCTCAAGGACGCGCGCCCGGGCATGGGTGAGTTCAACGATCCGGTAGTCAACTTCAGCCTGACGCCTGAAGGGGGACGCCTGTTCGCCGATGCCACCGGCGCGAACGTCGGCCGCAGCCTCGCGATCGTGCTGGATGGACGCGTCCAGTCGGCGCCCCGCATCAACAGCCGCATCTCCGACAGCGGCGTGATCCAGGGCAGTTTTACGCTGGAGGAAGTCGAGGATCTCTCGATGGTGCTGCGCTCGGGCGCGCTGCCGGCGTCGATCGTCTACCTCGAGGAGCGCACCGTCGGACCATCGCTCGGTGCGGACTCGATCCGGCAGGGATTGCGCGCCGGGTGGATCGGGAGCGTGGCGGTGGTGCTCTTCATCCTGCTGGTGTACAAGCTCACCGGCTTCAACGCGGTCGCGGTGCTGGCGCTCAACGTCGCGCTGCTGTTCGGCGGGCTGGCGTACTTCGGCGCCACGCTCACGTTGCCCGGCATCGCCGGCATCGTGCTGACCGTGGGCATGGCGGTCGACGCCAACGTCCTGGTGTTCGAGCGCATCAGGGAGGAGCTGAGGCTCGGGCGCACCGTCAAGTCCGCGATCTCGTCTGGATTCGAGAAGGCGATGTCGTCGATCCTCGACTCCAACATCACGACGCTGATCGCCGCCTTGTTCCTCTTCAACTTCGGTACTGGGCCGATTCGCGGTTTCGCGGTCACCTTGTCGATCGGCATCCTTTCCACCCTGTTCACCGCCGTCTTCGTCAGCAGGTTCCTCTTCGACCTGCAGCTCAGTCGGCGCGAGCGGGTGGAGACGATGTCGATCTGACGCAGCGCCAGCTCGTACACGGCAATTCTGGGGAGCGGTCGATGGAGTTCTTTCGCGACGCCAACTACGACTTCATGGGCTGGCGATGGGTGTGGCTGACCATCTCCGGAGTGGCCATGGTGGCCTCCGTAGTGGCGCTCTTCGCCCTCGGCCAGCTCAACATCGGCATCGACTTCGCGGGCGGCACCCAGCTCACCGTGCGGTTCGCCGAGCGTCCCGACATCGACCGGCTGAGGGCCTCGCTCGAAGAGGATGGGCTCGCGGCGGCGCAGATCCAGCGCTTCGGGCCCGAAAGCGCCAACGAGGTGTTGATCAAGACACCCATCCTCGGCGAGAGCGTGGTCGAGGACCAGCGCCGCGTGGTTGGTGCGTTGGAGCGGGTCTACGGATCGGGCGGCAGCGGCGCCAACCTCAACGAGATCTCGTCGGAGAGGCTGGCCCTCCTGTTGCGCGAGCTCGACCCCGATGGCCGTGTGGCGGGCGACCCCGAGGCCGCGGCCGATCACTACGCGACGGTCGCCGAGGCGGTGATCGACGAGCGCGGCGAACGCGGCGTGCTCGCCTCCTGGGAGGAGCTCGCGGCCGTCGAAGGCCTGTCCGGGGCGGCGCGCGCTGCCATCGAGGGCCGCGTCCACCTGGGGGCCTTCGCGGTGATCGGAACCGAGAGCGTAGGCCCGCAGGTCGGCTCCGAGCTCCGCACCAAGGGCCTCCTCGCCGTGCTGTTCTCGATCGCCGGCATGCTCGCCTACATCTGGGTGCGCTTCGAGCTCCGCTTCGGCGTCGCGGCGGTGGTCGCGATCGTGCACGACGTGACCGTCACGCTCGGGCTCTACGCGATCGCCGGTTACGAATTCAACCTCACCACCATCGCCGCTTTCCTGACGGTGGTGGGTTACTCGGTCAACGACACCGTCGTCATCTTCGACCGCGTGCGCGAGAACCTGCGGCGCAGCCGGCGCGACGGGCTCTTTACGGTCCTCAACCGCAGCATCAACCAGACGCTTTCGCGCACGGTGCTGACCGGCGGCTCGGTACTGCTGGTGTTGCTCTCGCTCTACTTCTTCGGCGGGGCGGTCATCCAGGGCTTTGCTTTCGTCCTGCTGGTGGGCCTGGTCGTCGGCACCTACTCGACGATCTGCGTGGCGAGCCCGGTGGTGATGCTGTGGGAGCGCTGGGTAGGCGGCAGGGCCCACCGCGAGAGCGCCGCCGCGGTCGAGCCCGCCGGGCAACGCGCCGCCCGCTGAAGCCACGGAGTCGGAGTCGAGTAGGGCCGCTGCCGGCGGCCCTATAATCGAAGGCTCTCCGGCGTCCGGCTCCTCCGAATAGCTCGGGGAGCGGGGCCGTGCTGTCTTCCTCCGTGCCCCCAACCCGCCCACAGCCGACCCCACCCGTATCAGCGCTGGCCGGCGTCGTGTTCGACGACCTGCTCCGCCGCTTGCGCGAGAACGAGCGCCACGTCGACGAGCCATGGCTGCGGGGTGTCTACGAGCTGGCGCAAGATGCGCACCAGGGGCAGGTCCGGCGTTCGGGCGAGCCCTACATCAGCCACCCGCTGGCGGTCGCCTACCTCCTCGCGGACCTCAAGTTCGACCAGATCTGCGTCGCTGTCGGGCTGCTGCACGATGTGCTCGAGGACACCGGAACCGACCGTGCGGCGGTAGCCGAGCGCTTTGGTCCAGAGCTCGCAGAGCTCGTCGATGGTGTCTCTAAGATCGGGCGCCATTCCTACGTGCGACGGGACGAAGCGCAGGCCGAGACCTACCGCAAGCTGGTGCTCGCCTCGGCCAAGGACCTGCGCGTGATCGTGGTGAAGCTTGTCGACCGCCTGCACAACATGCAGACGCTCGAGCACATGTCGGGCGACGCCCGGCGCCGGATCTCGCGCGAAACGCTGGAGATCTACGCGCCGATCGCGCATCGCCTCGGCATGTCGCGCATCCGCGGCGACCTCGAAGATCTCGCCTTCTATCACCTCTATCCCCACCAGTTCGGAGAGCTGCAGACCAAGCTGAAGGAGAAGGTCGCGGTGGGCGAGGAGGCGACGCGTCGCATTCGCGACCAGCTCGCTCGCGCGCTCGGAGAGGCGCACCTCGACTGCGAGATCAGCCACCGGGTCAAGGCGTACTTCTCGATCTGGCGCAAGCTCCTGCGTCAAGGCATCGACATCTCCGAGCTCTACGACTACCTCGCGTTCCGCGTGATCACCGGCAGCGTCCGTGACTGCTATGCCGCTCTCGGCGTGGTGCACCAGAGCTGGCGGCCGCTTCCGGGACGTTTCAAGGACTACATCGCCGTCCCCAAGCCGAATCTCTACCAGTCCCTGCACACCACGGTGGTCGGGGAGCTCGGCACGCCCTTCGAGATCCAGATTCGGACCCACGAGATGGATGTCCTCGCCGAGGAGGGTATCGCTGCCCACTGGCGCTACAAGGAGGGCAAGCTCGAAGCCACCGAGGCGGATCGCGACATCATCTGGCTGCGGCACCTCCTGGAGTGGCAGCAGGACGTGCCCGACCCGCGGGCCTTCCTCAAGACCCTCAAGATCGACCTCTACCCCGACGAGGTCTACGTGTTCACCCCCAAGGGCGAGGTGATGTCGTTCCCGCGGGGCGCGACCTCGCTCGACTTCGCCTACCGGGTGCACACCGAGCTGGGGCATCACTGCGCCGGCGCGCGAGTCAGCGGACGGCTGGTGCCGCTCCGCACCCCGCTCAAGAACGGGGACATCGTCGAGATCCTGACCAACCCCAACCGCGAGCCGAGCCAGGACTGGCTGAGCATCGTGGTCACGCCGCGTGCGCGGTCGAAGATCCGCAACTTCCTCAACGCCAAGCAGAAGCACCGCGCAATCGAGATCGGACGCGCTCTGCTCGAGAAGGAGCTGCGCCGGCATCGGCTCAACTTCAAGAAGGCGCTGGAGCTCGACCGGTTCCAGCAGGTCCTGCGCGAAGAGGGCCTGTCCTCGGCCGACGACCTGTTGAGCCGGATCGGCTTCGGTAAGACGCAGGTGCGTTACCTGATGCGCCGCGTGCTTTCGGAGGAGGAGCTGGCGCGGGCGGACGAAGCGCCGGGCCCGTTGCGTCGCGCGGTCAGCAAGATCTTGCCCTTCGGCGACAGCCCGGTGACCGTGCGCGGCGAGGGAGACATGCTGGCGTTCCTGGCGAGGTGTTGCAAGCCGCTGCCGGGAGACGAGATCGTCGGCTACGTCACGCGCGGGCGGGGGGTCTCGGTGCACTCCACCGACTGTCCCAACGTGCGGAACCTGCTCTATCACCCGGAACGCGAGATCGAGGTCGGTTGGTCGCGCGCCGACTCGGGCCGCTACGAGGTCGCGTTGGCGATCGAGGCCGACGATCAACCAGGGGTGCTCGCGCGTCTGACCGAAGCGATCACCCGGCTCGACAGCAACATCCGCCACCTCGACGCGCAGACTCACGAGCTCGGGCGAGCCACCATCCAGGTCGTGGTGGAGGTCCGTAACCGCCGGCATCTAGAGAAGTTGCGGCGAGAGCTCGGCAGGCTGTCAGGAATCGTCAGCGTCAGGCGCCGGATCGCTGCCGGTGAAGGCCCGGTTGCGGCCGACGCACCCTGAGTCTCCACACGAGTAGCTCGGGTGTCCACACGAGCAGGCTCGGGTCTCCGCACGGGCCGCTCGGGGTCTCCACCCGAGCTTGCGCGACAGCCCTTGGGGGCCTACACCGGCGCCTCGTCCGGAGCCTCCATGTAAGTGACCGGCACGCTTAGAGTTAGGGAAATGGCGCGAGACACATAGGTGTCTTGACATAAGCTCACGGCCGCTGCTACTGTGCCCCAAAGCCTTAGTTGATCCGTCGTAAGTGTCGGTCGTTACTGCGCTTATCAGCATAGGGGACTGAAGTGGGGCTGTTCTCCCGCCCGAAGGGCGTCGTCGGGCTCGATATCGGGAGCTTCGCGGTGAAGCTCGTCGAGCTTCGCGAGCGCAAGGCCGGCGAGTTCCACCTGCAGCGCGTGGGCATCGAGCCGCTGTCTCCGGAGGCCATCGTCGACGGCTCGATCATGGACTCCTCGCTGGTGGTCGAGGCGATCCAGAAGCTGTGCGAGGAGACCGCGGTCAAGAACGCCAGCTTCGCCACCTCGCTCTCCGGGCACTCGGTGATCATCAAGAAGATCGACCTGCCGCCGATGACTCCCGAGGAGCTAGCCGAGTCGATCCAGTGGGAGGCCGAGCAGTACATCCCATTCGACATCAAGGACGTCAAGCTCGACTACGAGCTGTTGTCCGACGGCACCGGCTCCGATCACATGGAAGTGCTGCTGGTGGCGGTGAAGCGGGACAAGGTCAACGACTACGTCTCCGTGATCAGCCAGGCCGGTCGGGTGCCGGTGATGGTCGACATCGACGCGTTCGCGGTGCAGAACGCGTACGAGATGAACTACGACGTCGATCCGGCCAAGGTGGTGGCGCTGGTCAACATCGGTGCCGGCGTCACCAACATCAACGTGCTGGCGCGCGGTACCACCGTGTTCTGGCGTGACATCTCGTTCGGCGGCAACCAGTTCACCGAGGCGTTGCAGCGCGAGCTGAACCTCTCCTTCGACCAGGCCGAGGCGCTCAAGCGTGGCGATCAGGTCGGCCGCTACACCGCGGCCGAGGCCCAGCCGGTGCTCGACTCGGTCTCGGGGGAGCTCGCGTCGGAGGTGCAGAAGACCTTCGACTTCTTCTCCGCCACCTCCTCGGAGGGCTCGGTGGAGGAGCTGGTGCTCTCCGGCGGCTGCGCGCTGACCCCGCGCCTGCTCGACAAGCTTCGCGAGCGCTTCCGAGTGCGTGTCGAGCTGATGGATCCGTTTCGGCGGGTGGTGTACCGCGAGTCGGACTTCAGTCGCGACTGGATCCGCTCCATCGCTCCGATGATGGCGGTGGCCGTCGGCCTCGCGATCCGCAAGGCCGGGAGCTGAACCCCGATGATAAAGATCAACCTGATCGCAGAGGGCAGGAAGCCGGTCGTCGCGCGTCAACAGCGGGCCGCGGGACCAAGGACGCCCCTGCTAGGCGGCGAGAACCTCGCCCTCTGGTTGCTGCTAGCCGGCCTGCTGGTCGGCGTCGGCATCTTTGGCTGGTACTTCCTGGCGCTGCGAGGCACGATCAACGACAACGACCGTCAGATCGCGAGAGACCGGCAGCGCGTCGCGGAGCTGCAGGACATCATCGACCAAGTCGAGGCATTCAAGCTCAAGGAAGTCGAGCTGAACACAAAGATCCGGGTAATCCAGGACCTCAAGAACAACCAGCGGGGACCGGTCGAGACCATGGACGCGATCTCGCAGGCGCTGCCCGAACTGCTGTGGCTCGACCGTATGGACACGCGGGGAGATCGGGTGACCGTGACCGGCCGCGCGTTCAACTGGAACGCCATCGCGACCTTCATCCAGAACCTCGACGACAGCCCGATCTTCAGCGAGCCGAACCTTCGCGACATCAACACCAACCGCGACGTCTTCAATTTCGCGCTGGAGCTCACCAAGGCACCGCCTCCGCCGGTCGAGGCCCCGGTGGGGCAGGCCGCAGCCGGTGGCGGTGGCGCGTCGTCCGGTAGGACGTCAGCCCCCGCACCTACGCCCTGAGTTACCGGAGTCGAGTCGATGGAAACCGGACTGGAAGGAAAACCCTGGTACATCGGGCTGATCATCGGTTTGGTCATCGGCGGCGTGCTGCTGGTGCTCGGCTACCAACTCAAGCTCAAGGACATGCAGAGCCAGATCAAGAGCCAGGAGAGCACGATCGCCAGCCTCCTGGTCCAGATCAAGCAGGGCGAGGCGGCCCAGGCTCAGCTGCCCCAGTTCCAGGAGAAAGTGGCAGCGCTCGAGGCCCAGCTCAAAGACCTCCTGAAAATCCTGCCCGACCGCCGCAATGTCCACGAGCTGATCCGTCAGGTGCGCGCGCTGGCCGAGCGCGAGGACTTCAACCTCACGCGCTTCACCACCGGCCGCCAGACGCAGCGCGAGTACTTCAACGAGTGGCCGATCACGATCAGTCTCCAGGGGACGTACCA
>DATLFI010000436.1:0-18633 GCA_035524895.1 Thermoanaerobaculia bacterium | reverse complement strand
GGGAGCCGCGATCCTCCGCCATCCCGACCAGTACTTCTGGTACCACGACCGCTGGCGGTCGGCGCCACCCGCGAGTCCTAGCAGCCCGTGGTGAAACCCGCGTGGAGCTGCGCGCGGGGATCTGCGACCGCTGGCAAGGCGCGGCCGACGAACGCGATGCGGTGACATCGTGCAGGAGGCCCAACGTAGTCGGGGTCCCGAAACCCCCGCCCCAAGGGTGGGTGCAAGCAAGCTGCCCCCGGGCAGCTTGCCTGCACCGACGTCGCCGCTGCGCGGCTCTGGTAGGGGGCGGCGCGGGGCCGTCTGCGGTGTTGCGCTCGCGAAGCGTGTGACCCAGCATCGCCACCGCTCGCGCGCATCAGCGGAGCCGCCGGTAAAGCCTCTGCAGGCGAAGAACCTTCCCCGCGCACCGCATGAGCATACGGCCCCACGGCGCTCCCAACGCAGCCCACGGGAGTTCCACCACGGGCTGCTAGTGGGCTCACAACCGCTCGGGCGCTACCACCGTGCGTTCGTCGCGCACGTTGCCGGTGTTGAGCGTCGAGGCCGGCTCGAAGAGGAGGACGTGGACCTCCTCTTCGGCGACCGGCCGGTGCTCCACACCCCGCGGCACCACCAGCAGCTCGCCTGGCAGCAGCTCGACGGTGCGGTCTCGGAACTGCATGGCGAGCCTCCCGGCGAGCACGAGGAAGAGCTCGTCCTCGTCGGCGTGGTGGTGCCAGACGAACTCGCCGTGGAGCTTGACCAGCTTTACGTGTTGGCCGTTGAGCTCCGCGACGATGCGCGGGCTCCAGGTCTCGGAGAAGCGCGCCAGTTTCTCGGCGAGGTTGACCTTGTCGAGTCCGGAATCGTTCACCATCGACTTGCTCGGCGAGGTCGTCGCCCCCCCCCGGGTCCGATTCGATCTGTTCCGCTCGATCCGTCCGCTTCGACCGACCTGTTGCTCGGACAGCGATCAGGCGGCGATCCCTGTCTCCACGCAGACTGCGTCGAGCAGACCCCAGTACGCGTCGAGGGCGGCGCCGGC
Organism: Thermoanaerobaculia bacterium; assembly: GCA_035524895.1. Taxonomy (GTDB): domain Bacteria; phylum Acidobacteriota; class Thermoanaerobaculia; order Multivoradales; family Multivoraceae; genus DATLFI01. The sequence goes on along the minus strand of DATLFI010000436.1, from coordinate 17,606 downwards.
GGCCGCCAGCGCGTCCTCCTGCGAACCGCCGCGCTCTAGCTCTCGTCGCAGCGCCTCGCGTTCGCCCTCGCGGTGCTCGACGTCGGCTTCGCGGTGCACCTCGAAGTAGCGGAGCGCCTCGGGGCAGCGCACGCCGTAGTGCTCGCGCAGGCCGGCGAGCTTGGTCGAGGCGACCTCGGGTTGCTGGCTCTCGTAGGCGTAGAGCGCCGCGAGCGCCTCGACGGTGCCGGTGGCGCAGAGCTGCTCGAACGTGTCGACGGTCGCCGCGGCGGCCGGATGTCCCTCCGACAGGCTCTCGGCTCCCACGCCAGCCGCGAAGCGACGCCACAGGGCGGCGTGCTCTTCGGGTCGCGACAGCTCGTCGACCAGGTTGTCGACCAGCGTGCGGCGCGTCTCGGGGTCCATGGCGCCGACGATCGCGCTCTCGAGGTAGGTGGTGAAAGCACGCACGTGGGGGTAGTAGATCTCGGCGTACGCGCGGAGCTGCTCGTGGGTCAGAGTGCCCTGCGTCCAGGCCTGGTAGAAGGGATGATTCAGGATCGAACGAGACGACACCAGCGCGTCCAGCTGGTCGAGCGCGCGGGTGGCGGGAGCGGCGAGAGCTTCGGTCATGGGGCAGTGTCCTCCGGATCGAGCCTTTCGTTCTCGCGCCAAGGTCGGCGACGGCTCGGAGGCGGAACTCTAACAGCAGGCGCACGGCCGATGAAGCTCGGTCGAGGCCGTCGCCAGCTCGAGCGAGCAAGATTCTTCTGCCTATGCCGTCGACCGCGGGCCGAGCACGATCTGGGTCTGCGTCACCAGCGCGACCAGCTTGCCTTCGGACTCCACCCGTGTTTGCCAGACCATGGTATGGCGACCTCTGTGGATCGGGGTGGTGATTCCCACGATGGTGGCTCCCGCGCGCGCGGCAGAGACGAAGTTGGTCTTCGACTCGCTCGTGGTGGTACCGGCGCCGGGGGTCAGGTTGAGCATGGTGCCGACCGCTCCGAGTGTGTCGGCGAAGGCCATGATCGCTCCGCCGTGCAGGATCCCGGGCACGGTGCACAGCTCGTCGCGGACCTCCAGGTCTGCTCGCACCAAGTCCGGCGACGCCTCGACAAAGCGAATGCCGAGGACTTCGGGGAAGAGTCCCCGCATGCGTTGCTGCAGGGCTGCGATGTCCATCGGCGTGGGCTCCCTGAGAAGGTGTAGCTCGTCAGCGCTTTGCGCAGCCTACTCCGAGCGCAACGCCGTGGCCGGGTCGACGCGCGCCGCGCGCGCCGCGGGCAGCCAACTCGCGAGCGCCGCCACCGCCACCAGCAGCGCGCTCGCCATGAGCAGCAGCGCCGGGTCGCGCGGCGAGGTCTGGAACAGCAGCGGTTCTGCCAGGCGCCCGGCTGCCAGCACCGCGGCCAGCCCGATCGCGATGCCGCCGCCGGCGAGCAGGAGGCCGCGGAGGACCACGTCGCGCGCCAGCCGGCCGGCCCCGGCGCCGAGCGCACCGCGGATGCCGAGCTCGACGCGGCGGCAGGCGACCTCGAACGAGAGCGAACCGTAGAGTCCGACCCCGGCCACCAGGAGCGCCAGCCCGCCCAGCACCGAGAACAGCGTGGCGCCGAGCCGCCAGGAGCGCAGGTGCGGCGAGAGCACGTTCTCGAACGAGCCGCCGCCGACGAAGCGGAGATCGGGCGCTGTCGCGAAGATCTCGCGACGGATCGCGGCGGCGTGCACCGCGGAGCTGCGGTCGCTGTCCTCGCGCAGCCGGACCAGGAGGCCGCCGCTCGGCGGAATCGCGATCACGCCCTGCGCGAGCGGCACGTAGTACTGCAGGCTGTCGCCCTCGATCAGCGCCTGGCGCCGCACGTTCTCGACCACGCCGACGACGTCGGCGCACGGCGGTTCGCCGTCGCCGATCAGCAGGCACTTGCCGACGGGGTCCTCTCCCGGCCAGTACAACCGCGCCATGGTCTCGTTGACCAGCGCCACGCGCGGCGCACCCGCGAGGTCGTCGGCGGGGGTGAAGCCGCGACCGCGGCGCACCTCGATGCCGGTCGTGTCCAGATACTCCGAGGACACCGCGTACACGTACGGCCCGCCGTCCTCGACCCGCGGCAGCTCGGGGAGGCCGGGCACGCGCAGCGACTCCGCCCACGACGACTGGAACGGCACCATCCCCGAGCGCGCGACGCTCGCGACGCCGGGAAGCTCGGCGACGCGCTCGTGGATCCGCCCCAGCAACGACTCCGCATCGCCGGCGCTCTTTGGGAGGCCGTCGAGGTAGAGCAGCAGCAGGCCGCGCGGCTCGAGCCCGAGGTCGAGCGCCGCAGCGCGCTCGAAGCTGCGTACGAAGAGCGCGGCGCCCGACGCGAGCACCAGCGACAGGCACGCCTGCGCCACCAGCAGCGAGGTGCGCAGCGGCGATCGGGCAGCGGCGCCCGAGCGGCCCGCCGCGGCGATCGCCCGCGCCGGCGCCGAGCGGCGACCCTGGATGGCAGGCAGGATCGCGACGGCGGCGGCGGCGACGAGGCCCAACGCCGCGACGGCGGCGAGCACCGTCGCGCTGGGGCGCGAGTCGAGCCAGTCGACGTTGGGCAGCAACAGCCGCCCCGCGGGCCCGGAAACGGCCGCTCCCGCAGCCAACGCCGCGACACCGCCGAGCCCGGCGAGCAGGAGCGCGCGCACGGCATCCTCGAGGAGGAGGCGGACGTGGCTCGCGCCGAGCGCCATGCGGAGCGCGCGCTCGGCGGCGCGGCGCTCGGCGCGCGCCAGGCCCAGGTTGGCCGCGTTGAACACCGCCACCGCGAGGAGCAGCAGCGAGAGCGCCGAGAGCAGCGTCCAGATGCGCCGCTGCTGACCGCCGCCGGCGCCGCTCGCCGACGCCAGCGGCTCCAGCAGCACCTTGGCCTCCGGGTCGTAGCGACGCGAGTCGGCGCGCCCGGCGCGGTGGAGCGCGGTCGTCTCGGCCTCTGCCTGGGCCGCCGCGACGCCATCACGCAGGCCGACCAGAGCCCGCAGCCAGATGATGCCGCGGTGGGTCTCCCAATCGCCCGAGACCACCAGGCTCGAAGCCGCGCGCAGCGGCACCCAGAGGTCGACGCGCTCGACACCGGCGCCGGTGAACCGGCGTGGCGCCACGCCGATCACCACGAAGCGGCGGCCGTCGAGCTCGAGTGTCTTGCCGGGCGCTCCGGGATCGGCATCGAAGTGGCGGCGCCAGAAGGCGTGGGACAGTACCGCCACGCCCTCGGCGCCGTCGCGGTCCTCGTCCGCCGTGAACACGCGACCCAGGATCGGTCGCGCGCCGAGCAGCTCGAAGAACCCCGCGTTGACCAGCGACACCGCGACGGTGCCGGCGCGCTCCCCGCGGCCGAGCACGGCGAGGGTGCTGGTGACGCCCGACACGCCGCGCAGCAGCGAGGCGTTCCGCAGGTCCTCGACGTCGGGGTAGGCGAGGTGGTCGGTGCGGATCACGTCGGCCCCCGCCGGCGGCGGCGCGGAACCCGCGAAAGGACCGCCCTGCAACCGGCGCTCGACGGTGACCCAGCGCAGCGAGTCGGCCTGCTCGACCCCGAGCGGCCCGCGCAACAGCAGCCGGTCGATCCAGGTGAAGGTGACGGCGTTGACGCCGAGGCCGAGCGCCAGCACGAACGCGACCGCAAGGCTCGATCCGGGGTTGCGGCGGAGGTCCCGCCAGGCCACCCGCGCGGCCGCGGCGACCGCCCGTCCCGCCTCGAGCGCGCGGTGGCGGCGCGCGCGACGGTGGCCGATCGTGGCGATCGCCGCGCGATGCGCGGCGACGTCGCCGAAACGCCGACGTGCGGCGCGCTCTGCCTCGGCTCGCCCAAGACCGTTCGCCACGAGCTCGTCGACCGTGCGCGCGAGGTGCTCGTCGATCTCGATGCCGACCTCGGTCTCGACGCGCAGGGAGGGGTCGTCGGGCTGGTCGAATCGGGGCTCCCAGGGCGCCTTCGGGCTCACGGCGCCTCCTCCGGGCGCAGGCCCAGCACCCGAAACACTGCGCCGGCGTAGCGCGCGAACCCGCGGCTCTGCTTGTGGAGCTGGCGCCTGCCTACGGGCGTGAGGCGGTAGAAGCGGGCGCGGCGGCCGGTCTCCGACACGCCCCACTTCGAGACCAGCCAGCCGCGCTCCTCCATGCGATGGAGGGCGGTGTAGAGCGCACCCTCCTCGACCTGCAGCGCGTCGCCGGAGCGCTCGCGCAGCAGGCGCGCGACGCCGTAGCCGTGGAGTGGGCCGCCGCGCAGCGCCTCCAGGATCAACAGGTCGAGCGTGCCCTGGAGGAGGGCGAGGGAGGTCGGCTGCGGCTCGCTGGTCATCGCGTCGCTCCTTCCCCTGAAGCGTCTATCCCTCAATCGTTGAGGTCAGTTGCCCGCGACCTTACCCTGAAGAGCTCAGGTGTGCAAGCGCCGTACGCTCCTGCGCGAGGCTCTCGAGCGCCCGCCGATCGCGACCTCGGGCGCGTTGCGATCTCGGGAACTCGCGCCCGGTCGAGGCGGTCCAAGGGACGATCGACTGCTCACGACATCGAATCACGACACCCGCGGTGCGCCGCCGCGCGGCCCCCGCGTCCGGGAATCCGGAGGTGCGCATGGACCCCGTTCTCGCTCTCACTCACACCTCGCGCCGGTTGGCGCGCCGACCCGGTTGGACCGCGCTGGTGGTCGTCACGCTCGGGCTCGGCATCGCCGCCGCGACCGCGATCTTCAGCGTCGTGGACACGCTGGTGCTGCGCCCGCTGCCGTATCCGGACCCGGAGCGCCTGGTGGTGCTGCGCGAGTCGTCGCCGGTGTCGCCGATGGTGCCGCTCACCGCCGCCGTGCTCGAGCACCTGCGCGGGGCCACGCACTCCCTGGAGGCGATCGAGGCGTTCGACCCGATCAGCTTCCATCTGGCGGCGGCCGAAGGCGCCGAGCGGGTACCCGGAGCGCTGGTCTCGCCGGGGTTCTTCGAGCTGTTCGGCGGCACGGCGTCGGCGGGCCGACTGCTCGCGGCCGAGGATGCGCGAACCGGTGGGGGAGCGCAGCCGATCGTGCTCGGGCACGTTTTCTGGCAGCGACGCTTCGGTGGCGACTCCGATGTGATCGGCGAGCAGCTCCGACTCTCCTGGACGGCGCCGTTCGGCCCGCGCCGGAGCCTGGGCGAGACCTTCGTGGTCGTCGGCGTGCTGGCGGAGGAGTTCCGTTCGCCCTACGGTGCCGCCGACGTGTGGGCGCCGCTGGTGCTGCCCGAGCCGCCGGCGTACCGGGAGGCCAGCTACCTGTTCGGCTTCGGGCGTCTGGGCGCCGGCGTCCACCTGGACGAGGCGCGCGCCGAGCTGGGCGAGCTGCTACGCGGTCTCGGGCCCGACGGCCTGCCGAGCACCGCCGGTCCACTCGAGGCGCTCGGCGTCACGGTGCTGCCGCTCGCGGAACAGGGTGTCGCGCAGGTGCGCGCCGCGCTGTGGATCGTCTTCGCCGCGGTCGGCCTGGTGATGCTGGTCGCGTGCGCGAACGTCGCGAACCTGCTGCTGCTGCGCCGCGACGAGCGGCAGGGCGAGCTGTTCGTGCGCAGCGCGCTGGGCGCGTCGCGCGGGCGCCTGGCCGCCGAGCTGGCGCTCGACGGCGCCATGCTCGGCCTCGCGGCGGGCGCCGCTGGGCTCGCCGTCGCCTGGTCCGCGGTGCGCTGGTTCGGCAACGCGCGCCCTGGGCTGCTGCCGCGCGAGCACGAGGTGGTGGTCGACGGACGCGTCGCCCTCTTCGCCGCCGCTGCCGCCGCGGTCGCGGTCCTGCTCTTCGCGGTCCTGCCGGCGCTGCCGAGCGGGCGCGCCGCGGCGCGAGGATCGCGCGGGGTCGCGCGGCGCGACGTCACGGCGCGCACGCGTGGCCTGCTGGTAGGGCTCGAGGTGGCGCTCGCGATGCTGCTGCTGGTCGGTGCCGGGCTCCTCACGCGCAGCTTCGACGCCCTGGCGCGCACTGACCTCGGCTTCGCGATCGACCGCCTGATGACCTTCGAGGTGGCGCTGCCGCCGGCGCGCTACCCGGAGCCGGCACAGCGCGCGGCGCTGCTGCGCAGCGCGGTGGAGCGGCTGCGCGCGCTTCCCGGCGTGCGCGGGGCCGCGGTTGCGAGCAGCCTGCCGCTGACGCCGATCAACACCGCGACGCCGGTGACGGTGGCCGGGAGGTCAACGGAGGACGGACGGCCGGGCGCCGCCACCTACCGACTGGTCGGCGAGGGCTACTTCGAGACACTCGGCATCCCGGTGCTCGAGGGTCGTCCGTTCGCGGCCGGCGACGTCGTCGCGGTTTGGGCGAGGCACGCGTGATGGCGGTGAACCGGACCTTCGTCGAGCGCTTCCTGGCCGGCTCGGGCGCGCCGGCGCTCGGCGCCAGCGCGCGGCTGCACGCCTTCAGCGCCCCCGAGCTGCAGGTGGTGGCGGTGGTCGGCGACGTGCACGAGCTCGGGCCCGCCAGCCCCCCGCGTCCGACCGTGTACGTGCCGGTCGCGGCCTCCTCCAGCAGCGGCTTCGCTCTGCGCATGGACGGGGGGGTGACGCCGATCCCAGCGTGCTGTTCGACGACGCGCGCGCGATCCTCGCCGAGCTCGATCCATTGCAGCCGGCGCACGGCTTCCGCACCTTCGACTCGGTGGCCGAGCGATGGCTCGGCGCGCCGGCCTTCCAGTCGTCGCTGACCAGTCTGTTCGCGGTCTTCGCGCTGGTGCTCGCGGCGGTCGGCGTGTTCGGTGCGGTCGGCTACGCCGTGCGCCTGCGCACTCGAGAGATCGGGCTGCGCCAGGCGCTCGGCGCCGGGCCGGCAGCGATCGTCGGTGCCGTGCTGGGAGAGCTCGCGGTGGTGCTGGTGGGGGGCGCCGCCGCCGGTTCGCTGGGCGCCATGGCGCTTTCACGCTTCCTGCGCGGGTCGCTCCACGGCGTCGGCCCGGGCGATCCGGCGAGCCACGCGCTCGCGCTCGGGCTGGTCGCCGCCGCCCTCGTGACAGCGGCGGCGGTGCCCGTGCGGCGGGCTCTCCGCGTCTCACCGCTGGAGGCTCTGCGGGCTCCGTGAGCGTGCCCCGCGAGGGCCTCGCGCAGCCGCGAGGTTGGAGGGCCTCGCGCAGCCGCGAGGTTGGTAGCCGGCGTGCGCGTCCCGGATCGTCCGGTTTCTGCGATCGTGCCGGCGGCCGATCGAGGCCATGGCGGCGCGATGGCTCGCGATGGGGCCAAAGCGGGCTCCTCGACGGTGCGGGCGAGGTGCTCGTCGATCTCGGAAGCGACCTCGCGCGCCCGCTGTCGCGCCGGGTGGTCGGGCTCGTCGAAGCGAGGCTCCCAGGGCAGTCGCCCGCAGGCAGAGTCTTTTTCGTCTCGTGCGGCACGCCGGCTCTGCCGGCGCTAAGCTACGACGCTCGAAGGAAGGAGCACATATGGGAAAAGGTGACAAGCGCACCAAGAAGGGCAAGATCTTCCGCGGCTCGTTCGGCAAGACCCGGCCGGGCAAGCGCAAGAAGAAGGACGTGGCAGTGCCCGCCGCCGCCGCGACACCAGCGCCCGCGGCCAAGAAGGCGTCTCCCGCGACCCGGAAGAAGGCGGCCGCGCCCTCCGGGTGACGGTCCCGAGGCCGCGCGCCGCCGGGCATCGCGAGATCGACCACACGGCGGATCTCGGTTTCGAAGTGTGGGCGCCTAGTCTCGCGGCGCTCTTCGCCGAGGCGGTAACGGCGCTCGGCGAGATCTGCTACGACCGAGAACGGGTCGCGCCGGCGGAGCAGCGGACGCTCCAGGTGGCCGGCGATTCGCACGAGGAACGCCTCGTGCACTGGCTGCAGGAGGTCTACTTCTGGCTCGAGCGGGACCTCTGGCTCACAGCTTACGTCGAGCCCGTCGAGGTGACGGGCGAAGTCGTGCGCGGCCTCTTCAGAGGCGAGCGGTACGATCCGTTGCGCCATACGATCCACACCGAGATCAAGGCGATCACTTACCACCAGCTACGGGTGCGTGCCGAGGGCGGTCTGTGGCGCACGACGGTGATCGTGGACGTGTGAGGCCCCCCTCTCCCCCATGCCGACCCTCGAGCGCATCGACGAGTACCTCTGGGAAGTGCCGCGTACTGGCGGCATGAGGGTACCCGGCCACATCTACGCCAGCCCGGAGATCGTGCGCGACCTCGAGGGAGATCAGAGCCCGCAGCAGGTCGCGAACGTCGCGCACCTGCCGGGCATCGTCCAGGCGTCGCTCGCGATGCCAGACATCCACTGGGGCTACGGGTTCCCGATCGGCGGGGTCGCCGCCACCGATCCCGAGCAGGGCGGCGTGATCTCGCCGGGCGGGGTCGGTTACGACATCAACTGCGGCGTGCGGGTGCTGCGCACGGATCTGCGGCGCGAGGACCTGGAGCGGGTGCGCGTCGAGCTGGTGGACGAGCTGTTCCGGACGGTGCCGACCGGAGTGGGATCAGCGCACGCCGTCGCGGAGCTGTCCCGGCCCGAGCTCGAGCGCGTCCTGGTACGCGGCGCGGAGCACGTGGTGCGCAAGCTCGGGATGGGAACCGAGGACGACCTGCGGCATACCGAAGAGGGTGGGCGGCTCGACGGCGCCGATCCGGGACGAGTGTCCGACCGAGCTATGGAGCGCGGCCGGCGACAACTCGGCACGCTCGGGTCGGGCAACCACTTCCTCGAGCTCGGTGTGGTGGACGAGATCTACCTGCCAGACGTGGCGCGAGCGCTCGGAGTCGTCGAAGGAACGGTGTGCGTGCTCGTGCACTGCGGCTCTCGCGGCTTCGGCTACCAGGTTTGCGACGACTACCTCGCGGTGATGGAGAAGGCGGTGCGGCGTTACGGCATCGTGCTGCCCGATCGACAGCTCTGCTGCGCCCCCGTTCGGTCCGAAGAGGGGCGCGCCTACATCGGGGCGATGGCCTGCGCTGCCAACTACGCCTGGGCGAACCGGCAGACCATCACACACCTGGCGCGCGAGTCCTTCGCGAGGGTGCTCGGCGTGCGCGTCGAGGAGCTGGGCATGCGCCTGGTGTACGACGTCTGCCACAACATCGCCAAGTTCGAGGACCACCTCGTGGACGGCCGGTCCCGCAGGCTGTGCGTGCACCGCAAGGGCGCGACGCGGGCCTTCCCGCCCGGCGACCATCGCATCCCCGAGAGCCTGCGCGAGGTCGGTCAGCCTGTGTTGGTGCCGGGCGACATGGGTCGCTACTCGTTCGTGCTGGTGGGCGCGCCGGGGGCGATGGAGAAGACCTTCGGCTCGACCTGCCACGGCGCCGGCAGGCTGATGAGCCGCGCCCAGGCGAAGCGCCAGAGCCGTGGTCGCGACCTCGTCGCCGAGATGGCGAACCGCGGCGTCACCGTGCGGGCAGCCGGCATGCGCACCGTGGCCGAGGAGATGCCGCACGCCTACAAGGACGTCGCCGCGGTGGTCGACGTGATGGAGGGGGCGGGGATCTCGAACAAGGTGTTCCGGCTGAAGCCGTTCGGCGTGATCAAGGGGTGACGGGCGCGCTCGACCGCTTCGACCCAGCGCTCCGGGGCGATGACGGCTCCGCCCTAGCAGCCCGCAAACCCCCGCGCCCCACGGCGCTCCCAACGCAGCCCACGGGGGTTCCACCACGGGCTGCTAGACAAAGAGGGCCGACCTTTCGGCCGGCCCTCGTCTCTTCGTTGCGCTATCGCCGCGATCAGAAGTCCATGCCGCCCATGCCGCCGGGGGGCGGACCGCCGGCGCCATTGCCCTTCTTATCTTCCTTGATCTCGGCCACGAGCGCCTCGGTCGTCAGCATCAGCCCAGCGATCGAGCCGGCGTTGACCAGCGCGGTCTTGGTCACCTTGGCCGGGTCGACGACACCGGCCTTGACCAGATCCTCCATCTTGCCCGTCGCGGCGTTGAAGCCGAAAGAGCCGGTGTGGGCGAGGATCTCGCGCACGATCACCGTGCCCTCCTCGCCGGCGTTGATGGCGATCTGACGGGCAGGCTCCTCGAGCGCGCGCAGCACGATGTCGACGCCGATCTTCTCGTCGCCGCGAACCTTCTCGCGCGCCTTCTTCACAGCGTCGATGGTACGCAGGAACGCGACGCCGCCGCCGGCGACGATGCCCCCTTCGACCGCCGCCTTGGTGGCGTGCATGGCGTCCTCGACGCGAGCCTTCTTCTCCTTCATCTCGGTCTCGGTCGCGGCACCCACGCGGATGACCGCCACACCGCCGACCAGCTTGGCCAGGCGCTCCTGGAGCTTCTCGCGGTCGTAGTCCGAGGTCGTCTCCTCGACCTGGTTGCGGATCTGCTTGACCCGTCCGGCGATGCCCTCGCGGCGCGCCTTGTTCGAGGTGTCGGTGACGATGGTGGTGTCGTCCTTGGTCACCACGACCTTCTTGGCGTTGCCGAGGTCTTCCCACTTCACGCTCTCGAGCTTGATGCCCAGGTCCTCGGTGATGACGCGGCCGCCGGTGAGGATCGCGATGTCCTCGAGCATCGCCTTGCGGCGATCACCGAAGCCCGGAGCCTTCACCGAAACCACGTGGAGGGTGCCACGCAGCTTGTTGACCACCAGCGTCGCGAGCGCCTCGCCCTCGACCTCTTCGGCGATGATCAGGAGCGGACGGCCCTGCTTGGCCACCTGCTCGAGCAGCGGCAGGAGATCCTTCATGGAGCTGATCTTCTTCTCGTGGAGGAGGATGATGGCGTTCTCCAGCACGCACTCCATCCGCTCGGGATCGGTCACGAAGTACGGCGAAAGGTAGCCGCGATCGAACTGCATGCCCTCGACCACCTCGAGCTCGGTCTGCAACCCGCGGGCTTCCTCGACGGTGATGACGCCGTCCTTGCCGACCTTGTCCATCGCCTGCGCGATGATCTCGCCGATCTCCTCGTCGTTGTTCGCGGAGATCGTGCCGACGTGCGCGATCTCCTTGCCGCCCTGGACCGGACGCGCGAGGCCGTCGATCGCTTCGGAAGCGGCGATGACCGCGATGTCGATGCCGCGCTTGAGGCTCATCGGGTTGGCGCCGGCGGTGACGTTCTTGGAGCCCTCGCGCAGGATCGCCTGCGCCAGGACCGTGGCGGTGGTGGTGCCGTCGCCTGCGACGTCGGAGGTCTTGGAGGCGACCTCGCGCAGCATCTGCGCGCCCATGTTCTCGAGCGGGTCGCGGAGCTCGATCTCCTTGGCGACGGTCACGCCGTCCTTGGTGATCGTGGGCGAGCCGAAAGACTTCTCGAGGACGACGTTGCGTCCCTTCGGACCGAGCGTCACCTTGACGGCATCGGCCAGCTTGTTCACGCCCCGAAGGACGGCGCTACGCGCCTCCTCGGAGTAGACGATCTGCTTTGCTGCCATGTGTTCTTTTCCTATCTCTCAGGATTTCTGATGTCTGGGGTAAGGGGGTACGGCCGGGAGCTCAGGCGAGCTTGGCGAGGATCTCGTCCTCGCGCAGGATCACGTACTCCTCGTCGTCGATCTTGATGTCGCTGCCGGAGTACTTGCCGATCAGCACCCGGTCGCCCTTCTTGACGTCCATGGGGCTGCGCTGGCCGTTCTCCTGGATCTTTCCAGGGCCGGCGGCGATGACTTCGGCTTCCTGCGGCTTTTCCTTGGCGGAGTCAGGGATGATGATCCCGCCCCGAACCTGTTCCTTCTGCTCGAGGCGCTTGACGACGACCCGATCATGAAGCGGCTGCACTTTCACGCGATGCTCCTCCTGCGATCTCTGGCCGAGCGCCGGGCGGCGGCGGCACTTGCGTTGTATTCGTTGGATCCGTCAGGGAGAGGGCCTGGCAAGTCGTGCTTGCGAGAGCCGCTGCGCTCGGTCGCGGAGCTTTGCTCCGCCAATCCGACGACCTGGCTCCGGCAGTGGGCTTGTCGCGATTCCGGATCCCGGGCCGGGCCAGGAATCGGAGTTGCCGAGACTCCAGCGGATGGATCCCGTGAGGGAGGTCTTCCGGCGGCCTCGGTGTTCGCGTTGTTGTTAGCACTCCTCCTCGACGAGTGCTAATACTAGCCAACGGGAAAACGCCGAGTCAAGGGGTTGGACCGTTTTCGGCTCTATCTTGTGAGATAAATCGTAGTGGTAGTGACTAAGATACCTGGGCCGAGCAGCGGGCGACCGATCGCGACCCCCGACTCCGTGCTGGTGGTGCTCGGGGCGAGCAACGTCGCCCGCGGTCTGCCCTGGTTGGTCCGGACGGCGTCGGAGCCCTCTTGCGGCATTGCCGAGCTCCTCGTTGCGGGTGGGCATGGTCGTTCCTACGGGCTCGGGACCCGCGTTCTCGGGCGTTCCCTGCCAGGGATCCTCGAGTGCGGCTTGTGGTCCTGTCTCGAACGGCTCCCGAACCCTGCTCCGATTCGTGTGGTGCTGGCGGACATCGGCAACGACCTGATGTACGGCGTGCCTCCCGATCGCCTGGTGAGCTGGGTCGAGTCTTGCCTCGAGCGCATCCCCCGAGAGGCGCGCGTGACCATCGTTGCGCCGCCGCTGGCGACTCTGGCGAGCCTGTCGTCGCTGCGCTTCCAGATTCTCCGGACGTTGTTCTTCCCGACGCGGCGCGTGGGCTGGATCCCGTTGCGCGCGGCTATGGATCAGCTGGCGGGTGGCCTACGAGCTCTCGCTTGCGACCGAGGTGTCGGCCTGTTGGACCCACCCGCGCACTGGTACGGTCTCGACCCCATTCATACTCGCCTGGCACAGCAGAGCAGGATGTGGCGCTGTCTCTTGGCTGGCGTGGCTGGTGCGGGCGGCGTCGGCGGTGAGGAGCGCGACGCTGTCCGTGCCGATGTGACCGCGCGCGATCGCTGGCGCTTCTGGACCGCACGGCCGGAGAGCTGGGCCCTTCTCGGTACGACAATGGGAAGAACGCAGCCGTGCGCACGGCTGGACGGCGGGATGCGCCTTTGGATGTATTGAGACGGCTCCTACGTTGATGGGACACTCCTTCACGTCGCTCCTCGCAGGCAGAGGATGCCTGGTCCTCGATGGCGGCCTCGCGACGCATCTGGCGACTCTGGGCTTCGACCTCGCGGGTGAGCTGTGGTCGGCGCGAGCGCTGATCGATGCGCCCGAGCTCGTTCGCGGCGCTCACCTCGCTTTTCTAGCCGCCGGCGCCGACTGCGTCGCCACCGCTTCGTATCAGGCGACGCTGCCTGGCCTGCATCGCGCGGGTTTGCGGGAGATCGAGGCCAGACGGATCCTGCGTCGCTCCGTGGAGTTGGCCCAGGAGGCTCGCGACGAGCATGCGCGCGCGACGCCGGGTCGGGGATGGCACGGCGGCGAACGCCGTGCGCTGGTCGCGGCGAGCGTAGGGCCTTTCGGTGCCTATCTCGCGGATGGGTCGGAGTACCGCGGAGGCTACGCGCTCGGTCGTGAGGAGCTCGTCGACTTTCATCGGCCGCGCTGGCGCGAGCTGAGCGCCGCAGGGCCGGATCTATTAGCGGTAGAGACCATCCCATCTGCTGACGAGGCGCTGGCGATTCTCGACTTGCTAGAGGAATCGTCGAGCGCGGTGCCGAGTGGCACCCCAGCGCCGGGGGCGTGGCTGTCGCTGCAGTGTCGCGACGGCCGAACCCTCGCCGACGGTACTCCCCTCGCGGATCTGGTGCCGTTCCTCGTTCACCCGAGGCTGCTGGCGCTCGGTGTCAACTGCGTGGCTCCGGCGCTCGTGACCGAGCTGCTGCGCACCCTCCGCGAGCATTCGGCGCTGCCGTTCGTGGTGTACCCGAACTCGGGAGAGCGGTGGGTCGATGGCAGGTGGCGGGGCTCGGCCGCCGAATGGGTCACCGAGGCTCCGAGCTGGCGCGACCTCGGCGCCGTGGCGATCGGTGGTTGCTGTCGGACGGGTCCCGACGACATCCGGCGGCTGCGCCAGGTCCTGGAGGAGGCCCCGGCGACCGGGTGACAGTAGGCGGGCGCGGCCTTGCCCGAAAAAGAAGGCTACCGCCCCGGAGCCGCCGTCAGATCACGCCACGCGCGCGCAGGGACGCGATCTCGCCGTCGTCGAGACCGAGCAGCTCCTGCAGCAGTTCGTCGGTGTGGGCCCCCACTTTCGGGCCGGCCCAGCGCGTCGCTCCGGGGGTGTCCGAGAGCTTCGGCAGGATCGCTGGGATCGCGAGCGAACGGCCGTTGGCGTCGACCCGCTAGAAGAGTCCGCGGGTGCGGAAGTGCGGGTCCGCGAAAGGGCGGAAGTTCTCGATCAACACGTCCGCCCGGGCGGCGAGGCGTCGAGCGAGACCACGTCCCTCCTCCTGACGCAGGTCGAGGGTGACGCTCTTCTTGTTGCGGCCGAGGCTGTACCATCACAACGAGGTCCCCGTCTCGTCGAGCAGGCGCCAGCCGCGAATGGCGTCTCCTGCGCCCGGCGGCTCGACCTTGATCACCTCGGCGCCGAAATAGCCGAGCAGGGTGGCTGCGAAGGGCCCAGCCAAGAGCTGGCCCAGCTCGAGCACGCGAATACCTTCGAGCGGGCGTTCGCGCGCTAGGCCTCCCACCGCGTCTTCGGCGAGCTTCGCCACTCGGTTTCCCAAGAAGAGGATCCCCCCAAGTCGCGCGGGCCAGGAATCAGCGTGACTGTCTCTGGAGGCTACAGGCTTGCCAACATCTGGCGCGCCGTTTCGGCCTCGGCGTGCGTAGGAGCGAGCTCGAGGAACTTCTGGAGATGCTCCTTGGCGCTGGCCGTCTTGCCCAGGGCTGCGAGGACCTTGCCGAGCTGGTAGTGGCCATCGGCCAGCTCCGGGTCGGCCACCAGCGAGGCCCGGAGCAGGCGCTCGGCCGAAGCGTTCTGGTTGGCGTCGAAGTACTTGGTGGCCTGTGCCAGGGCCTGCTGCCGCGCGTTGGCCACGGCGTCGAACCAGGTCTTCGCTGCGGCTGCCGCTGCTTCGTCCCGTTCGAGTGCGAGGTTCGAGAAGAAGGCCATGCGCAGACCCTCGGCGTGTTTCGGCGCGATGCCGAACAGCTTGTCGAGGTAGGGCAGGGCCTGTTCGAACTCGGCGGCGTTGAAGTGCAGGGCGGCGAGGCTCTGGTAGGCGGGGGCGAGATTGGGATCCAGCTCGAGCGCCTCCTGGAACGCGGCGCGCGCGCCGGCGTAGTCGTCCTTGCGAACCGCCGCCACGCCCTCGTTGAACACCATGCCGGCGACGTCGCCGGCCGCGCCGAGTGCCTGCAGTCCGTCGCGCGCGGCAGCGATGCGATCAGGCTGGCCCCTCTTGCGGTACACCAGGTAAGCGGCCGGCGCCACCTGCGTCAGACCGTCGGGCTGGAGAGCGAGGTAGCGATCGAGGGAATCGCCGGCGGTGTCGAGATCACCACGATTCGCAGCCACTAGTGCGATCAGGCGGTGGCCCTCGGCGAGCTCCGGATCGAGGCCCACGGCCTCTTCGAACTTGGAGTAGGCCTCGGGCTCCTTGCCAGCCTGCAGCAAGGCAACGGCGGCGTTGAAAGTGTCGACCGCCTGGCCCTTCTTCTTGCGTTCGGGATCCATCAGCGGGATCTTGGCGGTCGTGCTCAGCCCGGGCTGGAGCTCGATCTCGACCTCCTCGACCGCGAAGCCGGGCTTGTCGAAGGTGAAGAGGTACTTTCCGGCGGGGGCCTCGAGGCTCGCCTTGAGCTTGCCCTTCTTGTTCGTGGTCCCCTCGTAGTGGAAGGCAGTCCCGTCGTCGGCCTTCACCGAGATCTTGACGTCGGCGAGCGCGGCGCCCTGGCCGTCGACCACATCGATCTCGATCTCGGCGGCCCGTTGGGCCAGTAGGGAGCTCGCTCCGAAGAGCACGGTGCAACAGATCGCCGCGACCGCTACCCGGCTGATACGGCGGGCAGGCGCGACGACCATGGGGATCTCGGCAAGACAGCTTGCAGCCATGGCCTGGTCCTCGATCTTCCTGAGCTAGGGCGGCACGCGCAGGCTGATGGCGTGTCGCGGTGAGCGGTGACGCTTCGCATCCGGCGAAGCCACCCGCCGAGCCTATGACAGGAAGCCGCGGACCCGGCAGACCACCAGGGATCAGCCGCCGCATGGTGGGTCGCACCGTGCGCCGGAGCGGACGGCGCGGCGGGGCTGCGGTCGCTACTCTGCGGCCCCTATTCTGCGGTGGCGTCGCAGGTCTCGAGCGCCGAGGTGTCGTTGATCGCCGGCGCAGCTCGCCCCTGCGGATTGGTGTAGACCACGCTGGTCTGCGCCAGCATGTCTTCCACGGTGAGCGTGTACTCGAGATTGGTCGACGCTGCCATGAACACCCAGAAGTGCTGGTTGAGGTCGCAGCCGTCGAGGACCTTGACCAGCAGCTCCCAGTTCTTCGAGTTGAAGAACCAGAACAGCCCAGAGCCGTCGCTGCGCAGGTTGGCGACCTTGCCGGCGCCGCCACCGCCCTCGGCGGTCTCCCAGTCGACACTGACGCGGAAACGTCCGCCTGTCAGGCAGATCGTCTCCTCACCGTTCTCGCAGCCGAACTCGGTGATCAGCCCTCCGCGGCTCTGTGCCACCAGGAACTCGAAGCCCGCCTCCATCGCCGCGGCCGGCAGTTCGTCGGCCCCGTTCCCGGCCAGCACCTCGACCTGTACTGAGATGCCCCGGCCCTCCAGGTCAGCTCGGAGCGGCTCCAGGTAATGGTTCCGATTCTCGTCGTTGGCGCCGTAGTAGAGCCTTACCGGCGGGAGGTGCTCCAGCTCCGCAGCCGCGGGCAGCGAGCTGCTGCTCGCACCGATGCCGAAGACGGCGCTGTACGTGGTCGCCGTCGCCGGATCGAGCGCCCGCTCGAGCGCGAACCACGCACCGTCGCCGTGCCCCGCTAGAGCCAGGCGGAGCTCGTTGATCTCGACGACCCCATGGAGGTGCTCGACCGCTGCGTTGATGATGCCAGCATCGCCGGGGAAGCCCCAGCCGAAGTGCGACTGGGAGAGTGGCACAGCCAGCACGGCCCCCGCGGCGTCGGCAGCTCCCTGCAACGCCTCACGGTAGTCCATGGGCTCCTTGCCCGAGCGATGGAGAAAGACGATGACCGGCGTGGCGCCGGCAGCGAGGCCGCCCGGCACGTAGTAGTCGTAGTACGTCGATTGCTGGTCGAGGTCGACTCGACTCCAACCGGGCGAGGGTTGGGCCGAGGCGGTGGCGCCGTGGAGCACGCCCAGGGCAAGGACGAGGAGTGCAAGAGATCTCATCTTCATGGAAGTGGGCACCTACTCTGGGGCTGGCAAGCAGACGTTGTGACGACGCCGCTCGCGACCGGATCCACGGCTGACCCGAGTTACGGGAGATCGCCGCACACAGAAACGCGAGGTGATGGGTTTATAGCATAGTAAGGAGCTGCGCAACAGTCCCCCGTGTCAGCACTTGCAGCAGCCATCGGTTGCGTGGGTTTGTCTGGGTGCTCTAGCGCCCGCCGGCGGCGGCGTCGGATGCCACATGTTCGGGTAGGCTCGTCGTCAGGTGTCCGGTGCCTCGCGGGAGCACGAGAGCCCTACCCTCCCGGAGATCTCGAGTGTCATGCCGGTCCGTCCAGCGCGTTTCGCTCTCGTCCTGTTCACGGGTCTCGTGCTCTTGGGGATGAGATCTCCACCGGAACGAGACTCGTCAACGAGCCCCGGGCGCGGGATCACCGCGGTGCCGGGCATCGAGGTCGGGCATCATACGCTCGCCGGGCGGCCGACTGGTTG
>DATLFI010000435.1:0-5274 GCA_035524895.1 Thermoanaerobaculia bacterium | reverse complement strand
TCCATCGCGCGCTTCCTGGCCTTTCGCTTCGGGCACACCGAGCGCAGTTTTTTTCGGCAGGTCCGTGAGCTGCCTCCCGCTCACTTCCTCGAGGTGAGCCCAACCGGCGTCCGCGTCGAACCGTATTGGCGCTTCCGGCGTAGATCCTCCGCCCGCAGCCGATCCCCGGAAGAGATCCGCGGGGCGTTTCTCGGGCATCTTCGCAGCGCGGTCGAGAGCGATGTGGCGGATCTCGAGCCCGAGCAGGTCGCCGTGTCGCTCAGCGGCGGGCTCGACTCGACGGCCGTGGCCGCGCTCGCACCGAGAGGAGTGCACACGTTCTCGTGGACCCTCGTGGAGACCCCTGAAGGGGACGAGCGCGCCAGTGTCGAGGCCGTGGCCCGATGGTTGAGTCTGCGCCACGAGTGGGTGCGGGGCGACGGGCACTACCCGCTGGCCGGCGACTTCGTCGATCGTTTCGTGGGCGAGAGCTCGCCCTACGTCAACGCCTTCGCCGGCTTGAAGGCTGCGCTCTATAGCGTTGCACGCGCTCGGGGATGTGAGCGGGTGCTGGTCGGCGACGGCGGGGACACGTTGTATGCGGCGCGCGAGTACTGGTTGCGCGATGCTTTGGCGACGGGCAGACCCTGGGCCATCGTCAGCCTGTTGAGGACGATCCAGGGGGCGGTCCGGGACGAGAACGGGCTCGCTCGGGCGGCCCTCGCGAGACTGTTGCTGGTCCGCAACCTGCGCAACAAGCTGCGCGGCGATCACGTGCCGTGGCTGACGAAGATGGCGCGTTCGGCCGTGCCACGAAGCGTCAATGCCCCGATCCTCCCTTCGGGCCGCGGCGCCGCTCGCTACGAGCTCAGCGTCGGCGCGAAGCACGTCGAGCTGGAGAGCGAGGAGCGCCGCCTGTTCGATCTGTGCGGCGTCGATCGTGGCAATCCGTTCTGGTCGTGGCCGCTGCTGGAGATGGCGATCCAGCTTCCCGCGTACTGGCACCACCGCGACGGTCGCAACAAGGTGCTGTCGCGAGAGGCGCTGCGCGGCCTGCTGCCGAAGGAAGTGCTCGAGAGCCCGCGGATCGGGTTGCTGGGCACCTTCTTCCTGCGCGGGATCGAGCTGCGCCGCGACGATCTGCGGCAGACCGTCTTTCGTCATCCGCGCTCGGACTGGCAGCGCTTCGTGCGGCGGGAGTGGCTCGAGCCCTTTCTCGAGAATACGGGAGCGATCGCCTTCGGCCACACGATCCTGTGGCGGGTGATCTGTTACGAGCTATGGACGCGGCGTCTGGTCGGAGCCGTTTAGTAGATTCCGCATCGGCTCCTGCTGGATCATCTACCGGACTCCGAGCTCGGTGCTCTCCGCCCCGCGTCCAGCACACAACCGCAGGTCCATCCTTGTCGTCGCGACGTTGGCTGATGCACGGCCTCGAGCTGGTCACGGAGGTCCCGTTCGTGACCCAGCTCCAAGATGCCGAGGGGATTGCGGGTGAGCGACCGGTTGTGGGTCCGTTCGGCGGCGCGATCGAGTACTTCTTGTCGATCGCTGTCGACGCGCCCCTCGAGCCTGGAGCCCCGCGGTCTGCGCTGCCCCCACCCTCGAGCGTCAGCGCGCACATCCTGCCGTCGGGCGAGCCGCACTGGGCTGCTCATCGCTTGGTCGAGCAAGACCTCGTGCGCTTCAGCCAGATCGCCGAGTTCGAGCTGTCCGACGGCGCGATCCGCGGCCGCCTGCTGGCTGACGACCACCGGACGCTCGCCGAGCTGCGCCTGCTCGGACCGGTCATGGCCTTCTGGCTGGAGCGGCGCGGAGGGCTTGTCTTCCACGGCAGCGCGGTGGTCCCGCTGGCGGGAGAGCATGCCGAGCCACGGGCCGAAGCCGGTTGCCTGCTCTTCCTGGGAGAGAAGGGTGCCGGCAAGAGCAGTACCGCGGCGGCGTTCCTCGCCAACGGCGGCGCCCTCCTGGGGGACGACATCGTGACGGTCACGGGCGTCGCCGTCGCCGATGGTCCGGTCGCCTGGTCGTCATACCCCGAGATGCGCATGGAACCCCTCACGGTGCGCCGCTTCGTCGGCGACCCGTCGTCGTTCGACCGCGTGCTGAGCGGCCTCCCGAAACGGCGCATCCCGGTGCTCGCCGGCAGGTACGGGCGCTTCCACCCCGGCTGTGCGTCTCTGCGCGCCGTGGTCGTGCTCGCGGGAACCGATGGGCGCGCGGCTCGCTCTGCGTCACTCGTCGAGCCGATCTCGCAGGCCGAAGCCGTGATCGAGCTGGTGCGACATTCGTACACGCCTCGGCTGTGCGCCGGCGCCCACTCCGCTGCCAACCGCTTCGCCGCGCTGGCGCGGCTGGTGCGGCGCGTGCCGGTGCTGCGGGCGACCCTGCCCAGAGACCTCGACGCCCTGCCACGCTCGGTCGAGCAACTGCAGGCGGAGGTACTGGCAGTCGCGGGGACAGCGGCTAGGTAGGGGGGAGCGTTCGAACCCACGGGCCGCAGGCGCCGATGTCGCTCGAGGCGGGCCGGCCTCAGCCCCCACGCTCCAGCATGCGTCGTGCCTCGAGCTCGGCCGCGAAGGCGATCACGTCTTGTCGGACCCGCTCGGGCTCGACGTCGAAGCGGTCCACCAGCATCGCCACCGTCTGGTCCACGTCGGCGCCTGCGGCCAGGGATCGCCAGATGTCGCTGCCCGGCGGATCGAGGGACGACACCGTCCCCTCGCCACGCGTGTCGCACAGCCACAGCACGCCATCGACCTCACCCCACGTCACGCCTTCGGGCGCGTGCCACTCGCCGCGACGTTCGAGAAGGGGCGGCACGCCGAGCAGCGAGCGGCTCTTCCACGAGGCGTGGGGCGGTCGGGTGCGGAGGGCAACTTCGAACCTCTGGGACTCTTCACTCCAGCCGACGAAATCAGGCTCGCCCCAGGGGAACCTCGGTAGCACGGCTCGACCCAGCCAATAGCGTTCCGAGAGGAGCTTCGCTTCGGCCTCCAGCATGGCCTTCGTCGTGACCGTCGCCGCTGCTGGCAAGAGCCGCAGCGTGATCGCCGAGAGGAACCGCCGCACTCTCGGTTCCCTCGCGAGCACCGCCTCGCGCAATCCCTCGGGCGAGGCGAGCATCGCGACCACCACCTCGGGAGCTTGGGAGATCTCGAGCGCCCGGCGCAGGCGCACGCCGCCGAGGGCACAGTCGTCCACCAGCACCAGCAGCCGGTTCGGGACCCCGGCACCACGCCAGAGGGCGTCGTGCGGCAGGTCGAGGAAGTAGGAGAGCATCCCGAGAACGATCAGGCCGCCCCGGGGAATTGCCAGGTAGGAGGCCTCTCGTAGCTGCTCCCTGCCGTAGCTCTGCAAGAGAAGCGCGGCGAGGCGTTCCGCGCCGATCTCGCACGAGCGCCAATCGAGGTCGACATGGACGATCCCCGGCGAGGCAGCCCCTCGCGCCCTTCCGCGGACATGCGACGGTAGACAGGGGTTGGTGCCGCCTTCTTCGGACGTACTCGAGTCCGAGTTCGAGTGCGTTTCCGTCTCGTTGTGGTACGTCACCTGCGAGTTTGGCCCGTCAGCCATGATGCCTCTCCGCCCACTTCCAGGGTTGCAGCGTACCGCGAAGGAGAGATCCGCCCCTTCCACCTCCACGCGGCGGGAGCACCAGCGACGCCAGCCGCTGTGCGGCCAGCGCTGGCTCCTTCAGCGGCCGCATAGATCATGCGCTCGACCCGGCCCCAGCCGAGCCGCCCGGGTTCACGAGACGAACCGTGCCAGGTCGAGCTCCTCGTCGCCTCGACGGAGCGGGGCGAAGCGCTCGCGCACGGTGGGTGGCTCGGCCAGCGGCACGCCCTGCAGCTCGACCCAGGCGTGAGCCTGGAGTTCGCCGGCGTTCCGCCGGACACCAATCCTCAGGTTGGCGGGTGCGCCGTGCCGCCGGAGGATGGTCTGGAGGAGCACGGCTCTCTCGAGGCAGCGTGCGCCGACCAGGCGGCCGGCGGCGACGATCAGGCTCGCGAGCTGTTCGGCGGCTTCGAGGGACAGAGATGGCTCTCCGACGGCGGCTGCGGGGTCCATGGTGGGGGAACCCGGTGCGGCGCACTGGGCGGCGTTGACGCCCAGGCGGCGCAGTCGCTGCCGGACGACCATCAGCCGGACAGCGAGCCACGGTACAGCCACCCAAGCGGAGGGTGTGTGGCGAAGGCGCCGCCGCGTGGGAGCGCTAGCCATCCACGACCTCGACCAGGGAGTGAGCGGCCAAATCGCGGAGGATCTCGCAAAGGTCGACCCAGGCCTGAGGGGACTCTACGTCGTAGCGCTCGAGGATCTGATCGTGCACCCGCTCGACGGTACATTCCGAGCTGAGTAGCTCCCAGATGACGGAGCCGACCTGGTCGAGGCTGTAGTACTTGCCAAACTCCAGGTGTAAGAGCACCGTCTCATCATCCATTTTGTGGAATGCCACATTTGAATTGCGTCGAAGGAGCATCCTCGGCAGTAGGACGAGCTCGATTCCTCGGTCGGTCGGTCCCTCGATGGGAGAGGACGGTGGGCTCATGGTTGGGGCAAGGGCTACACGGCTAGGGCGAGGGCTGAAGACTCTATCCGAGCGGCTCACACCGGCGCTGGCCAACGAGCCCTCTTCGTCTTCCTCTGCGTTCTGCACAAGCCTGTGCAACACCCGTGTTGGTGTCGCGTACAGTAGGACAGAATGACTGACGGTCAGTCACGATACGTGGTGGCGAGTTATGCTCTATAGCGATGCAGGCCCAGTCCCGTCGGGCAGACGCCAAGGCGGCCCGGCGCATTCAGATCCTCGACGCGGCCGAGGCCGTGTTCTTCGAGCGAGGTTTCGAGGGCACGTCCGTCGACGCGGTCGCCGAGGCGGCGACGGTCAGCAAGGGGCTCGTCTACCTCTACTTCGCGAACAAGCACGAGCTCTTCCTCGGGCTGACGCTGCGGGGGCTCGAGGAGCTCCAGCGGCGAATGGTCGAGGCCTCGGAGTCCGCCGAGGCGGACACCGGGCTCGAGAAGTACCGCGCTATCGGGGTGGCTTACTTGCGGTTCTCGCAGGAGCACCCGGGGTACTTCCGCGCGGTCGCGGCCTTCGAGGCTTCGGAGATCGACCCCGCCCAGCTGGGCGAGGTCGAAGCTGCGTGTGTCGCGAAGGCGAGAGGGTGCCTCGACCTCGCCACGGCGGTGGTGGAGGAGGGGCAGCGCGACGGCAGCATCCGCACCGACGTGCCGGCGCGCTTGGCCGCGGTGTCGGTGTGGTCGCAGATGCACGGCGTGATCCAGCAC
>DATLFI010000434.1:0-3987 GCA_035524895.1 Thermoanaerobaculia bacterium | reverse complement strand
GCTGCGTGCGATCCCGTAACCCGCGCCGAGCCGCGGCGCGAGCGCCCCGATGCTGTCGGCTGCGCAGGCTGCAACCGGCGCGCCACCAAGGCTTCGGTCGTCCGTCAGGGCATCTCCAGGCCGCCTGGCTGCCCGGCGTCGCCCCACGAGATCTCGGATCGCGTCGATACTTCGGCTGGCATTTCGGCTGGCATCTCGATTGGCTCTCGAAGGGCTCTCGATTGGCATCGTGGTTGCGTCTGGGTGAGTCGAGCGGGCTCGGCGGCTGTCGCGAACTTCCTGGCAAGCACTCCCGAGCCGAGCGACTTCGATTCGCCGCGTGGTCTCCCTCCTGGCGGTGGTGGTTGGCCGAGCCCGCTCTCCTCCCGACTTCCTCACCAGTCCTCGTCGCTGCCCTTCCCGGCCGGTCCCCGCCACGTCGGGCCGCGCGCGGTCGCCACGCCGGCGTCTATACTTGCCAGCAGTCGCGCCGCGATCGCCAAGCGCGAAGCTATTCTCCTGCAGGCCCTTGGGGGATCCGCGTTGGGCGCAGCATCGATCCAGAGCAAGTCGGTAGCCCTGAAACTGCAGGTAGAACCGGCCGACGGACCCGCTTTCCAGCGGCTCTTCGATGCCGATTCGATGATCATCGGACGCGCGTCGAGCTCCGACCTGGCGCTCGCGGACCCGTTCCTCTCGCGCCACCACGCGCGGCTGTTCCGTCGTGGCGAGGACGTGTTGATCGAGGATCTCGGCTCGCGCAACGGGACGGAGCTCAACGGCACACCCGTGCTCGAGCCGACCGCGGTCAAACCCGGCGACGTCGTCAAGGTCTCGGGCAGCATCATCTCGCTCTACGACGACAACGAGGAGAAGACGCTCGACCCCGAGATCGATTGGGGCGCCACCGTATTCAAGCCCGTCTCCGAGCTGCTGCGGGAAGCCAGCACCATCACTCGCCCCGAGCAGGTGCATGGCGAGGACGCGCTGCGCCGGTACGCCTCCCGGCTGCGGCTGATGAACGAGATCCACGAGGCGCTGTCCACCTCGATCTCCCTCGCCGACCTGCTGCAGCTCATTCTCGACAGGTCCTTCGAGCAACTCCGGCCCGAGGAAGGTGTCATCTTCCTGCGGCGCGGCAACAGCTTCGTACGTGCGGCGCAGCGCACCTCCGGCGGGAAGGGCGGCGAGATCCCGCTGTCGCGCCACCTGATCGAGGAGGTGTGCAACAAGAGCATGGCCGCGCTCGTGCTCGACACCGCCACCGACCAGCGCTTCGCCGCGGCCGAGAGCATCATCAGCAGCGGACTGCGCTCCCTGATCGCCGCGCCCCTGCTCGACAGCTCGGGAGCGCTCGGCATGCTGGTGCTCAGCTCCCGAGTCGCGGTGCGCGAGTTCAACACAGAGGACCTGGAGCTACTGGTCTCCCTGGCCTCGATCGCCGCGCTCAAGATCCGCAACGCCTCGCTCACCGAGGAGGCGATCCAGCGCAAGCGCATGGAGCAGGACCTGGCGCTGGCTCGACGAATCCAGGAGTCGTTGCTTCCGAGCCAACTCCCGATGTTCGAAGGATGGGAGCTGTTCGCCGAGAACATCCCGTCGCGCGGCGTGTCGGGCGACTACTACAACCTGTTGGCGCGCAACGAAGAGCGGGAGTGCGTGCTGCTGGTCACGGACGTGTCGGGCAAGGGCGTCCCGGCATCGCTCCTGACCGCCTCGCTCGAGGCGCTCTCCGCCGCGCCGATCGAGGGCGGATGCGACCCGGCCGAGATCTGCGACCAGGTCTCTCGGCGGCTCCATCGACGCAGCCCACCCGAGAAGTACGCCACCGCGTTCATCGCGGTCATCCAGGCTGACACCGGAAGTTGCCTGTTCACCAACGCCGGCCACAACCCGGCGCTGCTGATACGCAACGACGGCTCCACCGTGCTGATGCCGTCGAGCGGCATGCCTCTGGGCCTGGTCGCGACCGCGGCGTACCTGACCAGGGTCGAGACCCTCCAGGCCGGCGATCTCTTGGTCGTCTACACCGACGGCTTCATCGAGGCCGAGAGCGAGGAGGGAGACGAGTACGGACTGGACCGCTTCCGCACGGTCGTCACCGAGTCCCGCCACCTTCCGCTCCCCGAGCTCGGCGAGCGAATCAACACCCACCTCGACGAGTTCACCAACCAGGCGCCGCCCACCGACGACCGAACGCTGGTCATCCTCCGGCGCCTCGCTGGCTAGGCAGAAGCCAGAAACCAGAGCTTCAGAACACGCGAGTGGGCGCGCGCCGCAGCCGCACCGCCACCCGCGAGCCGAGCGGCAGTGGCTCCTCGGCGGTGAGTCGGACCTTCACCGTCTGACCGGTGTCGAGCCGCACCTCCTCGACGCGGTCGTGACCGTAGAAACGGCGTCGCGCGAGGGTCCCAGACCAGGTCTCGGCGTCGGGCTCGGCGTCGTGCTCGCTGCTGGCGGCGGCCAGCTCGAGGAACTCCGGGTGCACCACCGCGAGGGGGCTGCCACCAGCCCCAGCAGGCTGCGCCTCGTTCTCCTGCGGCGTCAGCTGGATCCGATCGAGGTCCAGCAGTTGGCCGTCGCCGATGAACCGTGCCACGGCCTCGGAATGAGGCTCGTAGTAGATCGCCTGGGGCGTGCCCACCTGCAGCAGGCGACCTTCGCGCATCACCGCCACACGGTCGGCGAGACTGAGCGCCTCTTCCTGGTCGTGGGTCACCAGGATCGCGGTCATGCGGGCCGCGGCGAGGACCTGCCGCAGCTCCTCGCGTAGCTCCTGCCGCAACCCGGCATCGAGACTCGCGAAGGGCTCGTCGAGGAGGATCACGCTGGGTTCGGGGGCCATCGCGCGAGCGAGGGCAACGCGCTGTTGCTCGCCGCCGGACAGCTCGTCGGGGAATCGACCTCGCTTCTCCCACAGCCCCACCCGCTCGAGGCACTCGCGCACTATGGCGTCCCGGTCCGGTCTACGCCGGAGGCCAAAGCGCACGTTGCGCTCCACCGTCAGGTGCGGAAAGAGCGTGCCGTCCTGGAAGACCAGCCCGACATGCCTCCGTTCCGGCGGTACCCACGAATCGCCCCCTGCCACCAGTCGTCCGGCGATCTCAACGGTGCCGCGCGTGGGTGCTTCGAGCCCTGCGACGACCCGGAGCAGGGTCGTCTTGCCGCAGCCCGACGGACCGAGCACGGCAAGCAGCTCGCCCTCGGCGACCTCCAGGTCGATCCCACGGAGGACCTGCTCCGAGCCGTATCCGGCCCACAGCCCGGCAATGCGAACAGTGGGAGTCTGTGGGTGCTGGACCATCAGAGGGGAGGATCGACGGCAGGACAAGGCGCGAGAGCCGCTCGCTCGTTCTTGAGACTCAGTCTCGCAAGCATCTTGAGGGCAGCTGCCTCTCGCTGTCAAACGCTTGCCGCGTCTAGACCTTCCGCAGCCGGTTCCGGGACGGTGCCCTTACCTGGCCCTTACCTGGGCCCTTACCTGGCAAGCGCCAGGCCGACGATCCGGTCGCACAGCTCCGGGAAGTCGATCCCGACACACGCCGCCGACTGCGGCAGCAGGCTCGTGGGAGTCATGCCCGGCAGGGTGTTGGCCTCGAGACAGTAGGGCCGTCCGGCGGCGTCGAGACGGAAGTCGACACGGCTGAAATCCCGGAGCTTGAGGGCGCGGTGCACCCGTACCGCCATCTCGCGCAAGCTCTCGGTCAGCTCGGACGGCAGGTCGGCGGGAAAGATCTCCCTGGCGCCGCCGGGGGTGTACTTGCTCTCGTAGTCGAAGAGCCCCGTCGCGGTCACGATCTCGCCCACGCCGAGGGCCGCGTCGCCCAGCACTCCAACCGTCATTTCACGGCCCGGTAGGTACTCCTCGAGCAGCACGATCGGATCGAACGCAGCGGCAACCTCCGCGGCGGTGAGCAGGCTGACGCTGTCGGTCGGAGTAGCCACCAGGGTCAACCCGATCGTCGATCCGATCCGCGACGGCTTTACCACCAGGGGCGCACCCAACCT
>DATLFI010000433.1:0-9225 GCA_035524895.1 Thermoanaerobaculia bacterium | reverse complement strand
CAGGCTCGGCCGGTGGATCGAGGCGGGCCACTGCGAGCGCTCCCCACCCAGCCGCTGCCTCGCGGATCAGGAGTTCGAGCGTCGCCGGCCGCACCAGCGGAGCGTCGCCCGACAGCACCAGCGCGAGCGCCGGTCCCGTCCCCGCGAGGGCCTCCGCCGTCCGCAGCACGGCATCGCCGGTGCCCCGCTGCTCGAGCTGCTCGACGAAGGTAACGTCGCGCCCGGGCACCGCGGCACGAACCTCGCCGGCACCATGTCCCACCACCAACAGGATCCGTTCGCACCCAACTCTGCGCGCGGCCTCCACCACCCAGGCGACGGCGGGCCGTCCCGCGACGCGGTGCAGCACCTTGGGCAGCCGAGAGCGCATCCGTACGCCCCGGCCCGCCGCGAGCACGATCGCTACCCGGCGAGGTGCCGGCGAGGTTGTGGGATGCGAAGGCACCGCTTGGTTCGGTCGGGCTTCGCCGGCCTACTCGTAGAGCCCGTCGAAGCCGGCGTGCCCGCGCAGGACGCGAAAGTCGGGGTCGTGAAATGCGTGGACGCGGTTCTCGGGATTCAGCTCGATGGCCTGCTGCAGCACCTTGACCGCCTCGTCGAGGTCACCGGAGAGCGCGAGCGCCGAGGCCGCCAGATACGCGAAACGCTCGTCCTTACCGCGACGGCCGCCGCGAGCGCAAACCTCCAGAACCGCGGCGTAGTCGCCGCGGTTCTTGGCGACCACCGCCTCGAGGTAGGGATCCCCCTCCTCAGCCGGCGCTGCCGACGCGCGCTGCTCGGCCTGCTCGCGGTAGAGACGGGTTCGCGCCAGGAGGTCCGACTGGTCGCTCTCGGCAAGCACGCGATCGAACGCCGCGATGGCCTTGTCCCACTTGCGCGCGTGAAACGCCTCCAGCCCGGTGGCGAACACCTCGATCGCCGGGTCGACTCGCACCGCGACCTTCCCGGGCCGGCCGTCCGCGGTGGTCAGCCCGAGCTGGTTCAGCTTCTTCTCGACGTCTTCCAGAGCAACGCCGAACCGCTCGGCCAGCTCGGCTGCGGGCCTCTGCTTCGCATATCGCTTGAGGTATGTCTCGTCCTCTTTTCGCCAGCGTTTGGGCATGGTTCCTCGGGAAGTCGGTATGGGCGAGCCAGGATGGCTCGTTGGGTCGCCGGTTATCGGGGCAAAGCGTCTCGTCGCCGTCAGGTCAGCGCTTGTTGAGCTCCTTGAGCACCAAGCGCGCCACGGCCTTCAACGTGTCGAACACGCCAACGCCCTGGGTCGCCACGGCCTCGAAGGTGGGCTCGCGCTTGAAGTTGAGCGTCCGGTACATTTGATCGACCGGAGCCACGTTGCGCAGGTCCCGCTTGTTGAACTGGAGCGCGTACGGCACCGCGCGAAGGTCGTAGCCTTGCTCGCGCAAGCTCTCTTCGAGGTTGCGTATCGACTCGATGTTGGCGTCCATGCGCTCGGACTGGGAGTCGGCCACGAAGACCACGCCGTCTACGCCCTTGAGGATCAGCTTGCGGCTGGCGTCGTAGAAGACCTGGCCAGGAACCGTGTAGAGATGGAATCGGGTGGTGAACCCGCGGACCGTGCCGAGATCTAGAGGCAGGAAGTCGAAGAAGAGGGTGCGGTCGGCCTCGGTGGCGAGCGAGATCATCTTGCCGCGCGAATCGGGTGAGGTCTTCTCGTAGATGTAGTGCAGGTTGCTCGTCTTGCCGCCGAGCCCGGGGCCGTAGTAGACGATCTTGCAGTTGATCTCGCGGTTGGCGTAGTTGATGAACGTCATGGTCGCCTGCGACCCCGGCGCCACGACAGCCGAGCCCATCGGCCAGACCCGGCGGCGCCTCTAGCCCTTCCCGCCGAATCGCCGGCGCTGCCCCGCGCCCCTCGCCAAGGCTATTCGCTGAACAGAGCGTCGATGTCCTCGTCGGTTATCTCGGCGAACGGGCTCACCGAAGGACGGCCGTCGGCACCCGAGTCCCGAGTGCTCATCTGCTCGAAAATCCGATCCATCTCGCCGGCGGCGCGCTTCACCCGCAGCCGCACCAGCCCGAGCGACGACCGATCGTCGAAAATGACCAGCAGGATCGCGCGCTTGGCGACGATCGAGATATGGATGTGGTCTTGCTGCCCCTCGTGGAACAGCACCGAGAACTCACGCTCGCCGATCAGCTTCGCGAGACCGTCGGTGGCCGCGACGTTGCCGGCGGTGAGCGAAGCCAGCGAGGTGGTATCGAACTGCTCCAGCTCGCCCGCCGCCGCGATCTGCTGTCCCGTCTTGTCGATCAGGAAGATGGCGCGAGCACTCGCGTCGTGTCGAAGACGCTTCAGGACGTCCTCGATGTTCTGAAAGTCCTCCTGATAGATGACGAAGTTCGCGGGTGGCATTCGACCTGTGTCCCTGGTGCGCTGGTCGCGGAGCGGCGCGCCCATGTCGCCGCGATGGGATCGAAGCGATGGCAGGCCGAGGAGCCTTCTGGCCACCGCCGGCAGGCCTCCCGCCGAGTCGCCGGAGCCCGACAAACGCCGGCCCGCGCGCGATCGCACTTCCAGACGATTTGCGGGAGAGCTCGCCGAAGCTGCGAGAGTCTATGCCATTTGAAGGGGGCAAGCGACCCGGCACCGTCGGGGCCGCTTGGCAGAGCCCGCTCCGGGTCATAGGGTTCGCGGCGCGCCATGACCGCCCCCACACCGCGGGACGCCCGCGTGTCCCAGAAGCAGGACGCGGATGGTCCGGCCAACGCTCTCGAGGGGCCATGGGCTTCGCCGGGCCTCCTGCTCGGTCCGATCCTCGCCACGGGGAGCGGCGTG
Organism: Thermoanaerobaculia bacterium; assembly: GCA_035524895.1. Taxonomy (GTDB): domain Bacteria; phylum Acidobacteriota; class Thermoanaerobaculia; order Multivoradales; family Multivoraceae; genus DATLFI01. The sequence goes on along the minus strand of DATLFI010000433.1, from coordinate 6,428 downwards.
TTGTTGGTCTGGCTGCTGCTCCAGGAAACAGCGCCAGCGCGAGCCCTCGTCGCAGCGGCGGCTCTCGCGCCGCTCGCGCTGGCGGGGCTCTACCGGCCGCTCGGCGCCGGGAGCCTTGGTCTCGGCGCCTTCGTCGCGCCGCTGGCAGCCGCCGCCGCGGGGCCAGCAGCCTGTGCCTGGGCAGTCGCGGGTGGCGCCTTCCTGTGCTCCACCACCCGCTACCGGCTCCACCGGCCCGTGGCCAGCGACAGCGCAGCCTCGCGCGACCGGCGCGGCGCCCTGCGCCGCACCGCCGACGCGTTGGGGCTAGCGACCGCTGCCTGGGTGGCTTCCCTGCCGCTCCTCGACGTCGCCGGCAGCGCCGTGACTTCCTCGTTGCCGCGCGAGATGCTCTCCGTCGCTCTGTTCTCGGGCGGTGCGCGCCTAATCGAAAGGCTGCCGGCGCTCGGGCGCGGCCTGCCCATGGGCGATCCGCCCTGGCCACGCGAGGCTCTGGGCGCGGTCTGGGACGGACTGGGATGGGCGCTCGGTCTCGCCGCGCTGCGCCTGCTGTCGGCAGGCTGGCCGGCGTTGTTGCCCGTGGCCATCACTCTCGCGGGGCTGGCCGCGATCGCCGGTGTGCAGGCGGCGCGCGGCGAGGAGCTCACTCGTTCGGTGCGCGAGCTGGAACGGCTGGTCGCGCTCGGCGCGACCGTCGCCCCCCGGAGCGGAACGCTGGCCTCGAGGATCCAGCTCGAGATCGCCGCGATCCTCGACTACGAATGGCTGGAGCTGCGCCTGGATCCGGCCTTCGACCATCCTCCGGTGCTCTCGGCCCAGCGCACCCGCGAGCTGGTCCAGACGCCGGCGACACCCAGCCCGTACCCGCGCCCAGCGGCAGCAGGCATCCAGCGCCGCCGCCCCTGGCTGATCGTGGAACGGGAGCTGCGCGCACAGGACCGCGGCCTGGGCACGGTCAAGCTGTGGTGCGACGGACGCAAGGTCGCCCCTGCCGACCTCGAGCTGCTCGATCACCTGCTCGGCCAGCTCGGCAGCCAGCTCGAGCGCCTCTGGCTGCGACGCGAGGCGGCGGAGGACCCGCTGACCAAACTGGTGCGCCGAAAGGTGCTCGAGGACCGCCTGGCTCGCGAGCTGCCCCGCATCCAAGAGGAGGGCGGCACGCTCGCCCTGGTGGTGCTCGACCTCGATCGCTTCAAGGCGATCAACGACAGCTTCGGCCACCTCGCCGGCGACCACGCGCTCAGCCATGTCGCGGCGGTCCTGCTCTCGGAGCTCGGCGGGGACGATCGACTCTGTTGTCGCTGGGGCGGCGAGGAGTTCGTGGTGCTGCTGCCCGGCGCCACGGGCGAGGAAGCGCTCCAAGTGGCCGAGCAGCTTCGCCTCGCGGTCGAGGCGACGGCCGTGGTCGTCGCGGGCGGTGGTGTGATCACGCCGACCATCAGCGCCGGCGTCGCCGCCACCCCAGAGCTGGTCGTCAAGAAGGAAGACGACCTGTTCGAGCTCGCCGACCGCGCGCTCTACGCGGCCAAGTCCGCTGGGCGCAACCGCTGCCTCCGCGCCGTCGGCCCGAACCGCTTCCGCGGCATCGACGGCATCGGCTACGGCGAGGACGCGCCTCGCAGGGTCGCTCCCCAGCTCTGATCCGCGAAGCGGCCGCCATTCGTTGACACGCCCGGCGCCCGACCGTACACTGCCCCGCCGGGTACGTGTCGGGGCGTGGCGCAGTCTGGTAGCGCACCTGCCTTGGGCGCAGGGGGTCCTCAGTTCAAATCTGGGCGCCCCGATGTTCAAATCCCTCAGACTGCTCTGCCTGTAGCTCAGCTGGATAGAGCGGCGGCCTTCTAAGCCGCGGGTCGGGGGTTCGAATCCCTCCAGGCAGGCCAAGCCTCCGACCGGCCGCGATCATCCAGACGATCAACGGTGGGCGTAGCTCAATGGTAGAGCGCTTGACTGTGGCTCAAGTGGCTGGGGGTTCGAGTCCCCTCGCCCACCCCAACCGGCCTCCCCTCGCGGTTCTTTGGCAAGCGCCCGTAGCTCAGATGGATAGAGCGGCAGCCTCCGGAGCTGTAGGTCGCACGTTCGAGTCGTGCCGGGCGCACCAAGCCAAGGCTTCTTCGACCGTCAGCGGTGCTCGGGTTCCGTACACCTGACGACACCTGAACGCGCGCGCCCACTTTCGTGGACCAAAGCGCACGCGACCCCTAAAAGGTCGCAAGCCCTTCAGGGCGTGAAGACGCGCCGCTCGCCGCCGTCGCTCAGTGTGAACGAGGTGCCGTCGCTCTTGGCGAGCAGGTGCACGCCGGGCTCCGTCTTCTCGTCGAGCAGCAGCAGACCCGAGCCGTCTTCCGCAGCGCCGATCTTTACGCGGATGGTGCCGCTCGCGTCCCGCAAACGGAAGACCACCTCGCCGCTCTCCTCGACGTCGAGCTGGGCCCGCACCTGGCCTCGCACGTCGACCAGCTCGATGGCGCGTGCCCGGAGCACGTCGGGTGCCGCCGGCGCCACGGCCAAGCCCAGGCGGCTGACGGCAAGGACCAGAACGACCAGTGACACAGCCAGCAGACCGAGAGAGAGTGGACGCGAGCGAGTCTTCATGGGCTCCTCCTTGTCCGCCCCGAAAACCGCTCCCGCCCAATTCGGTTGGGACGAAGTCGTGCGGACCCCGTTCTTGGACACCAGAAGGACGATCCCGGTTCCTGGCGCCCCGCCCCCCGACCGGGCTCCCGCCAGAATCTCTAGAGCTGCAGCCGCCGCGCGCAGGCCGTCAGCACCTGTTCCGCGTCGAGCTGGGCGAGGCATGCGTGGTCACCCCGGGCGCAGCTCCGCCGCCAGCAGGGCCGGCACGAGAGCTCGACCTCCGCGGTGACGGCGAGGTCTCCCTGACCGTAAGGGCCGTTGCGCTCCGGATCGGTCGGACCGAACACCGCGACGGTGGGAACGTCGAGGGCGACCGCGAGGTGCATCGGGCCGGTGTCGCCGCCGACGAATAGCGACGAACCGCCCACCAACGCCGCGAGGTCGGGCAGGTCGGTCGGCGGCGCTTCGACCACGTCGTCGCGCTGCGCGCCCCGGACCACCTCGCGAGCCAGCGGGCGCTCGGCCTCGCCGCCCCAGGTCACCGCGACACACAGGCCCCAGCGATCGACGAGGCCGCGCGCGACGAGCGCGAGGGAAGCCGGTGGCCAGACCTTGGTAGGCCAGGCCGCGCCGGCATGCACCACGGCAAACCCGCCACGATCGAGGAGAGACGCCACGAAAGGTGCGAGCGCTTCGCTCGGCTGCGGAGCCCCGAGCTCGAAGCGACCGCGCGCCGGCGCGTCGAGACCCACGGAGCGCAGGAGCGTCAGGTTGCGGTCGACGACGTGGCGGGAAGCCGCCGGCACCGCCACCACCTCGTTGGTGAACAGCCGGTTGAGCTCACGGCGGTCGGGCGGTGGGAGCGAGACACGTCGCGGGGCGCCGGAGAGCCAGGCGACGAGCCCGCTCTTGGTGAGACCCTGGAGGTCGAGAGCGACGTCGTAGCGAGCAGCCCGCAGCTCGCGTCGCAGCTCCACCAGCTCGCCGGCGATGCGAGTCATCCTGGAGTCGCGAGGGTACAGGTGAAAGCGATCGACCGCGGGATGGCCACGGAGCAGGCGATGCCCCGACTCCTCGATCGCCCAGCCGATGTACGCGTCCGGCAGTCGACGGCGGAGCTCGACCGCGACCGGCAAGGCGTGTAGGCAGTCGCCGATGGCCGAGAGGCGCACCAGGAGGAGCCTGGGGGCTCGCGCGACGGAGGCCTCGGCTCGCGGCTGCTCAGGAACGGGGGCGGTCCGCACGGCGATGTCTCGGGGCCTCTGCCGAAGGGGAGGCCGGCGGACAGGGGTCGTCCGGCCGGAGGACTGTCCTGGGTTTCGGCAAACCCTTCAAGGATAGCCGTTTGTGGCCGCGCCACCGTGCTATCATCGACAACTGTCTATCGAAGCCGAGGCTCCGCTGACCGCTGGGAGGTACGCCATGACCGATCGATCACCACGTAGGCAGCGCTCCACCGTCGGTGTCATCCTCGCGGCGAGCGCGGCGGCAGGTCTCCTGATGGCGGCCGCTGCACCGGCAGACGCCCAGGCCTACAAGGTCACGCTCAAGAACGGCAATACCTTCACGTCGAAGTACGAGCCCGAGGACGCGACGTACGACGCGTCCAAGATGGTGATCGTCACCGACGTCGGCAATCGGATCGCGCTGGCGAAGGATGATGTCGTGGATGTCGTCCTCGACATCGAGAACCTCGGTTTCGGGATCATGCTCGACACCACGACGATCCTGGTGGGTTTCACCGCGAACGACGCGCCGGGTGGCGAAGAGGGCGAGGAGGGCGGAGACCCGACGCTGGTACAGATGCAGACACCGACGTCCCTGCTGCCCTCTGTCTTCTCGGGCTCCTTCCCCGTTCCCGGTTTCCCCGAAGGCGGCTTCGTAGCGTCGGGAGGCAGCAGCGGCGCGGCGATCAGCGAGCCGGGCGCTTTCAGCGCGGGCATTCCGCTCAGCTTCGTCGGCGGCACCGTCCCGGTCGTACCGCCGAACTGAGCGAGCGCGGAGCGCTACTGGTCCTTGCAGCGGCGATCGCACCAACGCCGGTGGTGGCTTACGGCCGCGTTCGCGGTCGGGCTCGCGACGATCGGGGTGGTGACGTCGTGGCGAGGCTTCCCCTGGCTGATGGCGGTGTCCTCGGGCGTCGGGGTGGGGGCGCTCGTGTACCTGACGCTCCACACCAGCTCGAGGATCCGTTCGCAGTTCCGGCGCGACGGCTGAGAGCCCGGCCGGCGCCAGAGGCGAGGGACGGGCTCCGCCGTCGCCGGTCAGACGCGCCGGTTCTCGAAACCGCGGAAGCGTTCGAGGTCCTCCGCGGTGTTGAGGTTCAGCAGCGGCTCGACCACGCCCACGAGCTCGTCGAGCTGGTCGATCTCGAGCTCGCGGCGCTGCAGGCTCTCGATCGAGGCGAGCTCGTGGAGCGCGTTGCGACCCTCGACGGCTCGTCGCGCCAGCGTCCGCAGTGCCTCGGGGGCGTAGACCGCGCAGAGCGGCTCGAGGCGGCCGCCGCGGACCGGCACGATCCACGCCGCCTCCGGGTGGTCGCGGTGCTCGCTCGCGAGCCGCTCGACGAGCGCCACCGGCACTCGCGGCAGGTCGCAAGCCAGAGCGAGGAGAGCGCACCCCGGGTGGGACAGTGCAGCACCGAGCAGACCGGCAGCGGGACCGGCGGCCGGCGAGGGGGCGTCGGGCACCCGGCGCGCACCAGCACCATGCTGGGGGTCGCCGGGCTCCGATCGTGCCTCGACCTCGCCCGTCGCGACTACGACTTCGTCGCACACTGCGGCGAGCCGTACCAGGGTCCAGTCCACGAGGGTCAGCGTCCGTCCCTGTCGCTCGATCAGGAGCGTTCGCTTGTCGACCCCGAGTCGACGCGAGTGTCCTCCCGCCAGGGCAACGCCGAGCAACGAGGTCATCGGGAGTCGCGATCCCGCGCAGGCGGGCCTGGTACGCTCGTGACTCCGCAGGGTCGCGGCCGCAACAGCGAACGCGCCCGCCGCCTTGCTCGACCAAGACGTTTCCGGCACTTCGCCGAGAGGAGCATCCCGTGAACCATCTGATCGTGTCGCTGCTCGTGCTGGCCGCTATGCCGGCAGCCACCGCGAGTGCCCAAGCGCCCCAGGTCACGCTCGAGACCAACCACGGTGTCATCGTGCTCGAGCTCGACTCCGAGAAAGCGCCTGCTAGCGTCGCCAACTTCCTCGAGTACGTGCGGGCCGGTTTCTACGACGGCACCGTTTTCCACCGGGTCATCGACGGCTTCATGATCCAGGGTGGCGGCTTCACCGCCGACCTCGCGAAGAAGGACACTCGGGCGCCGATCAAGAACGAATCGGAGAACGGCCTCCGCAACGACCGCGGCACCATCGCCATGGCGCGCACCAACGACCCGCACAGCGCCACCGCCCAGTTCTTCATCAACACGGTCGACAACCGCGACAGTCTCGACTTCGGCAAGACCGCTCAGCGTTGGGGCTACGCAGTCTTCGGGAAGGTCGTCCAGGGCATGGAGGTCGTCGACAAGATCGCCAAGGTCGCGACCGGGACCAGCGCCGGGATGCGCGACGTGCCGGTCGACGCGGTCGTGCTCGTCAAGGCGACCGCCAAGCCCTGACGGTAGCCCATGGGCCCTCGGATGGGGCGCTGCAAGGGCAGGCGCCGCTGAGCAGCCAGCCCGCTGCGGCGCTCGGCGGACCGCGGGCGCGCGTGGCCGTTGCAGGTCGATCTGGTGCCGAAGGCCGGACTCGAACCGGCACGGGTTGCCCCACACGGCCCTCAACCGTGCGCGTCTACCAATTCCGCCACTTCGGCAAAGAACGAGATAGCACCTGTCTGCGCTGGCGGCACGACGGGGC
>DATLFI010000432.1:0-4400 GCA_035524895.1 Thermoanaerobaculia bacterium | reverse complement strand
CGGGCAGCTTGCCTGCACCGACGTCGCCGCTGCGCGGCTCTGGTCGGGGGCGGCGTGGGGCCGTCTGCGTTGTTGCGCTCGCTCAGCGATGGACCCAGCATCGCCACCGCTCCCGCGCCTAGCATCCGGCCCCACGGCGCTCCCAACGCAGCCCACGGGGGTTCCACCACGGGCTGCTAGGCGCGCGCCCCCGTTGCCGATGCTATCCGCCCGCACGCAGTGGTTGTCTGGGCTGCGACATAATCGCCGCCGACCGCCCCGGGGTCCTCCTGGACCGGCGGGACCAGCGTCCAGGACCATCGCTCTTGCTGACCGCAGAACGCATCGCCGACGTGCTGGTCCAAACGGGCCGGCTAGGCACCGAAGACGCCGAGACCCTACGGCGAGAAGCGCGAGTGGCGCCGCGACGCCGCGACGATACGCGCGCGTCGGAACAGCGCTCGCATGCCTACGAGCTGGTCGAGCGCATGCAGTTCCGCGACCTCGCCCACGACCGGCCGTTGACCGAGCCAGAGGTGGCCCAGGCGATCGCCGACGCGGCTTCTCTCCCCTACGTGCGCATCGACCCGCTGCGCCTCAACGCCGACCTGATCGAATCGAAGATCTCGAGGCCGTTCGCGCTGCGCCACCGCATGCTGCCGCTCGAGATGGAGAGCGGCAAGCTCCGGGTCGCCTGTGCCGACCCCTGGGACCTCGAGGCGATCGACTCCTTCCGGCGCCTGGTCGGCCAACAGGTGCACCTCGTGGTCGCGTCCGAGCCGGACATCCTGCGAGCTATCCGCGAGTTCTACGGACTGCGCGATTCGGTCCGCCACGCAGAGCGCGACCTGAAGGCTGGCCTCGACTTCGGCAACCTCGAAGCGCTGGTGCGCATGAAGAGCGAGTCGGAGATCGAGCAGAGCGACCAGCACATCGTGCGCGCGGTCGACTACATGCTCCAACACGCCTACGACACGCGAGCCAGCGACATCCACATCGAGCCCAAACGCGACGATAGTTTGATCCGGTTTCGGATCGACGGCATGCTGCACGACATCCAGCGCATACCGAAGGTGGTGCACCGCGCCATCGTCAGCAGGCTGAAGACCGTGGCGCGCCTCGACATCGCGGAGAAGCGCCGCCCTCAGGACGGCCGCATCAAGACTGCGCGCGAGGACCGCGAGGTCGAGCTGCGCGTCTCTGCGCTGCCGGTCGCCTTCGGCGAGAAGATGGTCCTGCGCATCTTCGATCCCGAGAACTTCCTGCAGGACCTCACGGGTCTGGGATTCGAGCCGGACGATCTCCCGAAGTTCGACGCCTTCATCCACCGGCCCCACGGCATCATCCTGGTGACCGGGCCCACCGGCTCCGGCAAGAGCACGACGCTCTACTCCGCGCTCGACTCGATCGCCAGCCCGGAAATCAACATCACCACCATCGAAGATCCGATCGAGATGGTGCACGAGGCATTCAACCAAACCGCGGTGCTGACCAAGGCGGGAGTCACCTTCGCGGTCGCCTTGCGCCACATCCTGCGGCAGGATCCCGACGTCATCATGGTCGGCGAGATCCGCGACAACGAGACCGCGTTGTACGCGACCCAGGCGGCGATGACCGGCCACCTCGTGTTCTCGACGCTCCACACCAACGACTCGTCGACCTCTATCACTCGCCTCCACGACCTCGGAGTCGAGCGCTACCTCATCGCCTCGACCTTGATCGGTGCTGTCGCGCAGCGGCTGGTGCGCAAGATCTGTGAGCAGTGCGCGGTGGAGCACAACCTGGACGACGACGAGGTGCGCGCTCTCGCGTTGTCGGTGCCCGAGGGCAAACGCGTGAGCGTGAAGCGCGGAGAGGGCTGCAACGAGTGCCGCGGTACCGGCTACCTGGGCCGTACCGGGATCTTCGAGGTGCTCGACATCGACGAAAGCATCAAACACCTCGTGCTCGAAGGCGCCGATGCGCCGCTGATCAAGCGTGAGGCCGTGCGCCACGGCATGAAGACCCTGCGGCAGGGCGCGCTCCAGAAGCTGGCGCGCGGCGTCACCAGCGTCGAAGAGGTGATCCGCGTGACCGCCCTCTAGCAGCCCGTGGTGAAACCCGCGTGAGGCTGCGCGCGGGGATCTGCGGCCGCTGGCAAGGCGTGGCCGACGAACGCGATGCGGTGCCATCGTGCAGGAGGCCCAACGCAGCCAGCGGCCGTAAACCCCCGCGCCCAAGGCGGTTGGGGCGGCGTGGGGCCGTCTGCGGTGTTACGCTCGCTCAGCGATGGACCCAGCATCGCCACCGCTCGCGCGCCTTGCCTCCGGCCCCACGGCGCTCCCAACGCAGCCCACGGGGGTTCCACCACGGGCTGCTAGTCCGAGGAAGACATCATGTCCGAGCAGCCATCCCACGTTCTTGCCAACAAGCGCGGCCTCGTAGTCGGGGTCGCCAACGAGCGATCGATCGCCTGGGGGATCGCGCGGCAAGCGCGAGCGGCCGGCGCGGAGCTGGCGTTCACGTTCCAGGGAGATGCCCTCGAACGACGAGTGCGCCCGCTCGCGGCGGAGGCCGGTAGCTCGATCGTCGAACCGCTGGACGTCACCCGGCCGGAGGAGATCGACGCGGTCTTCTCGCGGCTGCGTCACGAGTGGGGGCGACTCGACTTCCTCGTGCACTCGATCGCCTATGCTGAGCGCAGCGACCTCCAGGGCCGCACGATCGACACCACGCGGGACGGGTTCCTCAAAGCGCTCGAGATCAGCGCCTACTCTCTGATCGCTCTGGCGCGCGCCGCGGAGCCGCTGATGACCTCCGGCGGCAGCATCGTGACCATGACCTACTACGGATCGGTGAAGGCGGTACCGAACTACAACGTCATGGGAATCGCCAAGGCGGCGCTCGAGTCGAGTGTCCGTTACCTCGCGCTCGACCTGGGCCCTTCCGGCATTCGCATCAACGGCATCTCCGCGGGACCGATCAAGACCCTCGCGGCGGCAGGAGTCTCCGGATTGCGCTCCATGCTGGGGGAGGCCGCCGAGCGCGCGGCCTTGCGCCGCAACGTCGACATCGACGACGTCGGCAAGGCTGGGGTGTACCTGCTATCGGACCTGGCCTCCGGCGTGACCGGCGAGATCCACTACGTCGACGCGGGGCTAAGCATTCGCGCCTGGTGAGCGCCAGAGCCGCTACGATCACGAGCCACCCGGTCCTACCGGCACTACCTCCACGTCGGAACCTTCGGCGCCCTGAGCCCGGAACCGCACACGCTCGAGGCTCCCGACCGGAGATCCAGCGTCTCCCGCGCCACGCACCCGGAGGTAGTTGTCCGTGGTGCCGCGCCGGCAGCCGGCCCGTCGGTCCTCCCACAGCACCTCGGCCTCGCGACCGATCTGGGCCAAGCGGAATGCTCGCTCGGACGCCGCCGCGACCTCGAGCATGCGCGCCGTGCGCTCGCGTCGCTGCTCGGCGGGCACCGACTCGGGAAGCGACGTCGCGCGCGTCGAGGGACGCTCGGAGTACCTGAAGACATGGACCTTGGCAAATCCCAGGCCAGCCACGTAGTCGAGGCTGGCCGCGAACTCGTCGTCGGTCTCTCCAGGGAAACCCGTGATGACGTCGGTCGTGATCGCGACGCCTGGAATCGCCTCGCGTGCCAGCGCCACGATCTCCGAGAAACGGGCCGTGCCGTAAGGCCTGCGCATGCGGCGCAAGGTGGCATCGCAGCCGCTCTGCAGCGAGAAGTGCAGGTGCCGACAGAGCCGCGGCGACCACGCCTCCACCAAGTCCGGGTCGAACTGCCACGGCGCCAGCGAGGTCAACCTGAATCGACCCACTGGGGTCTCGTCGAGGAGCCGCCGAACGAGCCCGCGCAGGCCGATATCGCCAAAACGGTACGCGGAGATCTGGACTCCAGTGACAACCACCTCGCGGCAGCCCGCGTCGTGCAATGCGATGGCTTCCGCCACCACCTGGTCGGGATCGCGGCTGCTTTGCCGGCCGCGGGTCGACGGAATGACACAGAACGCGCAGCCCATGTCGCAGCCGTCCTCGACCACCAGCGGGGTGCGCACCTGAGGTCGGTATCGGGGCACGTCAGCCGGCGAATGGCTGGGGCGAAGATCGGGGAAGGCTTCGTAGACCGCGTCGACCAGAGCCGCCTTTTCGCCGTTCCCCACGACCAGCTCGACGCCTTCGATTCGCCGCGCCTCCGACGGCGCCGAGGTAGCCCAGCATCCCGTGAGCACGGTTCTGGCCTGGGCGCCTTCACGGCTGGCGCGACGTGCAGACCTCCGGGAATCCCGGGCGGCGTTGTGGGTGACCGTGCAGGTGTTGACGACGTGGAGGTCGGCCTCCTCCAGACGCCGCACCACCTGGTGCCCGTCTTGCGCCAGCCGCCGCGCGATGCCATCGGTCTCGCCCTGGTTCAGCTTGCAGCC
>DATLFI010000431.1:0-3831 GCA_035524895.1 Thermoanaerobaculia bacterium | reverse complement strand
CGGGCAGGAGGCGCTGCGCGAGGTCCCGCTCCTCGCGTTGCCCGCGAACGAGTTGCCGGATCCGCTAGCGTGCACCCCCTTGGAGTACCGCGAGCGGATCAGGATCCCGCGGCTCGATCCGCGCTGCGACGTGGACGGGCTCCACTTGGGCTATCTGCTCGAGCAGGAGCTGGAGCTGCTCGGAGGCCTGCTCGCGGGCAAGATCGAGACGCTCGGCCGCTTGCGCCTGCTGGCGCGATCGGGGGACTCCCGCGCTTACATCGCCGAGCGCGACCTGGAGCGCGTCGAGGCCTGGGCACAGCTCACGCAAGTCCTCCTGGAGGCTTGGCGCATCGGCCGCGGCCGGCCGCTGGAGCGCGACGCGCTCGAGCGCTGCGGTGCGGTCACGGACGTCTTCCTGGAGCGGGTCTGGGAGCTAGCGGTCCGTTTGGGCGGCGACGCCAAGGCGTTGCTCGCGGCTCTGGAGATCGGCGAGGTCAAGCGCTTCCACAGCCGCAAGATCGAGGAACTCGCCCGCTTCCTCGAGCTCGAGCGCTACCTCGATCCGAGCGAGGTGCTGCCCGAGGAGGCGGTCTACGACCGCGTGCTCAAGGCCGCCGCGCCGGCGGTCGGAGCGGGACTGATCGAGGCGTCGGAAGTGCGCCGTCGCTTCGAGTGGCTGTGGATGCTCTGCAACGCCGAGGCGCTCCTAATGAAGTCCTAGGGCGTGGAGCGCAGCTTGACGAACTTGCCGATCGAGGGCGAGCGGTCGCCGGAGGCGTTGCGCTCGACCACGAAGAGCATCGAGTATCCAGGCTGGATGAGCGTGTGGGAAGGCGCGTTCACCGTCAGGGTTTCCTGCACCAGACCGCCGCTCGGGTCGGACGGTCCGTGCTGGAAGTCGAGCTCGACGTAGCGCTGGTCGTTGCAGAAGTGGTGGGTCAGCGCCGCAGGCCGCATGAGCACCACGCGGTCGATCGTGTTGGCTTCCTGTCGGAGGACGTCGATCTGGAAGCTCGAGCCGAAGACGACCTCGCCGAGCGGCGTCTGGATGGACGGCCGGAAGGGGAGTGACAGGTAAGCCGGCTGGAAGACCTCACCGGAGAAGATGGGGAAGCGATAGTTGCTGGGCCAGAGTCCTCCGCTCTGAGAGACCTCCACCCCGCCGGCGACGAAAACGCTTCCGTCGGGCAGCAGCATGGCGAGGCTGTGGTAAAGCCGAGGAATGGACTTGTTGACCGTGGGATCAGGATCGGGCTTGCCGGCTGGAAGCAGGGGTGATAGGGTACCGGCGAACGAAGGATTGCTCGGGTGCGGCGTGTAGATGACGGGCCGGAGTGCAGGCTGCGAGTCCGCGAAGATACCGCAGCCCGCGCCATGGCCATGGTAGCTGTCGACCTTGTCTCCTCCGACGATCAACAGCTCACCCGTAGGCAGGGCCACGAGGTGCTGGAAGACGCGCTTCAGCTTCTCAGCATCGGTGACGACGGTATGCCAGCTTCCGTCCTCGACCGAGTTGCCGGGTCCCTTGACGAACTCTTGGATCGAGTCGTTCGCGACCCACGAGCCTACAGCGTGGGCTGCGTTCGGCGTCGAGCCTCCGACCCGGATCACGCGGTCCGGGCTCCCGAGCAGGTGCATCAGTACCATCGAGTCGTAGAACTGGTCGATCTGCGCGAAGGTCCCTCCCCTATGCAGCTGCCAATCCGGCTGCAACGTCGTGTCATAGCGCGGCTTGACCACCCACCAAGCTCCCAGAGGGATCGGCGGACCCAGATTCCACTGCGCGTCGCACGGTGCCGTCGTATCCACATCCCCTCCCACGAGGATCTCGCCGGTCGAGAGCTGAACCGCGCGCGGGTAGGAATCCATCCTCGGATCGGCCGGGTTGCTCGGAGGATGGAGCGAGTAGCGGTCGTAGTAGGGATCGATCAGAGCGAGGTAGCCAGCATGCGGATTCGGCGGTGCCATCCCTACCGGGACGACCGGGCAGCCCCACTCCTGGCTCGATTGGTGGATCGGCTCCCAGAACTCGTTCCCGTTGTTGTCGTAGTCCTCGGGCCCGCCCAGGGAGATCTGGCTCCCACCCGGGATCCAGTTGCAGTACTCGGCCGGCGTGGGCCCCGAGTAGTATGCCTCCTGGTCACGAAGGCTGATCACCGTCACGTAGTAGTGCGGGATCTTCGAGTCCCCGATGCGGAGCCAGGCCGGCGTGGAGGACCGCGTGTAGATGGTCGGCCCGCTCGGTGTGTCGATCGGTACCCCGAGATGCTGAGGCCTGAATCGATAGGTCCATGTCGCCAGCGACGGCCCCGAGGCCCCCCCGAGAACGAGTAGCTCTCCGTTGCCCTGCCAGCTCGCGCCACTGCAGAAGATCGAAGTTTTGAGCGGGCTCCCGTCGACGATCCGCACGAGCTGCATGGGGTAGTTCGGGTCGAAGAGCCAGCTCTCCGTGTTCCCCGTCAGGTTACAGCTGCCATCGAACTCGGCCCGCCACATCAGCACCTTGCCGGCGTGCGGGCCGGTGGGGATCACGGCTGCGTGGGAGAACTCGCTCGAACCCGGGCAGTCTGATCCGATGAATTGAGCCTTCCAGTCCCACGGACCTTGCCAGGACTGAGCACGTGCCGGAGCCGTGAAGAGACCGGCGGCGAGAAGAACGAGCGTGAAGAGCGGGCGGACAAATCGCATCGTGAGACCTCCTCGTTTCCCTTGGGTGGGCGATCCAGGCTGCCTGGCAACGGCCTTGGCCTCGATCGCTTGGACAGAGGTTGACTTCCTGGGCGCCCCGGGTCCAATGAAGGTCCGCCTCGTCGAGGCGATTCCCAAAGGTGAGACAATGACCTGCCCCTACTCCTGGCTTGCCTGGGTCCTCTGGACCGGATTCGCGGCGCCGCTTGCCACCGCGCAGGGTGGATTGCCCGGGGCCACGCCGCGGTTCGTCGAGAGCCGGGGGCGCTGGCCCGAGCCGATCCGCCACGTTGCCCAGCTCCCCGGGATGGTCGTGCGTGGCGAGGTGGGAGCGGTCGGCTTGCAGCTCCGCTCCGCCTCCGACCCCTCCATTGGGGTCTACCTGCGGCTGAGCTTTGCGCCGGCGTCGAGCACGGCTCCCGAGGGCGAGGGCGAGCTCGAAGGTCGCTTCCACTACTACATCGGGAACGACCCCTCGCGCTGGGTGCGCAACGCGCGGAGCTTCTCCGCCATCCGCTACCGCGAGGCCTGGGAGGGTGTCGACCTCGTGCTGCGCGTCCGGGACGGACAGGCGAAGTACGACCTGGAGGTCGCGCCCGGCGCCGATCTCGGCCGAGTGGCCTTCGCCTGCGAGGGTGTCGAGGCCCTCGAGGTCGACGCCGAGGGAGCGCTGCTGCTGCGCACGGCGCTGGGAGTCCTGCGTCAGCCCGATCCCCTGGCTTGGCAGGAGGACGGGAAAGGCAGCTGCCGTATCGTCATCTGCCGCTACCGAGCGATCGGCGAACGCACCTACGGCTTGGAGTGCCCCGAGCGGGATCCGAACCTGCCGCTCCTGATCGATCCCGAGCTCGTCTGGTCGACCTACATCGGGAGCACTGAGATCGATACGGCGAGAGCCCTCGCGCGTGATGGCCAGGGGACGCTGATCGTTGTTGGCCGTGGGAACGAGGTCGGCTTTCCCTTGACACCGGGAGCCTACAAGTCGCCTCCCAACCCCATCCACGGCTTCGCCAGCGTCGTGCGGCTACGCGAGGACGATGGACAGCTCGTCTACGGTGCCTTGATCGGCGGGGACAGGAACGAGCAAGGCGAAGCCGTTGGGGTGGATTCTCTCGGCCAAGCGACCGTGGCCGGCCGGACCGAGTCCAAGGACTTCCCGAC
>DATLFI010000430.1:0-16650 GCA_035524895.1 Thermoanaerobaculia bacterium | reverse complement strand
CGCCGATCTCGACCGGCACGAGTGCACCATCGAGGAGCGCGAGGAGTACGAGCCGCACATCGCGGCCGGCAGCGTGGTCTACGCGGGGGCCGACTACGAGAAGATCCTCGCGGCGGCGGAGCGGGAGGCCGATGTCGTGGTGTGGGACGGCGGCAACAACGACACTCCTTTCGTGCGCCCTGATCTCCTCGTGACCTTGCTCGACCCGTTGCGCGCCGGCGACGAGCTGCGCTACTTCCCCTCGCGCTGGAACCTCGAACGCGCCGACGTCCTGCTCGTGGCGAAGAGCGAAGAGGCCACGGAGGACGCGCTAGCCACCCTCCACGCCAACGCGCGCACCCACAACCCGCGGGCCCGCCTGGTGCACGGCCGCTCGCCGATCGCGCTCGACGACGAGGCCGCGGTACGCGGCAAACGTGCGCTGGTGGTCGAGGACGGACCGACCACGACCCACGGCGGCATGGGCTACGGGGCGGGCTACCTCGCGGCGTCGCGCGCCGGGGCCACGATCGTCGATCCGCGGCCCTGGGCTCGAGGCGAGATCGCCGAGGCGTTCGCCCGGTACCCTCACCTCCACGACGTGCTGCCGGCGCTCGGCTATGGCAACGAGCAGCTCGCCGACCTCGCCGCGACCATCGAGCGCGTCGAGTGCGACGTGGTGGTAGTCGGGACGCCGATCGATCTCGGGCACGTCATCGCGGTCGGCAAGCCGATGGTCCGCGCCCGTTACAGCTACGCCGACGCCAGCGAGCCCACGCTCGGCGAGCTCGTGCGCGACTGGTGGCAGCAACGCTCGCGCGGCGGCGGGGCGGGAGCGTGAGCGAGCCCGTCCCCGCCGGGAATCGGATGAGAGACCGATGAGGGTCGTGCTCGCCGTAGGCGGCAACGCGCTTCTCCGCCGGGGAGAGCCCTTCGAGTACGCCGCGCTGCGGACAGCGATAGCCGCCGCCGCGCGCCCCATCGCGGCGGTCGCCCGCGAGCACCGCGTCATCATCACCCACGGCAACGGACCACAGATCGGCTGGCTCGCACTCCGCTCGGAGGGCGGGGGCCACCCTTCCGGCGCCACTCTCGACGTGCTCGGCGCCGAGTCCGAAGGAATGATCGGCTACCTGATCGTGCAGCAACTCTCAGCGGAGCTGCCCGGTCGGCCGGTCGCGGTCCTGCTCACGCAAGTCGTCGTCGACCCCGGCGACCCCGCCTTCTCGCATCCCACCAAGCCGATCGGCGCGGTACACGACGAGGCCGCCGCCAGACGCCTCGAGACCGAGCGCGGCTGGCAGCTTGGCCCCGAGACCGGCGGCTGGCGGCGCCTCGTGCCGTCCCCCGAACCGCGCCGCATCGTCGAGTTGGAAACGATCCGGCTCCTGCTCGATGCCGACCGGGTGGTGGTGTGCGCCGGCGGTGGCGGCATTCCTGTGCAGTTGCGCCCGGACGGAGCCACCGTCGGCGTGGAGGCCGTGGTGGACAAAGACCTCACCAGCGCCCTGCTCGCGCGCGAGCTGCGCACCGAGTTGCTCGTGCTGCTCACCGACGTGGAGGCCATCTATCGCGACTGGCCACAGCGGCGGGACCCGATCGGCCGCACCACCCCCGCCGAGCTTCGCCGGCTCTCGCTCGAGGAGGGCTCCATGGGTCCGAAGGTGGAGGCCGCGTGCCGTTTCGTCGAGAGCACCGGCGGCCGCACCGCCATCGGCTCAGTCGAGCAGGCCGCCGAGTTGGTCGCCGGGACGTCGGGCACGCAGGTGGTCGCGCGGTGATCGAACGTAAGAGGAGCCCCGTCCATCGGAGGTTGCGCCGCGCGGGTCGTCGTGCCTCCGCGACTCTTTGCCGTGGCCCAGAATATGTCGCAAGCTCAGCGCATCGTCACTAGCCTCGCTCCGGGACCGCCCCAGCGGGGCGGCGCTTCGACGTGCTCGCCGACACCGGAGTGGCGGTCGAGGAAGCGAGCCACGGCGTTGGCGAGGATCTGGTGGCCGCGGCCATGGATCACGAGGGCGGTACCGCCGCGCGGCTGGGCTGCGAGGAAGCGCGCCAGGCGCTCGAGCGCGGTGGTGCGGTCGCAACCGTGGAGATCGAGTGTCGCCGGCGGGGCCTCCTCCTTGGCTCGTCGCGCGACACGACGCGAGCTGCGCGGCGCCGCCTCGCCTGCGGCCGACTCGTCGCCGCCCTTTCCTACCAGCGGCGAGCGGAGCACCCTGCCGTCGATCGCCTCGACCGCACGCTCGAACAGCACGCGCTCTTCGTCGGCGGGCAGCGCCTCGGGCCGCTGCCACGTCTCGACCTTCGGCACCGGCCGGCTGGGAGGTCGCGGGCGACGGCGGGTCATCGAGAGCCGTGGGCCAGCGTCGCTACCGTCCCACCACGGACACGAAGCTCACGCAACGACCCGGCCCGCCGCCGAGGTTGTGGGTGAGCCCGAGCTTGGGATTCTCGATCTGCCGCGGGCCGGCCTCGCCGCGGAGCTGCAGCCACATCTCGTACATCATGCGCAGCCCTGAAGCACCGATCGGGTGGCCAAAGCTCTTGAGCCCGCCGTCGGGGTTGACCGGCTGTGCTCCCGACAGGTCGAAGCGCCCGTCGAGCACGTCCTGCCACGCGCCGCCGCGTCCGGAGAACCCGAGGTCCTCCATCAGCACGAGCTCGGTGGGCGTGAAGCAGTCGTGGACCTCCGCCATCGAGATCTCCTCGCGCGGCTCCGTGACCTGGGCCTGGCGATAGGCGTCCTGAGCGCTCGCCACCACCTCGGGGAAGGTGGTGAAATCGTACTCCTGACGCATTGGCCCCTCGGCAGGGCCAGCGACGAAGGAGAGCCCCTTGATGAAGATCGGGTTGGCGTTGTACTTGTACGCGTCCTCGGCACGGCACAGGATCGCAGCCGCGGCGCCATCGGAAACCCCGGAGCAGTCCATGATCCCGAGCATACCCGCCACCTTTGGCGAGGCCTTGATCTTCTCGAGCGGCACTTCCTTGCGGTACTGCGCCTTGGGGTTGCGCGCGCCGTTCGCGTGGTTCTTGTAGGCGATGCGCGACAGCACGTCCTTGAGCGCGTCGAGCTCGACACCGTACTTCTTGGCGTAGGCCGGCGCCAGCAACGAGAAGTTCGCCGGCGCCGTCATGCCGCTCTCGGTGCCGTCGCTCGGCGGCGCGCCGCTGCCGGTGAGGCCGCTGTACCCGGAGTCCTTGAGCTTCTCCACGCCGATCGCCATCACCAGGTCGTAGGCGCCGCTCGCCACCGCGTAGGCGGCGTTGCGCATCGCCTCGCTGCCAGTGGCGCAAAAGTTCTCGACGTGGGTCACCGGCTTGTACTGGATCTTGAGCGGCTCCGAGAGCATCAGTCCCGAGAGCCCGCTCGACAGCGTGCCGAGCCAGTAGGCGTCGATCTGCGCGGCGTCGATGCCCGCCGACCGGTGAGCCTCCTGCGATGCCTCGACCAGCAGGTCGCTCGCGCTCTTGTGCCAGTGCTCGCCGAACGACGTGCACCCCATGCCGACGATCGCGACGCGGTCTTTGATGCCGTTGCTGGACATGGGGCCTCCGTCTTCGCGGTGTTCAGGGATGGAATCGTAACCCGGTGGGGAGCTGCCTATCTCCTGGGTCTCGCCTTCCAGAAGTAATTGTGCACCCCGTCCGCCGTGTACACCCGCCGAAACGTCATCTCGAGCTCGTCGCCGATCTCGACCTTGTCGGGGTCGACGTCGGTGAGCTGGCAGGTAAAACGGCCGCCACCCTCGAAGTCGACGACCGCGCCGACCACCGGGGGCTGCAGCGAGTAGGCGAGGCGGTCGATGGTGTACGTCGCGACCCGGCAGGACGCGTCGGCGAACGGCTCGGGCTCCATCTGGTCGACGGCACCGCAAGCCACGCACACGCGTTGCGGCGGCAGGTTCGCGGCGCCGCAAGCCTGGCAGCGCGACCCGACGAAGCCGAATTTCCAGCGCTCGGAGCGGTGCATCGGCGGCGCCGCGGGACGCGCCGGCTCGGGCCGGCGGGGCGGCTCGAAAGGCAGCACCTCGCGCCACTTGAGGTACGTGGTGTAGGCGAGATCCGCGCGCTTGGAGTCGATCCACCGCTCGACCGTACGTTGGGGCCGTGCCTTGGCGATCCCATCCGTGACCTCGAGGATCACGGCGTCGGCGCCGTCGGCCGCACTGAGGACCGCCACGCGATCGCCGGGCGAAGCGCGATCGAGGGCCGCGGCGAGCATCAGCGGCGCGTGGGCGGCGCCGGCGCGACCCACGCCGGCAGCGAGGTCGTCGGCGACGCGCGTGGGATCCAGCTTGGCCCGTCCGGCGAAGGTCCGCAGCGCGCGGGCGCTCGTGCCGTCGAGCACCACGCGGTCGAGGTCGGCGACTCCGACTCCCGCACTCGCGAGCGCCCGCTCGAGCGTGTCGTGCACGATGGGCGCGAAGACCTCCTCGCCGAAGCGCTCCTCCCACTGTCGCGCGAACGGCATCCCAGGCGAGCGCCAGACATCGAGGACCTCCTCGGTGGTCGAAGCGCGACCGAGCAGCCTCGCACCGCCGTCGCCGGGTCCCACCACGAAGGCTGCTCCGGCGTCGCCGCCCATCGACTCGCGCGAGCCGCCCGGCGCCCCGACCACGACGTCGCCGGCCGCCACCAGCACGGTACGGCCGGCCGCCGCGAGGTCGAGGCCGAGCAGGAGCCCAGTGAGCCCGGCTCGGCTGGTGCCGCCGAGCTCGGCCGAGAGCATCGTGCCGGGCAGGTCGCAGGCGGCCTGGACGGTGGCGGCGTTCAGCTTCTCGACGTAGGGGGCGCTGGTAGTGGCGAACAACAACGCCTCGACCGCTTCGCGTCCCTCGAAGCCGCGCAGGGATTCGCGCGCCGCCTCCACGGCCACCGAGGCGGCATCCTCGTCGTAGCTGGCCACCGCGCGCTCGCCGCTGCCGCCGAGCGGTTTGCGCGCCAGCCGGAAGAAGGGCACGTACGAGCCGTAACGCAGGATTCCCGCCACGCCTGATCTCCTGGTATCCGGCGGGAGCCGGGTTGCCGGTCTCCTGTTACGCCTCGCGGGGCCAAGCCCGCCAGGACCCGCGAAGCGGCCGGAGTCGCCCCGGGGAACGCGCGGTCACGAGCCGGTTCCCTGCTGCAGTCGACGCTCGAGCTCGCGTCGGCGTCGCTCGATCTCCTTCTGCTGCTCGATGATCTCCTGGCGCCGGCCCGACATGTAGTCCTCGAAGTCTCGCGGCTTGCCCTCGGAGACCAGGTGCACGCGCATGAAGCGCTGCACGTCGCCGTTCTCCCGGAACTGGATGCTGCCGGTGACGCCTGGAAGGTTCGCGATAGACCGCATACCCGTCCGGAAGTCGATGGCATCGGTGCTGTCGGCCTCGCGAAGCGCCTGGAGCAACACCATGACCGCATCGTAGCCGTGGGCTGCGTAGAAGGTCGGCGTCTCGCCGTACTCCTCCTGGTAGGCCGCCGCGAACGAAGCCATCGGCTCGTCGGCGTCCTCCGGATCGAACGGCGTCTGCGCGAAGTAGACGAACTCCGCCGCCTCTCCCGCGGCCCGCAGCACGTCCAGGCTGGCGAGCGCGGAGCTGGCGAGAATGCGCGCCTCGTACCCCTGTTGGCGAAGTGTCCGCAGCGCGTTCGCCAGGTCGTCCCCCGCCGCCGCCACGAACACGGCGAAACCGGCCTGCTGACCGCCTTCCGCGCGCGCAGCCTGACGTTGCAAAGCCACCACCTGCTGCGCCAGGGCCGACAGGTCGGTGGTGTCGGGCTCGAAGGTCAGAGTCTCGGTCACCGTCCCGCCGGCACGCTCGAAGTTCTCCTGAAAGTTCTTCGCCAACCCCTGACCGAAAGCCGTGGCGTCGGCGAGGATCGCCAGGGCCTTCACTTGAAGGGTGTTGACCGTGTGGTTCGAGAGCGCGACGGCCTCGGCCTCGGCGCTCGGGAAGATGCGGTAGAAGTTGCGCGAGATGCCCGACAGCTCCTGGCTCGAGGCCGACGGCGACAGCAGCACGCGATCCGCCTCGTTGGCCACCGGCACCATCGCCAACGCCTCGGGGCTGGTCACGCCGCCGATGACGGCGATGGCGCCTGCGGAGAGCGCCACGCGCAGCTCCTGCACGGCCTGCTGGGGGTCGCTCGCCGAGTCGGCGATGGACATCGTGACGGTCGCGCCACGTGGTAGGTCGGTGAGGTCTTGCGTCTCCTTCATCGCCAGGTCGATGCCCTTCTTTATCGCCTGGCCGTAGACCTGGGCGTTGCCCGAAAGCGGCAACACAGCTCCGAGCTGGACAGTCTTCTCTCCGCCGCACGCGAGCGTGAAAGCCAGCCCCAGGCCGACAGTGACTGCAATCGTGGAGGCGCGTCGGGTGCGAGGACTCATGGTCAGCTCCTTCCGATCCCGGGGCCGGAGTCGTACATCCATACGTTGAAGTGGCTCGAGGACGTCGGCGCGGGCTCCGAGGCGGAGATCAGTCACTCGGAAGGCGGCGAATCTTAGCGTACCCCGGGAAACACTGCACCGTCTGTCGCCCTACGGATCAGGGCCGAACAGGGACAGAGGCCCGTGATAGGGACGGGAAGAGCCTAGCAGCCGATAGCCCCCCGCATTGACCGTAGACTCCGGGGGACGATCGAAGTTCCCGCAGGCCCAGGCGCGCAGTGCGGCCATGACGCCGCCGTGGCTGACCACCAGCACCTGTTCTCCCGCATGGGCTGCGGCGATCCTCTCGAGAGCCGGACCGACCCGATCCGCGACGTCGCGCAACGACTCGCCTCCCGGCGCCCGGTGATTCCAGCGATCGAGCAGCGAGACCGTTGCGATCACCGGGTAGTACTCCTCGTAGGCACGCCCGCGCAAGGAGCCGAAGCTCTGCTCGTGCAGCTCCGGCACCACCACGGGCTCGAGCCCGAAGGGGGCGCCCAACTCGCGCGCGGTCTGAAGCGCGCGCAGGAACGGGCTCGCATAGAGCACCCGCGGAGCGTAGAGCTCTGCCAGCCGGTGCGCCGTTTCCCGCGCCTGCTCGAGGCCGGTCGGGGTCAGCGGCTCGTCGTCGGAGCGAGTGAAGCGCCGTTCCAGGTTCGCCAGGCTCTCGCCGTGCCGGATCAGGAGCAAGGTGGCGTGCTGGGTCTCGACGACCGGGTCGAGCGCTGCTGGCTCCTCCCCGAGGCGAAGCGCAGGCGGCAGCGTGAGGACGTGCGTCATGGCGGGCGTGATAGTAACGTGGCCACCCCCCCGAGAGGTGAAGGGATCACCGAGGGCGCACGGATGGAACCGCAAGCGGCAGACCGCGGCTCGTTCGGAGAGCAGCGCCGGGAGGGCGCGGCCGCGGCGGATCGTCTGATCGCCGTGGTCAAGCGCGACTGCCCGACTTGCCGGCTCGTGGCCCCGGTGCTGGCCGCCCTGAGCACCGGCACGACCCGACTGCGCATCCTCAGCCAGGACGACCCGGCGTTCCCGGAGGGCCTCGACGTCGAGCACGACGAGGACCTGCTCGCATCGCATCGGCTCGGCATCGAGGTCGTCCCGACACTGCTGCGCCTCGAGGGCGACCGCGAGGCGGGACGCAGCATCGGCTGGCACCGTGAAGAGTGGCGAAGCATCGCCGGCGACCCGACGCTGGGCGAGGACCTGCCGCCTGCCCGCCCCGGATGCGGCGCTCTCAACGTCGAACCGCAGCACGCGGAACGGCTCGCGCGCCTCGTGGGGGCCGGACCTGCGCTGCGATCTCGCGGCGTCGAGCTGGGAGACGGCGAGGACCCGTTCGAGGCGTGCTTTGCGCGTGGCTGGACCGACGGCTTGCCGGTGGTGCCACCGGAGCCCGAGAGAGTGGCGCGCATGATCGCCGGCACGAACCGCCCGCCCCAAGACGTGGTGGGTCTCGTCGCGCCCGACCTGGTGCCGTGCACCGTGGAGAAGGTGGCGGTCAATGCCGTGATGGCAGGGTGTCTGCCCGAGTACCTACCGGTGGTTCTCGCCTGCGTGGAGGCAGCCTGCGCCGAGGAGTTCAACTGGCACGGGCTCGCCGCCACCACCTACTTCTCGGGACCCGTCGTGGTGGTCAACGGACCAGTGTGCGGCCGACTGGGTATGAACTCGGGGATGAACGCGCTCGGTCAGGGCAACCGCGCCAACCTGACCATCGGTCGGGCGCTCCAGCTCACGCTGCGCAACGTCGGCGGCGCGCGTCCCGGGGAGCTCGACCGAGCTACCCTCGGCAACCCCGGCAAGCTCTCGTTCTGCTTCGCCGAGGACGAGGACGGCTCGCCCTGGGAGTCGCTCGCCGTCGAGCGCGGCGCGCCACCGGACGCGTCCGCGGTCACGCTGTTCGCCGGCGAGGGTCCACGCGGAGTGATCGACCAGCAGTCGCGCACTCCGGAGTCTCTCGCGTGCTCGCTGGCTTCGGCGTTGCGTTCGGTGGCGCACCCAAAGCTCGTGCTCGCGTTCGACGCGATGGTCGTGGTTGCCCCCGAGCATGCGCGGGTGTTCCGTGAGGCCGGGTGGTCGAAGGCCCGTCTGCGCCAGGAGATCCAAGCGCTGCTGACGACCCCGGCGAGCGAGCTCCTGCGCGGTGCTGGCGGCTGCGCCGAAGGCGTGCCGGCAGCGGCCTTTCCCGGTCCCGAAGAAGTGAAGCTACCGAAGTTCCGACCCGACGGGCTATTGTTCGTGCACGCCGGAGGGAAGGCGGGTCTCTTCTCTGCGATCCTCGGCGGCTGGATCAACGGTCCCGGCGGCAGCCAGCCGGTGACACGCGTGGTGCGCGAGTAGCGGCCCACCGCTCCGGGACGAGGAGCCACACCGATACGCAAGGCCTAGGAAGCGCGCGGCTTGTCCCGAAAGCGCCTTGCTTTTCATGTCCCGTAGGGTAAGTACGAGCACGACGTTCTCCTGTTCGGCAACGCGCGGCACGCGCGCGCTCGGCGCGCGCCTCCGGGACGGGGCCCGGCCGCTTCACGCAGTCGTCCATGGGCGGCCCCATGGACGACTGCTAGGATCCCCCCCGATGACGACCCTCCTCGACCCAACCGGCGAGCTGCGGCCAGCTCATCGCCCGCGGGCCTCTCGTCTAGCCTCGCTGGATGGCCGAGTGGTCGGGCTCCTCGACATCTCCAAGCCGCGTGGTGACATCTTTCTCGACCGTATCCAGCTCCACCTCGAGCGCGGCGGCGCCAGGGTCGAACGCTTCCGTAAACCAACGTTCGCGAAGAACGCGCCCCCCGATCTCCGCCTCGAAATCGCAGAGAAATGCGAGGCGGTGATCGAGGCGCTCGCGGACTGAGGGTCGTGTACGTCGTGCAGTGTGCACGACATCGCTTTCTTCGAGAGCCGCGGCCTGCCCGCGGTGTTCGTTGCCTCTCACGAGTTCGAGGACGCTGCCAGCGCCCAAGCTCGGTCCCTCGGCACCGACCCCGTGGGAGTATTCGTGCCCCATCCGATCCAGGACCGTACCGACGACGAGATGATCGAGTTGGCCGACGCTGCGGCAAGCGCCGTGGTGTCGGGGCTCGAGGCTTGACTCGGGACGCCGGGCGATGCGCTCGGCGCCGAGCGGTTGCGGGCCCAGGCCGTCCCGTTCTCGGCTGCCTTGTCGTTTGATGAGAATCGCACCATGCGGATCGGTCTCGACGCCAACACTGCCCTCGATCCCCGCAACGGAGCCGGGCACTACACCCTCGACCTGATCGAGGAGCTGGTTCGCCAGGCTGGCGAAGGCGACGAGGTGGTCGTCTTCCACACCGGTCCGGAGCCGGCGGCCCCGCTCGCTTGGCTGCTGCGTCACGAACGGCTGATCCGCGTCAACGTCCCGGCCCGTGCGCGCCGATCCTCGGAGTGGTGGCGCAGCATCGCCTCCCCGGCTGTGGAGCGCACGCTCCCCGGCGGCCCAGCCACCCTCGACGTCCTGCACGCCCTGCAGCCACCCTTCCTGCATTCACAGGCGCGTCGCAAGATCCTGACGGTGCGGGCGCTCGATGCGGACCCGGACGCGAAGCTGCCGCTTGCCTTCCGGCGGTCGCTGCTCCACGCCGACGCGGTGGCGGTGACCTCCGACGGCCTCCTGCGCGAGTTGGAGAGACGCTTCGCAAGAACCCACCCCAAGAAGTTGGGGCTGCTCCAGAGCCGCCTGATCCGGGTGTCGCCGGGCGTGCATGGGCGCTTCCTGACACCGCCTCGAACCGCCACCGTGGTCGGGCTGTGCGACGCATACCCGTTCCTGGAAGAGCCCTACCTACTGTCCCCGGGCGGCGTCGCGGATCCCGAGCGCAGCCTCCGCCTGTTGATCGACGCCTGCCGGCTGGCTCGCGATCGGGATCCGTCGCTCCCGCCCCTGGTACTACTCGGCCGACCCGGCGACACGACTTCGGTGGCGCCGATCCTCGGGAGCGCACAAGCCGAAGGACGCGTCTACTGGGTCCAGAACCTCGAGAGCGACCTGTTGCCGGCTCTCTACCGCGGCGCCGAGCTGCTGCTCTACCCGGGGTTCGACTATGCGTTCGGGCTGCCGGTGCTGGAGGCCGTGGCCATGGGAGTCCCCAGCATCGTCGGTGCCGCCTGCGGGGCGGCCGAGATGCTGGTCGCAGGAGTCGGGGTCGAGGTCGTCGAGGAGATGCTCGCCGCCGAGAGCTGGGCATCGGCTCTGCTGGCCCTGCATCGCGACGAGGGCCGACGGCGAGCCCTTGCCGAGAGCGGCCAGGCCATAGCGCGGAGCCAGACTTGGGAGGCCGTAGCGAAACGTCACTGGGAGCTCTATCGCGAGAGCTCCCCAGAACGTTGATCTGCGGCGTAGCGATCGTCGTATCGTCGACTCTCCAGGGTCGAACCCGCGGCTCAGCGCGCGACGGCGACCGTCACACGGGTGTCGTCCTGGACGTCGTCCCCGGCGTGCTGGACCACTCGGTCCCCCGCCTCGAGGCCCTCGAGGACCTGCGCGAAGCGGTCATTGCGCTCACCCAGCCGCACGGTGCGCAAGCGCGCGCGATCGCCATCGAGCCGATACACGGCCCAGTCCGAAGCCTGCCCGCCGGTACGAAAGATCGCCCCCACCGGCACCTGGAGCACCTCCTCCTCCGACCAGACGACGACCTCGGTCTCGACGCGGTAACCGTCGCCAAGTGCCTGCTGGGGTCGGTCGACGAGGTCGAGCACCACGTTCACCCGTTGCTCCTCGACACCAAGCGCCGAGATCTTGGTGAAGCCCGCTGGCTCGACCCGCCGAACCACCGCAGCCAGCGCCTCGCCGCCCCAACGCGCGATTCGCGCGCGGTCCCCCGGAGAGATCCGCACGGCGTCGCTCGAGAGATAGTCGGCGACGATCTCGAGCTCCCCAGGATCCCCCGCCTCGACCAGCGGCTCGCCAGCGGGCACCACGCCCTCGCTCTCGCGCAGCACGCGGAGCACGACGCCGTCGATCGGCGACAGCAGGGAGTACGACCCTCCCGGCCCCGGCGTGGCGGTCGCCTGCACCAGCCGTGCGCGGGTCGCCTGGAGCTCGCCCTCGGCGGCACGGATCGCGAAGTCCGATGCTCCCAGCGCCTCGCGCCGAGTGCGCTCTTGCAGCTGCGCCTGGTCGAGGCGCTCTTTCGAGGCGATGCCCTCCTCGAACAGCTCGCGATAGCGCTCTGTCTCGGCGCGCGCGTAGTCGAGCTCGCCGGCCGCCTGCTGGTGCAGCGCCCGGGAACGACCGAGAGTCGCCTCGGCCGCGGCCACGGCCGCCTCCGCTTCGGCTCGCGAACGCGAGTCGAGCGGAATCGGGTCGGACGGCTGGAACACCGCGAGCACGGTGCGGCCACGGCTCACCGGGTCGCCCGGCTCGAGCTCCTGGCGCAACACCCTCCCGGCGACTGGCGCGGAGACCACGAACCGTTCACGCACCCGCGTCATCCCCTCTTCGTCGAGCGTCACCTCGAGCGGGCCGACCGTCACCGCCGCGGTGTCGACAGCGACTCCCCGCGGTCGCAAGGCCAGCGCGAGCACCAGCACGAACAGCGCCGCGACCACGATCCACGCGACCTGTTTGCGTCTCATCCCACCATTCTTCGCCATCCGTCACTCCCTGGTCTTCAACACTCCGATGAGATCGAGCCGGTCGAGGCGACGGCGCACCACGAGCCCCGAGATGACAGCCGACGCTGCGACCACCACACAGGCGATCGCCTGACTGCGAGCCGACACCACGACCGGGATGCGATAGAGCTCGGTATCCAGCGACGAGGCCATCATCGCGAGCAAGCCGTAGCCGAGCGCCATCGCCGCCGGCAGGGCGAGCAGAGTCAGGAGGGCCAGCTCGCCGAGCAGGATGTAAGAGATCTCGGCGCGACGGAAGCCCATCACTCGCAGGCTGGCTAGCTCGCGGCTACGTTCGGAGAGCGAGATGCGGGCGGTGTTGTAGATCACCCCGAAGGCGATCACCAGCGCGAAGAAGAAGAGCATCCCGAGGAACACGCCCATGTTCTCCGCCAGGTAGGTCTCGAAGTTGTCGACCACCGCCTGCTGGAGGGCGACCCCAGCGACCGCGGGAGTCAGCTTCAGCCGCCGCAGCAGCTCCGGCGCGGCGGTCGTGTCGATGCTCAGCGCGGCAGCCGACAGAGCGCCGCCTTCTTGGAGCAGGCGCTGCAGCGCACGGATCTCCATCCAGGCCGAGGTGCCGGTGAAGTCCTCGACCGTGCCTACCACCGGCACCACCAGCCGCGGACGCCGGCCCTCCAAGACCTCGACCTCCACCGCGCCTCCGGGCACGACCGCCAACAGCTCGGCCAGCTTCTCGGACATCAAGAGGCCATCGCGAGGAGGCGGTAGTGCACCGCGATCCCCCGAGTAGATCCGCATCAGTCTCGGATCGCTCTCCAGGCCCGTGATGCCGACCTGCCGGCTGCGCGAGCCGGCACGGATCGTCGCCGGCACCGCGCGCATGGTCTCGACCCGCAGCACCCCGGGGTAGCGACGCAGCTCGAACACGGCGCGGGAGCTCACCGGCTCGTTGAAGGTCACCGTCACGTCCTGTCGCTGCACCTGCCCGAACTGGATGTCCATCAGCCGATCGATGGCGTCCATCATCGCGTTGCCCATGACCACGATCGCCCCGGCGAAAGCGATCCCGACGATGGAGGCGAAAGTCCGTCCGGGGCGCCGGGCCACGTTGCGCACGATCATTCGCGACGGCGCGCGCATCCATCGTCCGGCACCCAGCCGTTCGATCCAGGTCGCGCGATACCGGTCCGGTGCCTGCGGACGCATCGCCTCGGCAGGCGGCAGCTTCACCGCTTGCCGCACCGCGCCGAGCGCGCCCCCGGCGGCGGCGAGCCCTGCCACCAGCAGCGCGAGCGCAATGTTGCGCAGAGACCAGTCGTAGGCGAGCACCGGAAAACGGAAGTAGTCGCGGTAGATGCCGAGGATGCCGTTGCCCATCCACGCCCCGGCGATGATGCCGACCACCGCGCCACCGAGCGATACCACGAGCGCCCATTGGCTGTAGTGCGCGGCGATGTCGCCGTTGGAGTAACCGAGGGCCTTGAGCTGCGCGATCTGCTCGCGCTGCACCGACACCGTCCGCCGGAGCACGATGTTGACCAGCAGCACGGCGACACCGAGGAAGATCGTCGGCAGCATGGTGCCCATGTTCTGGAGCTGTCCCAGCTCCCCTTCGAGGTACCAGTGCGACACCTGCTGGGCGCGCGGGATCGCCCCGGTTCCCCCGTAGGGTTGCAGCAGCCGATCGAGCCCGGCGATCGCCTCGGCTTCGAGCGCGCCTGGAGCGAGGGTCAGCGTCACGTCGTTGAAGCCACCCTCCATGTCGAAGGCCGCGCTGAGCGGCTGGCGGGCCATCCATAGCACGGCAAAACGGCGGGGATCTGGGAACAGCTCGCCGGGGCGGATGCTGTAGATGTACTCCGGCGACAGAGCGACGCCCACGATGACCAGCTCTTCGCGGCGGCCGTTGATCACCGCGGCCACCCGATCGCCCACCACCAGCCCATTGGCGTCGACGAACGCCTCGCTCGCCAGCACCTCCTGCGGCCGGGCCGGGTCGAGCCAACGCCCGCGCCGCAGGAACACCCGGTTGAGGAGCGGCGTCCCCTGGTCCGGCACGGACACCAGACGGCCGCTGGCGGGCTCCTCCAGACCCGGCACGTCGAGGGTGACCTCGACCACGACTCTGGTCTCGGTCTCTCGCACCCCAGCCAGCTCCCGGATGCGCTCCTCCAGACGGAGCGGCGCCCTCTTGGCGCGCGCGAACACGTCGGCGAACGCCGCGTCTCGGTAGTAGACCTGCTGCGTCAGCCGCAGCGACGAGAAGGCGCCGCGCGAGAGCACGAACAGGGCAATGCCGGAGGCGAAGACCAGCATGATCGCGACCGCCTGGGAACGGACACGCCAGAGGTCGCGAAAGAGCTTCTTGTGGAGGGAGCGCATGGAGGATGACGATCCGCTCTAGGCGGCTACCTGGACACCGGAGGCGGTGACGCACACACGGCTTCTGCACTTCCGACGGCTACCACACCAGCTCCCCCACGGGCTTCCTGGACGCGTTCCGCTCCTCCGAGGCGATTCGCCCATCGGCCATGTGCAGGACTCGGTCGGCGAGGTCGGCGATCGCGGCGTTGTGGGTGATGAGCGCCACCGTGGTGCCCAGCTCGCGGTTGACCCTTTCGATGGCCTCCAATACGACGATGCCGGTGGCGATATCGAGAGCGCCAGTGGGCTCGTCACATAGCAGCACGTCGGGGCGCTTGGCGATCGCTCTGGCGATCGCCACTCGCTGCTGCTCACCACCGGATAGCTGGGCAGGAAAGTGGTCGAGGCGGTGCTCGAGATCTACCAACGCCAGCGCCTCGGCGGGATCGAGAGGGTCG
Organism: Thermoanaerobaculia bacterium; assembly: GCA_035524895.1. Taxonomy (GTDB): domain Bacteria; phylum Acidobacteriota; class Thermoanaerobaculia; order Multivoradales; family Multivoraceae; genus DATLFI01. Next base: position 1,830 of record DATLFI010000430.1, on the reverse strand, counting down.
TCCGAGATCTCGGTGACCAGTGCCACGTTCTCCTCGGCGGTCAAGCTTGGTATCAGGTTGTAGAACTGGAAGACGAAGCCCACGTAGTGCCGCCGGTAGCGAGTGAGCTCCTTCTCCCCGGCGTCAGAGAGCCTCGTGTCGCGGTAGTGGACTTCCCCGGCGGTCGGCACGTCGAGGCCGCCCAGGATGTTGAGCAGCGTCGATTTGCCGCTGCCAGAGGGACCCAGCAGCACCACCAGCTCGCTCTCCTGGAGGTCGAGATCGACTCCGCGCAGCGCATGGACCTGCACCTCGCCCATCTGGTAGACCTTGGTCACCCCTCGCATCCGGAAGACTGCCGGCGACGACGCATGGGCGGCGGCGGGACTGCCAGACCCAGAGGGCAGCGATGCGCGTGTTGCGCTCACAGCGAGCCTCCGAGGGGCGATTTCGTCAACATGAGATCGAGATTTTGATGCATCAAAATCTGAGATGCAAGACCCCTGCGCGGCCGACCGAACTCCAGGGCTGATGTCCAGCCGGTTACCGAACCCGGGCCCGCTACACTGCGCGCGACTTCCCCGTTCCTCTCCAGAGACCACCACACAAGGAGCCGCGAGCAGTGAAGCAGCCCGCGACGACATCGGCGCCGGGATCGAGCCCGAGCACGCCGTCGACACCCTATCCGCGTCCGTCGTACGCCTGGTACGTGGTCGGGGTGCTCATGGTGATCTACGTCTTCTCGTTCGTCGATCGTCAGATCCTGAGCCTCCTGGTGGGTCCGATCCGGCGGGACCTCGGCATCAGCGACACCCAGATGAGCCTGCTGATGGGCTTCAGCTTCGCGGTGTTCTACACCTTCTTCGGCATCCCGCTCGGCCGACTCGCCGATGCCCGCAGCCGCCGCGGCCTGATCGCCGCCGGCCTCGTCGTCTGGAGCCTGATGACCGCCGGTTGCGGTCTGGCGCAACGCTTCTGGCACTTCCTGCTATTGCGCATGGGAGTGGGTGTCGGCGAGGCAGCTCTCTCGCCGGCTGCCTACTCGATGATCAGCGACATGTTCCCGCGGCACCGTCTGGCGACCGCGATCAGCGTCTACTCCACCGGCATCTACATTGGCTCCGGCCTGGCGACGCTGCTCGGTGGCGTCGTCGTGGGTGCCGTGTCGGGAGTCGACCTCTGGCACCTCCCCGTCGTCGGCGACATCCGTCCCTGGCAGGTCGTGTTCTTCATCGTCGGCCTGCCGGGTGTGCTCTTCGCCGCGGTGCTCTGGACGGTGCGCGAGCCCGCCCGCCGCGACGCACGAGGAGCCCTGCTCCAAGGTTCGGGCAAAGCAGGCGCGCCGCTGTCCGCCGTGATCGCTTACCTGAAGCTCAACTGGAAGACCTTCGCCTGTCACAACCTCGGCTTCGCGCTGCTCTCGTTCTCGGCCTACGGCAGCACGGCCTGGATCCCGACCTTCCTGCAGCGCACCCACGGCATGTCGCCGCGCGACTCCGGCGTCTACTACGGTCTCATCGTGATGGTCGCGGGCACCCTCGGCATCGTGTTCGGTGGTCGGATGGCGGATTGGCTGTCGCAGCGCGGCTACCGCGACGCCAAAATGCGCGCGGGCGTGATCGCCTCCCTGGTGTGGATCCCCACAGGGGTGCTCTATGCACTGGTGCCGAGTCCTGCCTGGGCGCTCCTGCTCCTGGTGCCCACGGTCTTCACCTCCAGCATGCCGTTCGGCGCCGCGCCGGCAGCGATCCAGGAGATGATGCCGAACGCGATGCGCGGCCAGGCGTCCGCCATCTACCTCTTCGTGGTCAACCTCATCGGGCTCGGCTTCGGCCCTACGGCGGTCGCCCT
>DATLFI010000429.1:0-4549 GCA_035524895.1 Thermoanaerobaculia bacterium | reverse complement strand
ACTGGGCGGACACCGGAGGCGGCCTCTACTTCGACGCGCGGGACGCGGAAGGTCTCGGCAGGGCGCTGACGCAGGCCACGCAGCCCGCCGTCGAGCTGGTCGACGGTGAGGGCCGCGTGGTGGCGCAGGGCCTCGCCGGGGGCGTGCCGCTCCAGGCGATGCCCGGCGTCTACACGGTGCGACTCAAGGGCGCATCGGGCAGGGCACAGCCCGTCACGATCCGACCGAAGGAAACCGTCACGGTGCGGCTCGCAATGCCATGATCGAACCCTCGACCCAGCTCGTCACGAGGGTGCGCTCCAGGAGCATGCGCCCAGGGAGCGTGCCAGGGATCGTGCGCCCAGGAGGCGCGCGCGCCACGCTCGCGGTCGTCACCGCGCTCGCCGCCACGCTTCCGTGCGTGTCGCTCGCGTAGCCGCCGGCCGGCGATCGCACCGCGCGCTTCGCGCAGATGTCGAAAGCGGCCGAGGCCGCGGGCCTGGCCGAGCTCAACGGCGACAACTTCACGAGTACGGCGAGTGGCTCTACCACGTCTCCGTCATGGGCGAGCCGTCGGCCACCGAGGGCTCCGAGCCGGTGACCGCGGCGGCCGGCAAGTTCGCGGGGACGACGATCCTCGAGGACGAGCGCGGCACGGGTCTCGCGCTGCTGCGAGACGAGGAGCTGCTGAGCGAGCAGCGCATCGAGCTGCTGCTCTCGTGGCAGGACACCGGATTCTCGGTCCACAACAGCGTCACGGTCGGACCGGAGGATGCGGCAGGCAGTGAGCAGCTGGCTCGTTACCTGCTGCGCCCACCGCTCAGTCTCGAGCGGATGTCGTGGGATGCCGAGGGCTCGGTTCTCTATCGCCGCAAGGCGCCGGGTCCGTTCGGTGGCTCCCAGGCCACCTTCGACGCGATGGACTTTCTCGCTCGGCTCCTGATGCACACCCCCCCAGCCCAAGCTGCACACGGTGCGCTACTACGGCGAGTACTCGAGCGTCGCTCGTGCCCCTGGATCCCCTGACCTGCAGGTGCGGAGCCCAGATGAGAGTCGTCGCTTTCACACCTGCTGATCTCACCTCTCGGCGAGCGTCGAACCACGCACCACGCCGGCGAGCCGGTGAGGGATTGCGCGCGGCACATACACGCCTGTTTGACGCGGTCGGTCAGTGGGCGTAGCCTGGCCGCGAGAACGCATCCATCTGAACCACGATCCTCCTTTTGACAAGAGGTCAGTCGGCTGTCGGCTCGACTCTCGATCGACACGGCCGACGGTTCACTGGACGCGCCCTAGCGGTCGTGGCACGCGATGATGCGTGACCAGGAGCCATTGGCGTTCATCGGCCGACGACTGGGCGTGTACGAGGTGCTGGGGCTGCTGGGCGCCGGCGGCATGGGTGAGGTGTATCGCGCGCGCGACACCAAGCTGGGGCGCGACGTGGCGATCAAGATCCTCCCGCGTGCCTTCACGAGCGATCCCGATCGTGTGACGCGCTTCGAGCGCGAAGCCCGGCTGCTGGCGTCGCTCAACCATCCCCACATCGGCGCCATCTACGGGTTCGAAGATGCGGGCGGCGTGCCGGCCCTGGTCCTCGAGCTGATCGAAGGTGTCACCCTGGCCGATCGCTTGCGACGGGGCGCGCTTCCGATCGCGGAAGCGCTGGCCGTCGCTCGACAGATCGCCGACGCGCTCGACGCAGCGCACGAACGCGGGATCGTTCACCGCGATCTCAAGCCCGCGAACGTCAAGGTCACCGCGGACGGTGTGGTCAAGGTCCTCGACTTCGGTCTCGCCAAGGCGCTCGCACCGGATCCGGCGAGCGTGGCGGGGGAGGACCTGTCGGCCTCGCCGACGATGACGCTGGGCGACACGCAGGAAGGCGCGATCTTCGGCACGCCGGCGTACATGAGCCCCGAGCAGGCGCGCGGTAAAGCGGTCGACAAGCGCACCGACATCTGGTCGTTCGGCTGCGTGCTCTACGAGCTCCTGACCGGCCGCCACGCCTTTCCCGGCGAGACCGCCTCGGACATCGTTGCCGCGATTCTCGGCCGGCAGCCGGACTGGTCCGTCCTGCCGGCGGCGACGCCGGAGACGGTTCGACGGCTGCTCGACCGCTGTCTCGACAAGGACCCGAAACGCCGCCTGCGTGACATCGGTGATGCGCGAGCCGAGATTGAGGACGCCGTCACCTCTACGACTGAATTGGCGACGCCCATTCCCGGCAGTGACCGCGGCACGGGGCGCACTCGTCTCTCGCGTTCGCGCTCGGTGTTCCGTTGGATCGCGGCAGGCATGCTCGGCGTCGCTGTCGGCGGGCTCGGCGTATGGAGCGCGTGGCGGCGCGCGCCCGCGATGGCGCCTCCAGTGCGCTTCGCGATCCACGCCGAGGGGCTCTTCTCCGGCCCGGTGGGGTGGGTCCTCGCACTCGCCCCGGACGGCCAAGCGTTGGTGTACGTGGGACGTGGAGAAGCCGGCAACCAGCTCTTCCGGCGTTCGATGGACCGACTCGAGGCCGTGCCCATTCCGGGAACGGAGGGAGCCCTGAACCCGTTCTTTTCTCCCGACGGCCGCTGGGTGGGCTTCTCGGCGGACGGGGCGATCAAGAAGGTCGCGCTCGCGGGAGGGTCACCGGTGCGCGTCGCGGAGCTGACGGACGCCAGATTCGCTGATGCGATCAATGGGTCGGCGGATGCGACCTGGGGGGCCGATGACACCATCGTCTGGGGCTCGTCGCGGTCGGAATTGATGCAGGTCGCCGCCGCCGGAGGCAGGCCACGGCAGTTGACCACGCTCGATGACGAAGCGGGCGAGACCAATCACTGGGGCGCGGAGTGGCTCCCCGGCGCCAAGGCCTTGCTCTTCACCGCCAACCGGATCGGAGCCAACGAGCGAGAACGCCAAATCGCGCTCTATACCCCGGAGACCGGAAAGCATCGCGTCCTCCTCGAGGGCCTCCATCCTCTCTACTCGCCCAGCGGCCACATCGTGTTCGGTCGCGCCGGCTCGAGCACGGTGTGGGCGGTTCCCTTCGACCTCGCTCGGCTCGAGCTCGTCGGCCCTCCGGTTCCAGTTCTCGACGGCGTTCGCTTGTCGGCTTGGAACGCTAGCCAGATAGACATCGGCGCCGATGGCTCGCTGGCCTATGTCCCGGGCGCCGCTGAGCCACTCGAGGGGCGGCTGGTCTGGAGGGAGCGAGAGGGTCGATCCGAGCCCGCAATGCCGCAACTGCTGGGTGGCGTGCAGACGTACCGGCTGTCCCCTGATGGTCGTCGGCTGGCGGTAACTCTCGGACACGCTGGGCAGGACCAGGTCTGGGTGTACGACCTCGGCGGTCAGCGCCAGCCGGTGAAGCTCACGACGAGTGGGTCGCAGTTCCAGCTCTGCTGGACGCCGGACGGGGAACGGGTCGCCTTCGGCGCGAGAGCCGCGGGTCCATTGAACCTCTCGTGGATCGCTGCCGATGGCAGCTCGCTCGCTCCCAAACGCCTCATCGAGAGCGCGCTCGACCAGACTCCCTGGTCGTTCTCCCCGGACGCCGGGTGGCTGCTCTTCGCGGAGCGCCATCCGGAGAGCGGGGAGGACCTCTGGCTGCTGCCGCTCGAGGGTTCGCGCGAGCCGCAGGTCTGGCTGCGCACCGAGCACAACGAGGCCGCGGCTGCCTTCTCGCCCGACGGCCGGTGGGTCGCCTACGTCTCCGATCAATACGGCGAGGCCGAGGTTTTCGTGCGGCCCTTCGCGGAGGCTGGGGCGCCGATGCCGGTCTCTCGCGGTGGCGGCCATTCGCCGCTGTGGGCGAGAGACCAGAGCGAGCTCTACTTCCTGTCCGGCGAGAACCTGATGGCGGTGGGCCTAACCCCGGCCGGCGACAGGCTGAGCCTGGCGCTGCCCGAGACGGTTTTCAGCGGCGACTTCGTATCCTCGACGGGACGCGCATCCGACTTGATCTATGACGTCGCGCCGGACGGGCGCTTCCTGATGATCCAGCGCAGCGAGGAGAGAGAGACGAGCGAGATCGTCATCGTCAAGAATTGGTCGGAGGAGCTGCGTCGTCTGGCGCCCCGAGCCAGGTAGCTCGCCGGTCTGGCAGATTCGAAAAGCGCCGCGGGAACGCGGTTAGGATGGTGCCGGAGCGGGGAGTCTGACGTTCGGTAGGCGCATCCGCTCGAGAATGCGCTGGAAGCGCGGGCGCGCGCGGAGGGGATCGAAGAGCGGCCGCACACCGATCCAGACCAGACGCGCGAGTTTGCTCGGCATCAGAGCCGCCTGGCGACGCCTACGAGTGCGCGCCTGGTGAACGGCGCGGAGCTCGCGGGGCCCTGAAGCCAGGCCCCGACCGCCGCGGAGCGCTGCCGCATGCCGGACGCGCGACGGCGCGTCTTGGCCACTACATGTAGTGCGTGATAGACTGCCACCGCAGCCTCCGCCGCGAGGTCCCGATGCCCCACCCCTTCTCGATTCGCCTGAACGACGAGCTCGACGCCAGGCTCGAGCGGTTGGCACGCCTCACGGGACGCAGCAAGTCCTTCTACGTCAAGCAAGCTCTCGAAGAGCACGTGGACGATCTCGA
>DATLFI010000428.1:0-2361 GCA_035524895.1 Thermoanaerobaculia bacterium | reverse complement strand
GGACTTCCAGGGCATGCAGATGGTGGAGGCGTACGACGGCAAAGCCTCTTGGGCGAGCAACCCGATGATGGGCAGCGGCAAGCCCGAGAAGCAGGGCGCCGAGGAGACGAAGACCGCCGCGATGCGGGCCGACTTCGATGGCACCCTGGTCGACTGGCGCCGCAAGGGCGCCAAGGTCGAGCTCGCGGGCAAGGAGGCGGTCGACGGTGTCGACGCTTACAAGCTGATCGTCACCACCAAGGAAGGCCTCGAGTACACGAGCTGGATCGACGCCGCGACGTACCTGGAGCGCAAGACCCTGATGCCGGCGATGATTCAGGGCCAGCCGATGCAGATCGCGAGCTCGGTCACCGAGTGGACCGACGTGGCGGGCACCAAGCAGCCCGCGAAGGAGACGCTGGTCACCGACATGGGCAGCTTCGACATCGTGTACCAGGACTACCAGGTCGGTGCCGCGCTCGACGAGGACCTGTTCTTCCTGCCCGGTCAGAAGGCGAATGCCGCGCTGACGCTCGCCGAGATCCTCGACCGTCACGTCAAGGCGCGCGCCAAGCCCGGGGCCGAGAGCGTGCAGACGCTCCAGGCCAGCGGCAAGCTCGGCCTGATGGGGTTGCAGCTGCCGCTCGAGATGACGTTCGCGCGTCCGCGGCTGGCGCGGCTCGACGCCGACATGGCCGGGTCCAAGCTCACGCTCGCCTTCGACGGCACCACGGCTTGGACGGTGTCGCCCATGCAGGGCATGCCGGAGCCCGAGGCGATGCCGCCGGAGGCAGCCGAGGCGATCGCGCTGTTCTCGGACTTCCTGTGGGGCCTGCTCGCGGAGCGCGAGGCGCAGGGGCTGGAGATCGAGCTCTCCGGCATCGAGAAGGTGGAGCGCGACGAGACCTACAAGCTGGCGCTGAAGCGGTCGGACGGCCAGAAGCGCGAGGTCTACCTGGGCGGCGAGGACTTCCTCGAGCGCAAGGTCCACCTGGAGGCGGTGTTCATGGGCACGCTGCAGCAACTCGACGCCCTGCTCACCGACTACCGCCTGGTTGGGGGATTGGCGCTACCGCACTCGATCCAGATCCTCTCTGGCGGCAACCCGGCGGCGTCGGTGACGGTGGAGGGTGTCGAGACCAACGTCGCGATCGCGGACGGCTTCTTCTCGCTGCCGGCGAAGCCGGCGACGAGCGCTCCTCCAGGCTCCGCCCCATGATCCGGGCAGCTCTGCTCGTCCTGCTGGTGGCTCAGGCCGCCCATGGCGGCGCCTCGCGTGTCGCGGACGAGCCTGCCGCCGGCTCGGCGGGCGCGGCGAGAGCGACCGAGACGGCGCAGCAGCCACCACCGATGCACGAGGTGGTGGTGGTCACCGCGAGCCGGCTGGAGCAGACGCTCGATCAGGTGCCCACCCACACCACGGTGCTGGACGCCGAGCAACTCCAGGCCACGCCGGCGCTGGCAATCGACGACGCGCTGCGCCAGGTGCCTGGCTTCAGCCTGTTTCGCCGCTCCAGCAGTGTGGTCGCGCATCCGACGTCGCAGGGCGTGTCGCTGCGTGGCATCGGTCCCAGCGGCGCCAGCCGTACTCTGGTACTGCTCGACGGCGTGCCGCTCAACGATCCCTTCGGCGGCTGGGTGTACTGGAGCCGGGTCCCCAAGTCGTCGGTCGAGCGGGTCGAGCTGGTGCGCGGCGGCGGCTCGAGCGCGTGGGGCTCCGCGGCGCTAGGCGGCGTGATCCACCTGCTGACGCGCTCGCCGGCGGACCGCCGGCTCGACTTTGCGCTCGAGAGTGGGGAGCGCGGCACCGTCCAGGGCGACGTGTCGTACGCGGATCGTCGAGGTTCCTTCGGCTTTCAGGTGCACGCCAGCGCATTCGACACCGGCGGGTATCCGGTGGTGCGCGCCGACCAGCGCGGCGGGATCGACGTGCCGGCCGACTCCGAGCACCGCATGCTCGGGTTGCGTGGCGATCTCGCGGCGAGCGACAGGGTGCGGGTGACGTCGAGGGCCGACGCCTTCGAGGAGGAGCGAGGGAACGGCACGCCCCTCACGGGGAACGACACGGAGATCGCCTCGCTCGTCGGTACCGTCGACTGGACCACGGCACACTCCGTGGTGCTGCTGCGCGCTCTCGTGCACGGGCAGGAGTTCGCTTCGGCCTTCAGCTCGCAGCAGCCCGATCGCGCTGCCGAGGTTCCCGCGTTGGACCAGTTCCTGGTCGACCCGGAGGGCTATGGGCTCACCGTGCAGTGGAGTCGGGCGTTCGACAGCCACACGGTGGTGGTGGGCTTCGAGGGGCGGGAGACCACCGGGCACACCCACGAGGACTTCTTCCTCGCGGCCGGCACTCTCCAGCGACGTCGACGCGCCGGCGGCGAC
>DATLFI010000427.1:0-12732 GCA_035524895.1 Thermoanaerobaculia bacterium | reverse complement strand
GGGTTGTTCGTCCTCGTTGCGGGAATGGAATTGCGGCTGTGGCCTGGTCGACCCAGTCGCGCCCGCTTGCGGGCTTGCGGCGCACGAGTGATCGGCTAGCGGGCTCGTGGGATGAGCTCGCCTCGCTTTCACGGCTCGCTGAGGGGTGGTGACAAACCATGAGCCCGCTAGCCTTTGGCCCTCGGTTCTGACGCGAGCGCGTGCCGGCTAATTACCTCCGTCGACGGCCGTGGGGGGGGCAATTCCTGTCAGGGCACGTACCCCTATGTCGGCTTGGACGTTGACGGAAATCGTCCAGGTTCGGTCAAGTAAAGCGTGCCCCGAGATCCTGCCCATCAGCTACAATGGCACTACCAAGGGAAGGGGGGACGTCCACGTCACTGCGTTCGAAGGGCGTTATGGATCCGGCCGTTTCATCGTTGAATCTCGAGAGCCCAGACTTTCGTGTTCTGTTTGAGTCGTCGCCGGGGCTCTACCTCGTGTTGACTCCGGACTTCCGGATTGTCGCGGTGAGTGAGGCCTACCTGCAGGCCACGATGACCTCGCGCGAGGCGATCCTGGGCCGGGACATTTTCGAAGTCTTTCCCGACAATCCTGCCGACCCGGCTGCCACCGGTGTTCGCAATCTGAAGGCCTCGCTGGAACGGGTTGTGCGGGACCGGGTCGCGGACCTCATGGCAGTGCAGAAGTACGATGTGCGCCGTCCGGCCGCTGACGGGGGCGCATTCGAAGAACGCTACTGGAGTCCCGTCAACTCTCCCGTTTTCGATGCGGCCAACCGACTCACGTACATCATTCACCGCGTCGAGGACGTAACGGGGTTTGTGCGGCTCACGCAACACGACCGTGAACAACAAGTGCTGACCGAGTCCCTCCGCATTCGCAGCGAGCAGATGGAAGCGGAAGTCATGCAACGCTCGCAGGAAATCCAAGAAGCCAATCGAAAGCTGCTAGATGCCAAGGCGAAGCTGGAACAGCGTGTCCACGAACGCACGGTGGAACTGGCTGCCGCGAATGAAGCCTTACGCGCGGAAATCGACCAGACGCGAAGGCTGGAAGAACAAGTCCGTCAGTCACAGAAAATGGAGGCCATCGGGACGCTGGCCGGCGGCGTGGCGCACGATTTCAATAACCTGCTGACGATCGTCTTGGGCTATAGCGAAGTCGTACTGGCGCAGATCGATACCGCCGACCCCTTGCGCATCCCGATCAACGAGATCAAGAACGCCAGTGAGCGGGCGGCATCGTTGACACGGCAACTGTTGGCGTTCAGCCGCCAGCAGGTCCTGGAATCCAAGGTGTTGGACCTGAATGCCATTGTCGCCAACATCGAGAAGATGCTCCAGCGGGTGATCGGTGAGGACATCTCTTTGACGACTGTTCTCGAACCCAACCTGGGAAAGGTCCGCGCCGATCCGGGACAAATCGACCAGATCGTTTTGAATCTGGCCGTCAATGCTCGAGAAGCCATGCCCCGGGGCGGCCACCTGACCCTCGAAACATCCAACGTCGAACTCGATCAGTCTTATACAGCGGACCATGTCGAGGTGCAGCCAGGCGAATACGTGATGCTGGCAGTGAGCGACACAGGGTGCGGCATGGATGCAACGACCAGGGCCCGCGCTTTCGATCCGTTCTTTACCACCAAACCGCAAGGCAAGGGTACCGGCCTGGGGCTGGCGACTGTGTTTGGCATCGTCAAGCAGAGTGGCGGGCACATCTGGGTCTACAGCGAGCCCGGCAAGGGAACCACGTTCAAGGTATACCTGCCCTTGCTTGAGGACGAGCCGACTTCAAGCCGGCCTCGCGCGCAGCCGTCCGCACCTTCCGGGACCGAGACGATCCTGGTAGTCGAGGATGAAGCTGCCGTGCGTAAGATTGCGGTGTTTGCCCTGGAGTCTTATGGCTATACCGTCTTGCAGGGGAGTCACGGACAAGAGGCAATCGAACTGTGCGAGCAGTATTCCGGCGAGATTCACCTGCTCATCTCCGACGTGATCATGCCCGAGCTGGGTGGCCGCGAAGTGGCCGATCGCGCGTTGGCACTGCGGCCGGAAATGCGAGTCCTGTTTCTGTCTGGGTATACCGACGACACGATCGTCCGCCATGGCGTACTGCACGAACACGTCGCCTTCCTGCAGAAGCCGTTTACACCCGGTTCATTGGCCCGCAAGGTTCGAGAGGTCCTTGGTTCCTAGGCGTTGGGGGGTCGGCAAGGTCGTGGGGGGCGGGGGGCGGGGAGCGAGGAGCGAGGATCGGGGCTCGCCAGCCTCTGCGACGAGGTGGCCGAGACGCGGCAGCCCTACGTCATCGAGCGCCGCAACGGAGAGAACGTGGCCTTGATCTCGGAGCACGAGCTCGAGTCCCTCCTCGAGACTGCGCATCTGCTGCGCTCGCCGAAGAACGTGCGAAGGTTGCTGACCGCCCTCGAACGCGCCCTCGAGGATCCGTCCACGGTCCCGTCGACTGTCGGCGAGTTCGGCGAGAGCTCGGGCTCGAAGCCGAGAGCGATGCCGAGAAGGCGACGGGCTGAGGCGAAGGCCGACTCCCGCACCGGCTCGCGGATCGTCAGGCCGTCTTCCAGAGGGAGTTCCGCGAGGATCTCCGCTACTGGATCCGCACCGATCTGAGAACCGCTCTCCGCCTTTCACTCTGGTGTGGCGTCGGCCACCGGTAAAAGGGGGCGCCGTAGCGTCAGCCGCCCAGGCGGCGCGCCGCGGCGGCCGCCAGCGACAGCGCCAGCAGCAGCAGCCCCCAGCTGCCGAGGGTGGGGATCGCGAGCACCGACTGCGGGGCATTCACGATCTGTCCACGGATCTCGCCGTCCGGGTTCTCTGGCGAGTGGATGTTGACGTAGAGGAAGCCGGCGACCAGGTCCGCCACGTCCCGAGGCGAGAGAGGCGGGTTCAGCGAGAAGGGGCTGCCCGGATCGCCGAGCTCGAGGAGCACCGGCCCGTTCTGCCCCGCCGGCGCCTGGTGGATGTGGGCCGCCGTGGCGTCGCCCACCGTGTGCGTGCACTCGACTGAGAGGCTGGTCGCCGCGTCGGCGAGGTCCGCAATGCAGTCGCCGGACGCGTCGGTGATCACCGGCGGCACCTGCTGGAGGCCGCTGAGCGGGAACACGAACGTATCGCGGCTCCGTGGCACGATCTGACCGCGGATTTCGCCCGCCGGCCGGCCGCTGGTGTGGATGTTGACGTAGAGGTTCCCGGCCAGCAGGTCGGCCACGTCGCCCGGCGAAATGCCGGTCCACTCGGCGAGCACCGGGCTCGACGGCTCGCCGAGGTCGAAGAGGACCGGGCCGTTCTCGCCGACGTCGCCGCGGTGGGCGTGCATCAGGGTGGAACCGGTCACGTCGTGGGTGCAGACGAAGGTCAGCGAGGGGCCGCCGGCGTCGAACAGGGCCATGCAGCCGCCGCTCGCCGGGCTCGGCACGGGCGGCACCTCCTGGTCGCCGGAGAGATGGAAGACGTAGGGCACGCCAGCACCGCCGAGGGCGAGGTTCTCGAAGGTGCAGGTCACGATCTCGCCGGCCGCGAGCGCCACCGTGGCGGAGCGCGCGAAGCGATTCCCGGCGCTGTCGGCGTCGTCGCACTCGACGTGGGCCAGGCTGTAGCCTCCCGGCGTCGCCCCGGGGTCCTGCTCGGTGATCGTGTAGGTGCCGGGCGGCACGCCGGCGAACGTCTCCACGCCGCCGTCGTCGAGGGTGAAGGTGCCGGGGGAGCCGGGCACGTCGTCGATGAAGGAGAAGCCGGTGCCGCCAGCCGGGAAGGTCGTCTTGCGAACTTGGATCGTCCCCGTGGTCGGCAGGGCGGGCGCGGCGCCGATCTGCCCCCGGATCTCGCCGTCCGGCGAGTCCGTCGACCCGATCTCGACGTAGAGGTGGCGGCCGGCGAAGGCGGCGACATGGGTGGGCGACAGCGTCGCGGAGCTGGAGATCGGGCTGGTGGGATCACCGAGGTCGAAGACGAGGGCGCCCTCCTCACCCCGCGGCGCCTGGCGCAGGTGCGCCGCCGTCGGGCTCGCCACGTCGTGGGTGCAGTCGATGTCGAGCGTCGTCGCGTCGGCGCTGAGGTCGGCGGTGCAGGCGCCGGTGGCTGCGGAGGCGTTCGGCGGCACCACCTGGGCGCCGTCGAGCGTGAACGCGACCGTGTCGACCGTGCGCGTCAGGATCTGGCCGCGGATCTCGCCGTCCGGGCGTCCCGGCGGTGTGCATGTTGAGGTACATCACCGGCCAGCAGAAAGGCGATCTCGCCGGGCGTCATGCCGGTCCAGGTTGCGGTCACCGGGCTGGTCGGGTCGCCGAGGTCGAAGAGGATCGGTCCGTTGACGCCCGCCGCCCCCTCGTGGACGTGGATCAGCGTCGCACCGATGATGTCGTGGACGCAGGTGAGGGTGAGCTCTGCCACCGGCTGGTCGAGCTCGCCGTGGCAGCCGCCGGTGGCGGGGCTGGGGAACGGCGGCACCTCCTGGTCCCCGGAGAGGTGGAAGACGAAGGTCTGGGCGGCAGCGGGAGCGGCGGAGACCGCGACGAGCAGCCACATGAACGGCAGGACGGCGGTCCGACGCGGCAAAACGGCGTTCCTCCACGGACGTCTGTGGGATGGGACATCGGAAGAGTACCATCCGTGCGGCAGCCGTGAGGAGGAGACGCCGCCGGACGGTGGGCGTCTCGGAAGGTCCCGAAGCGCTCGGGATCGGAGCTTAGGGCGGCGCTGGTGCTCGGCCTCGGCGGAGGGAGGGACGCCGATGTCGAGGTGCGTTTTGGAGAGGCGGCCAGAGGGGTCAGGGGACCGCTGCCGAGGACGAGCTCGAAGCGGCGGCGCCGACGCAGCCGTCCATTCCGGCTGCGACGTGCCGGCGATGGAGGATTGAGCGACCTTCCTCCCACGACCCCCTTGGCACCCTCTTCTTCCACCTTCTTCTTCCAGATGGCGACGACTCTCGGGTGCTGCCCGGATTCTAGAAAGCAAGCCAACTCGGGTAGAATTCATCCATGCCGCTCAGCATCAAGGATCCCGAGACCGACGAGCTCGCCCGGCGCCTCGCCGAGCAGACCGGCGAGAGCCTCACCGAGGCTGTCCGAACCGCGCTCCGAGAGCGCCTGCAGAGAGAGCTGATGCGCGGCGACGGTCTCGCCGAACGACTCCTCGAGATCGGGCGCCGGTGCGCTGCCACCCTGGAGCCACCTTACGATTCCGCCGACCACGCCGAGCTCTACGACGAGCAGGGCCTTCCTCGGTGATCGTCGACAGCTCGGCTCTGCTCGCCATCCTGTTCGCCGAGCCGGACGCCCCGCGATTCGCCGCGGCCATCACCACGGCGCGCTCCTGCCGAGTGTCGGCGGCCAACTGGCTGGAAACGGCCATCCGAGTCGACCAGGCCTCGAGCGCCCTCGCCAGCGCGGCCTTCGACGACCTGGTGCGAGAGGCGGAGCTCGTCGTCGAACCGGTCTCGGATCGACAGGTTCAGATCGCCCGAACCGCCTATCGAGCGTACGGCAAGGGCACCGGACACCCGGCCGGGCTGAACTTCGGCGACTGCTTCGCCTACGCGCTCGCGAAACTGACGGGTGAGCCGCTCCTCTTCAAGGGATCGGACTTCGATCGGACCGACGTCCGCTCCGCCCTCCCCTCGGAGCCCACCGAAGGGGCGTGAGATCGGCATGGCGAGAGTGTATTGCAGGGCGCTGTTCGGCAGCGCCGGCAGCGCGCGATCAGCGGCCGGAATGCGTCACTCATGGGCAGAGACCATGACCGTCAGAAGCTCGGGCGACCTTGCGCCTCATCGGGTGGAGGCCGTTGTGGGCCGCTACCCGAGAGACCACCCGCCGACGGAGCGGGAGACGACGCTGGTGGAGATCACGAGCGCGTGATCCACGGGCGGGCGTTGCTGCGTCCGAGCCACCTTCTTCCTCCGCCGGTGGTGAGAAGCCGATCGAGACTTGGCTGCGAGCAGCGGTCGTGGGAGCGGCTTCTTGGCCGCCGGCGGAGCGGAAAGTCCTTGTCGTGCGGGCGTGCTGAGTTTTGCCGCGGGCTCCTTAGTTAGACGGCGGATAGACCTCTGCGATCGGCCGCGCGGGAGCTCAGCCTCTACAGGAGAGGTGGGGCGAAGGACTTCACGAGGTTCACCGATCCAGCCGGATCTATCGCCATCACCGGCGCCCGGCCTCCACCGCGGCTTCGAGCGCGGCGAGCGCATGGACGGTGTCCTGATGGTCGGCGGCGCGCAGGCGCCGCAGGCGACTGGTCGCATCCTCGAGCGTCGAGGTCGCCTCGTCGACACGGCCGAGCGCGGTGAGCGCCCGGCCCCAGGTGACCTGTTGCCGCAGAGTCTCGGGGTCGTCGGGACCGTACTCCTCGAGGGTTAGCGTGTGCACGCGGTGCACGATACCCTCCGCCTCCTCGGCGCGGCCGTCCCGGAGCAACACCAGCGCCAGATTGTGGCGGCGGCCCAGCGTCTGCGGATGGTCGACTCCGTAGAGATTCTCGAGCCCCCCGATCGCGCGGCGGACCCCTGCTTCGGCCTGCTCGTGGCGCCCGAGCTCCGAGAGCGCCATCGACCAGGACGAGAGGGCGAACAGCGTGTGGGGGTGCTCGACGCCCATCGTGTCCCGGTACTGCTCGTAGACCTCGCGCTCGAGGTCCTCGCGCTCCTCGTGCCGGCCCGCCCGTTCGTAGACCAGCCCGAGGAGCGAGCGCAGGCGCAGGACCTCCGGGTCGTCCTCGCCATAGCGCGCGGCGGCGAGCTCCCACGCTTCGCGCATCTCGGTCTCGGCCTCGTCGGAGCGACCGAGGTCGACGAGCACCCAACCGAGCTCGGAACGTCCCTTGAGCGTGCCGAAGTGATCGGGCCCGAGCTCCTCCTGTCGCAACAGCGTGACCTCGCGCAAGAGGTCCTCGGCCTCCTCGAGGCGGCCCAGCGCACGGTAGGTGATCCCCAGGTTGTGGATGGCGTTCATCGTGCGCGGGTGACCGACGCCGTGCTCCCGCTGGCGCCCTTCGAGGACCTGCGCGTACAGGGTGGCGGCCGTGTCGTGATCGCCCAGGTAGAGGGCGATGCTTCCCAGGCTGTTGATCGTTTCGAGCGTCTGCGGGTGGCCGGCGCCGTGGAGCCGGGTCTCGATCCCCAGGTTCTCGTCGAAGAGCTCGCGGGCTTCCTGGTAGCGCGCCTGCGACATGAGTGCCAGGGCGAGGGTGTGACGGGCGGCTCGGGTCTCGGCGTGCTCGCGGCCGAGGTGCTCGCGGTCGATCTCGAGGGCGCGACGCGCGGCGCTCTCCGCGCCCTGGTAGAGGCCGATCCCGCGGTAGGTGCGCGCAATGGTCTCGAGCAGACGGCCGGCGGTCTGGGGATCTCCTGCCAGCTCCTCCTCGGCGGCCCGCACCGCGGGGTTCAGGATCTGCGCGTCGATGACGCGGCGGGCGGCATCCCCGCGATTGACCGGAGCCAGGATCCGATCGAGCTCGGTGCGCGCCGCATCGTTGCCGACCCGTTGGCGCAGGTCGGCCACCATGCTCTCGCCGAAGGGCTCGACCTCGATGCGGCGGATCATTCCCTCCATGAAGCCCGCGATGCGCGCCGAGCGTTCGGCCTCCGCGACCGCGGCTGTCTGGGAGCGGGTCGCGCGCACCAGGCCGATGCCCGCGAGCGTCGCGCCCCCGAGCACCGAGGCCAGGGCCACGGCAGCCGCGGTCGAGGCGGCGCGGTGGCGTCGGACCAGCTTGCGCAGGCGGTACGCGCGGCTGGGCGGGCCGGCCAGCACGGGCTCGTCGCGCAGATGACGATCGATGTCGTCGGCCAGATCCGCCACCGAGCCGTACCGGCGCGCCCGGTCCTTCTCGATCGCCTTCATGACGATCCAGTCGACCTCGCCTCGGAGCCGGCGGGCCGCGCCCGCGCTGCGGCTCGAAGCGCACGTGCTGCGGCTCGAAGCCGTGCTGCGGCTCGAAGCGCCCGTGCTGCGGCTCGAAGCGCCCGTGCGCGTCTCCCCGCCGGGCTCGGTGCCGCGCTCGACGCTGGGCTCATCGCACCGCTCATCGCTGGGCCCACCGCGGGGCTCATCCCGGTTCGCGGCGGCGAGCCGCCGGCTGGGCACGAGCGGGGTGACGTCGCGGATGCTCCGCAGCATCTCCTCGAGTGAGCGATCGCCGAGCCCGGGCAGCATGCGATCGCCCACCAGCAGCTCGTAGAGCACCACGCCGAGCGAGTACACGTCGCTACGTGTGTCGACGTCGACACCTCCCGAAGTCGCCTGTTCCGGGCTCATGTATTGAGGCGTGCCCAGGAGCTGGCCCAC
This sequence comes from Thermoanaerobaculia bacterium, assembly GCA_035524895.1. GTDB lineage: Bacteria > Acidobacteriota > Thermoanaerobaculia > Multivoradales > Multivoraceae > DATLFI01. The sequence continues at coordinate 4,436 of DATLFI010000427.1, read as the reverse complement.
CAGCGTCGCGAAGGTCTGCTCGGTCAAGGGCTCGAGCTTCGCGACGCCGAAGTCGATGACCTTCGGCCTGGGCGCCCCGTCGCGCGTCGCGACCAGGATGTTCGAGGGTTTGAGGTCGCGGTGGAGAATCCCGCGCTGGTGCGCGTGCTGCACGGCCCTGCACACCTCGACGAACAGCGCCAGCCGCTGCTCGAGCTCGAGCTGAGCCCGCTCGCAGTAATCGTCGAGGCGCTCGCCTTCGACCAGCTCCATCACGAAGTACGGGCGACCGTCGTCGGTCTGACCGGCGTCGTACACCGAGGCGATCCCCGGGTGGTCCATGAGCGCGAGCGCCTGGCGCTCCATTGCGAAGCGCTGCAACAGGGTGTCGGTGACCACTCCGGGCCGGATCACCTTGATCGCGACGCGGCGCCGCAGCGGGGCCTCCTGGGTTGCCTCGAAGACCTCTCCCATGCCGCCTTCGCCGAGCTTGCGGACCAGCTCGTAGGGACCGATCCGGATCCCCGGCGCGAGGCTCGGCCGTATGGCCGCGGAGAGGCTCTCGGCGACGATCGCCTCGCCCGGGTCGACTTCCTCGCCGCCGGCGGCGAGCAGCGACTCCACCTCCCGCCTGAGCTCTTCGTCGCGACCGCATAGGGAATCGAGCAGGTCGTCACGCCGCGAAGGATCGGCGTCGGCCACGAGATCGAAGATCCGCTCGATCTCCCGCCAGCGTTTCGAGGTCATCGTCAGGGACCCGCCGGTTCGGCTACGAGGCCCGGCCCGGTCCCGCCGGAAACGCCCTGCGCCGGGAGGGCATGAGGTGGGCCGGGAATGATGATCACCATGCCGGAGCCTACCTGCACCTGCTGTCGAAGACCGAGAGCTCGCCGACGGCGGCCAGGGCGGTCCAGCGGTGCGCCTCCGCCTCGCTGGAATCCTTGACCCTGCCAGGGTGGCGCGGATGCTCTCTCAGAGAGGGTCGCGTCGGTGGGGCCATCGTCGGTCTCGTCCACGGAGGCGTCGTGGATCCGCGATCTCCCTCATCCGGCGGCGTAGAATTCGACTCGAGATCTCAGCCCCCTCGGCTCGTGAGACGCGTCGCGCGGTCTCGGTCTCGAGACGGCCCCATGTCGAACGGAGACGACATCACCGAGCTCCTGCAGCGCTGGCGCGCCGGTTCCGACCAGGCGATGGAGGAGCTCATCGGCGTGCTCTACGAGGAGCTGAGGCGGATCGCGCGCGCCCAGATGCGCGGAGAGAGGCCCGGGCACACCCTCGAGCCCACCGCGCTGGTGCACGCCGCGTACGAGCGCCTGCTCGGTGTGCGCACCGACTGGCAGGACCGCACGCACTTCCTGAGCATGGCCTCGCGCGTGATGCGCCGGGTCCTGGTGGACCACGCTCGAGCCAGGCGACGCGGCAAGCGGGGCGGCGACTTCGTCCGTATCACCCTGAACGGAGACCAGCTCCAGGTGGAGAGCCCCGACCGGCTGCTCGACCTCGACCGCGCGCTCGATGCCCTGGGCGAGCTCGACGAGCGCAAGCGCAGCCTCCTCGAGATGCACTACTTCGGCGGGATGACCTACGCCGAGCTGGCGGCCGCGCACCGGATCTCGGACGCGACCGTGCACCGCGAGCTGCGACTCGCCAAGGCCTGGATGGCCCGCGAGCTGGCTTCCTGAGCCGCGCCTCGCACCCGCTTCGCACCGGGGATCGAAAGCCTGAGGGGTCGCAGGGGCGGTTCGACGCCTCCGCGAGTGAAGGGCCGTGGTCACTGCCGACCCGAGCTCGAGACTCAGGAGATCGCATGAGCTTCAAGACCCAGGTCGCCGTCTCGAACGATCTCTCGCTGGCGCTCGCCGCGTCGCGTCCCCGCGACCGCTCAGCGCCCCGCGAGCCACTGCGGCAGGATTCCATGATGACCCGGAGAAACCTATGGAGGAGCCAACTCCGCTGGAAGGATCCATGTCTTTCCCAACGGAATCTCCGGCCCACCCGATACCGCCCTGGTGCTCGCCGACCGTTTCCGCGTGAGCGTCGAGTGGAGCAATGGCGACCGCAGCGGCTACGCCCGCGAGGTGCTCACCTCGGGCAACTCGGGCATCTTCTCGTTCTTCGACACGGCCAACTGGGAGGTCATGGTCAAGGTGCTCGACGCCTGCGCGTTCAGCGGCAGCTACTGGGTCTTCTTCGCGGGCACCACCGACGTCGGCTTCACGCTCCGCGTCGAGGACACCGCGACCGGGGACGTCCGCGTCTACTCGAACCCGGTCGGACGCACCGCCGAGACCGTCACCGACACGGCGGCGTTTCACAACTGCTCTTGACGCTGCAGCCTTGGACGTTCCGAGGTCCACGGGGCCAGCGAAGAGCTCACAGAAGTGTGGTCAAGGTCCGAGCGAGGCGGCCTGCCGTCCATAGACAGCGTCCTTCGTCTGGTCGACTGGAGTCCGCGCCCGGTGCTGGGGGCTCAGGCCTCGTACACCCAGTGCCCGCCGGCCATCGTGCGCTCGGGCGAGAGCGTAGAAGAGGAACGGCGGCTCCTTCGCGTCAGCGCAGCAGTCGCTGTCGGTATCGCTAACGCAGGAAGCGGCGGCGAGGGCACAAATGGACGTGCGCGTGAGGGGCGGCGATCTCGAGATAGCGACAGGTCGACAGACGGAGACGAGGTGCGGAGACCGGAGACGAGGTGCCAGGGGCTTCGCGAGAGCTGCGACGAGGACGAGGTGAAAGGGGCATCTTGCGTCCTACTCGGGTGCGACCACCCGTGGACCGCTACCCCAAATACCACCCCCCGACGGAGGCGGGAAGGAACCCTGGTCGAGATCACGAGTCGCGTGATGCAGGGGAGGGCACTGCTGCGCCCGAGTACGCCTCTTCCACCTTCTTCTTCTGGGCAGGACCTGCGAGTCGAAACCCTCACGCCTGTGCGCTTGACGCCCTAGAGCTCGTTGGACAGCTTGAGTCCCGTCTTGCTAGCGCGGCTCGCCGTCGTCAGGACCGACCGTCGTCGCCTGTCCACAGTCTGCGATGAAAGCGCCCCGCACGTGACGAAGAACGAAGGAGGAGAGATCATGGTGCGTACCCCCTGTAAGGCTGTCCCCGTCCTGGCGACCTGTGATGCCGCGCTCGCGCGTACGCCCCTGCCTCCCCACCCGCCCCCGTTCGACCTCATCCTCGGCGACTTGGCGTGGAGACGCGTCGCGGCTCTGCTCGCGGCGATCCTGGCCACAGCGGGGCTCGTGCCGACAACGTCGGTCGAAGCGCAGACCTCGATCTCGACCGACGGCGTCATCGAGTCGAAATCAGGAGGATTCAAGTTCCCGGACGGCTCGGTGCAGACGGCGGCGGCGGCGCCCATCGGGTCCTGCACAACCCTGGATCCGAGTGACGAGATGATCTGGATCGGCGGCGTCTGCATCGACAAGTACGAGGCATCGATCTGGGACGCGCCGGTAGGCGGCAACGAAATCACCGTCGAGATCGCGTCCGAGTACTGCAATCTGAATGGGCAGGACTGCGACAACATCTGGGCCCGCTCGGTCGCCGGCCGCGAGCCGGCTCGCCGCATTACGTGGTTTCAGGCACAAGCGGCGCTGGCCAACTCGGGCAAGCGCCTGCCGACGAACGCTGAGTGGCAGATGGCGGTTCGGGGCACGCCGGGCAACAACAACTGCAACGTGCTGACCGGCGATGTTGCGAATACCGGCATCTTCGGCAACTGCGTCTCCGCCTTCGGCGCCTACGACATGGTGGGCAACCTGTGGGAGTGGGTCGCCGACTGGGTACCGGCCACGACCGGCTGCCCAGGCTGGGGCGCGTTCAGCGACGACGCCATGTGCCTCTCCGGCGCCTCGACCACTACCGCCGGTCCCGACGCCCTCCTTCGTGGCGGCGACTACGTCTCGGGCTCGGGGGCGGGACCATTCGCAGTCGTCAGCGAAGTTCCGTGGACCTCGGGCGCAAGCGTCGGCTTTCGTGGGGCCCGCTGATCGTCCTCGGCCCTTCGTCGTGGTCACCGTTCGCGAATCCGGTGATGGCGGCCGGAACGACCGGACGGCCAGGAGGATGCTATCGGCGCCTCGGTCGAGCCCGCCAACGTCCTGGTGACGCCGCAAGGACGAGCCTCTGATCAGAGAGTCGAGCGAGTGAATCGCGGCGGCACTGTCCCTTACCGGTCTCTTACACCACTCGTGCTGCGCCGCCGCTCAGGGGGCGGTGGCTTGGACGCGGTGTTCAAGGCGACGCGAGACGTGGTAGCCCTCGGGCAGCTCCCAGAACCTCGGGTCGTCGCGCAGCTCCTCGCGCACGTTCTCGCGCTGTGCCTGGAGGAGCGGTCGTCTTCGAGACTCAGGGCTCCGCCCGCTTCAGCTTCGTGCCCGATTCGTAGTAGCGCTGATGCCAGATCCCTGCGCGGTCCTCGCCTTCGAGTGGCATGCGCCAACTGCGCACCG
>DATLFI010000426.1:0-12707 GCA_035524895.1 Thermoanaerobaculia bacterium | reverse complement strand
TCAGCATCATCGACCTCGCCACCGGCCAGCAGCCGCTATGCAACGAGGACGGTAGCGCGGTCGTCGTCTTCAACGGCGAGATCTACAACCATCTCGAGCTGAGGAGCCGGCTCGAGGAGCGCGGCCATCGCTTCGCGACCAAGTCGGACACGGAGGCCATCATCCACTCCTACGAGGAGCACGGGGTGGATTGCGTTTCGGACCTGCGCGGCATGTTCGCCTTCGCGATCTGGGATCGTCTCCGGCGCCGATTGCTGCTCGCGCGGGACCGGTTGGGCATCAAGCCGCTCTACTACCACGTCGGATGCGACTTCGTCGTCTTCGCCTCCGAGATCAAGGCTCTCCTGACCCATCCCCGGGTGCCGCGCGAGATCGACCCCGAGGGGCTCGACCTCTACCTCTCGCTGCGCTACGTACCGGGACCGAGGACGATGTTCCGTGGCATCTCGAAGCTCCAGCCCGGACACCTGCTGGTGTGCGACGAAGCGGGAATCCGACTGCGGCAGTACTGGGACGTGCCGTGCCCCGAGAAGCGTGCCGAGCCGCTGACGCGAGCAGAGACCCTCGAAGCGCGAGACAAGCTCGCCGCGGTGCTGGAAGAGAGTGTCAGGCTCAGGCTCGTAGCCGACGTGCCTCTCGGCGTGTTCCTCAGTGGCGGTCTCGACTCCACGTCGGTACTCGCGGTCATGAATCGGCTCGCGCCGGGCGAGCCGGCCCGCTCCTTCACGGTCGGATACGAGACGGCCCTGGGAGACGACGAGCCGGCGAACGAGTTCACGTTCGCTCGCCAGGCCGCCGACAGCTTCGGCGCGAACCACCAGGAGCTGCGCCTCGAGACCAAAGACGTGAAAGACGTCCTCAGGGAAGTCGTGTGGCACCTGGACGAGCCGGTGGCGGACCCGGCCTGCGTGCCGCTCTTCCTGGTCTCGCGTCTCGCGCGCAACGACGTCACGGTCGTGCTGTCTGGCGAAGGAGCGGACGAGATCCTGGGCGGCTATGGCGCCTATCGGAGGATGCTGCACCTCGAGCGCGTGCACCAGCACGTCCGTGGCGCGCGCGGGTCGCTCCTGGCAGCGGCCGGTCAGATCCTGCCGGGAGTGAGCGGCGAGAGGGCACGACACTTCCTCCGCCTCGCGAGCAAGCCATTGCCCCTGCGCTATCACGGAGTATCGCGGGGGTTCCTTCCGGAGACGAAGGGGCGGCTCGTCGGATGCGACGACCACGCGCGGGTCGACCAATGCGCCACGGACCTCTTCTCCGATCATTTTCGGGCCGTCGCCGGTGCGCCGCCGCTCGAGCAGATGCTCTACGTCGACATCAAGACCTGGCTGCCCGACGACTTGCTGGTCAAGGCCGACAAGATGACCATGGCGAACGCGCAGGAGCTACGCGTGCCCTTCCTCGATCACCGCCTGGTCGAGCTCGCGGCGACGCTGCCCTCGGAGCTCAAGATACGGGGGCGGCATGGCAAGGCGGTCCTGCGGGACGCGATGTCAGGCGTCGTGCCCCAGCCCATCCTCGAGCGGTCGAAGAAGGGCTTCCCCGTGCCCACCGGCCGGCTCCTCCGAGACCTCAGCGGCTTCTCGCGGGAGGTGCTGCTCGACCGGTCGTCGGCGTGCCGCTCCTGGTTCGACCGCAAGGCAGTGGAGGACATTCTCGATGACCACGCCACCGGCCGAGCGCAGCGCGACCAGGAGATCTGGAGCTTGCTGGTGTTCGAGCTGTGGCACGACCAGTTTCTAAAGCGTCGCTTCGAGCCCATGCACTACCCGGCGACCACGCTGCAGGCGGCCGCGGCCGCGGGATGAGGAAGGAAATGCGCGGACAAGACATCATCTGCTTCGCGAACGACTGGGATGGCGACCCTCTGAGCAAGAAGCACCTCATGGTGCGGCTCGCTCGCGACAACCGTGTGCTGTGGGTCAACTCCCTGGGTTGTCGCAACCCCCAGGCGTCGACACGTGACTTCCGCCGCATCCTCAGCAAGGCGGTGGCCTTCGGGCGTGGCCTGAGACAGGAGGCGCCCAATCTCTGGGTGTTCGGGCCGCTCGCGATCCCCTTCCACAGCAGCCCCGCGGCGCGCTGGATCAACGAGAAGTGGCTCGTAGCGTCGCTGCGAATCGCCTGCCGGTGGCTGGGCTTCCGGGACCCCGTCGTGTGGTCCTTCATTCCGAGCTCGGCCGATGTCGCGACGGCCCTGCCACGGAGCCTGCTCGTCTACCACTGCGTCGACGAGTTCTCGGAGTTCACGGGCACCGACGCGGCGACGATCACCGCGATGGAGGCGAAGCTCGCGTCGCGCGCCGATGTCGTCTTCGTCTCGGCTGGCTCGCTGCTGGAGACCAAGCGCAAGCTCAACCCCAACACCTTCCTGGTGACCCACGGCGTCGATGTCGACCACTTCCGCCAGGCACTCGAGCCTTCGACGTCGATCCCCGCCGACCTCGTGCGCGGCGAGGGCCCCGTGATCGGGTTCTTCGGGCTCGTCGAAGACTGGGTGGACCTCGAGCTGGTCCGGCATCTCGCTGTCTCGCGACCCCGCTGGTCCGTAGTGCTGATCGGCAAGGTGGCGACCGACCTCTCGGCGGTGCGCGATCTACACAACGTGGTCGTGCTGGGCCGGCGCAGCTACCAGGACCTTCCCGCGTACTGCCGAGGGTTCGACGCCGCGATCCTGCCGTTCCGGATCAATCCCCTGACGATCGCGGCGAACCCCCTGAAGCTGCGCGAGTACCTCGCCGCGGGCCTGCCCGTGGTGGCCACGGCGATCCCCGAAGCCGAGAGATTGGAACCGCTGGTGCGCGTAGGCACGGACCCGGAACACTTCCTCGCCCACTTGGACGCCATCCTCGCAAGCGGCAAGACCGGGCCGCAACACGAGATCTCACACGCCATGGACCAGGAGACCTGGGACCGCAAGCTCGAGGAGCTGGCGCGCGTGGTCTCTCGCTTCGTCGACCGTTCGGCGGCTGCCCCTGCGGCGCTCGGCAGCGCGCGGAGCTTGGCGTGAGGCGGCGTGGCCGCGCCGCGGCGTTCCTCGCTTTCGTGAGCAGCCTCGCGTCGCTCGTGGCGATCGCGCTGCCGGCGGCCGCGCCGGCCAGCACGCCAAGCGTGCCGGAGCTAGCCGGGTGGACGACGCACCCTTTGAAGATGCGTCCGTCCGATACGCCCGGCACGCCCAGCGCGCCGGACCTAGCCTGGTGGACGACGCACGCTTTGGTGAAGGTGCGTCCGTCCGATCCGCCCGGCACGGCTCGCTCGGCGGAGCTGTTTGCCGCGCGCAACGAGTTCGAGCCGTTCCAGCTCGTGCTACGAAGCAAGAACAAGTCGCTCCGAGGCGTCGACGTCGAGGCCACGGAGCTCGTGTCGCGCTCCGGGCACCGGATCGAGCAGCGTCACGTCGTGGTGTACCTCCAGCACTACCTGCGACTGCACACCGCTTCGTCGACCGAAGGCGCCGTTGGCGAATGGCCCGATCCGCTGCTTCCACGCGTCGACACCTACTCCGGCGAGCGGCGGAGCGCCTTCCCGTTCGCCTTGAGGCCGGGCCGGAATCAGCCGCTCTGGATCGAGCTCTACGTGCCACCGGGGACCCCCCCGGGCCACTACCGGGGCGAGCTTCTGGTATCGGTCGAAGGCGCGAGGAAGATCACCGTGCCGGTGCAGCTCCAAGTCTGGGACTTCGAGCTGCCCTCCACCTCCACGCTGCGAACCTCGTACGGCTTCAGCGGCATCAGTGCGAAGAAGCAGCACTACGGCCGCTACGCCAGCGACGAGGAGCTGCTCGAGCTCACCGCGGTCTACGCGCGGGCGGCGCTTCGGCACCGGATCAGCATCCACGGCGGGAGCATGATGCCGCCACCGGCCACCTTCGGGGACTCCGGCATCGAGATAGATTGGCAACGCTACGACGAAGAGGTCGCGCCGCTGCTCGACGGCACTATCTTCGGCGCCGACGATCCCCTTCCGGGGGCGCGCGCGACCTCGGTCGACTTGCGCACGCCCCCTGCTCTCACCGGCGAGGAAAGGGTCCTCTACTGGCGGGAGTGGAGCCGCCACTTTCGGGAGCGCGGCTGGTTGGATCGCCTCTTCGTCTACCTCTGGGACGAGCCCGCGGGACCCAACGACTACCGGCAGGTCCTTGGCCTCGGACTGCAGGCGCGACATGCCGACGCGCGGCTGCCCACGCTCCTCACCGAGCAGCTCGTGCCGGAGCTCGCCGGCGTGGTCGACATCTGGGTCACGCTGATCCAGTGCATCGAAGATCGGCCCGGCGTGGACGCTCCGTGCGAAGAGACGGTGCCGCGGGCAGCCTACGCGGACCTCGGACGGCCGGAAACGAGCCTGTGGTGGTATCAGTCGTGCGCCAGCCACGGCTGCAACATGGTCGGCGGCGACGAGTTCCGCGGCTGGCCGAGCTACGTCATCGACGCACCGGCGGTCGCGCAGCGCATCATGCCCTGGATGGCGTGGCTGTACGGCGTCGAGGGCGAGCTCTACTTCAACACCGTCGAGGCGTACTCGCTCGTCGCAGATTCCTGGCTCGACGTCCGAGCCCACGGGGGCAACGGCGACGGGACCTTGTTCTTCCCCGGGACCCCGAGCCGCGTCGGAGGCGTCACTCACGTTCCGGTGGAGAGCCTGCGGCTCAAGCTGATCCGCGAAGGCCTCGAGGACCATGCGTACCTCACGATGCTCGACCGCGCGGGAGAATCCGACTTCGCGCGGCGCTGGGTCCAGACAATCGTGCAGCGCACCTACCGCTGGCAAGGACGTCCGGGCAGCCTGCAGGCGGCCCGACAGGCGCTCGGAGAGAAGCTCAGCGAGGCCTTCGGCGCGGCCAGGAGAAACTCATGATCATGACAACCGAATCGACGGGCCTGCGGGAGCTGCCGCTCTTCTCCGGGGTTCCTGAAGACGATCTGGCACAGATGACGGACCTGGTCCAGCGAACCACGGTGCCGGCGGGAACGCTTCTCATCAGTGCGCGGCTGCCCGGCGAGGCGGTGTACTTCATCCTCGAGGGATCGGTGAAAGTGCAAGTGACGAGCCAAGACGGTACCGAGCACACCATTGCCCTGCTGGGCCCCGGCGACACGCTCGGCGAGCCGAGCGGCGGCAGCCGCTTCAGCCCGGCAGCGAGCGTGCTGACGCGACAGGAGACGACACTCCTCTGGATGGACGGAAAGATGTTTGCAAAATGCCTCGACCAGTCGCCCGTGCTCAGCCGCAACCTCACTCGCGATCTGGGTGAGAGGCTGCGCAGCGCGAACGAGCGCATCCAGGCACTCGCCACGCTGGACGTCACCGGTCGCGTCTCGAGGCAGATCCTCGAGCTGGCCGAGCGCTACGGCACGCCGGTGCCGGGCGAGGGGATTCGCATCCCCGTGCCGGTGACCCAGGGCGAGATCGCGGACATGGCCGCCGCCACGCGAGAGCGGGTCAACCAGATCATGGTTCGCCTCCGTCGGGCCGGAGTGTTCTCGGTGGACGCCAACCACTGCATCACCATCCACCAGCCCGACGTGCTCGCGGACCTGAGCCGCGTGTAGTCGAAGTTCCCCCATGGGCCCCTCGTGGTCAGTACTCACTCTGGCAAGGTGACCACGAGGTTCGACCGTGTGAGCCGGAAGTCCCGACTCCAGAAATTCCCCGGGAACTCGACGACGCGGCACTCGAGGCCCAAGCTCTCGAGCCTGCGGCGAAGGGCATCGAAGTCGTACTCGAGGTAGACCAGCCCGCGACTCTGCTCGTGGCCGGCGAGGCGCCGGGCTACGGACTTGAGCGGGCCAGGCAGCAGCAGCGACGCGAGCAGGGAGAACCGCTCGCGCATGCCGCCGCGCCTCCACGCCTCCGCCCGCGCCCGCCAACGCCGGGCGTGGTCGGGCACGCTGCCCACGAGAATCTTTCCTCCCGGGCGACAGACGCGGACCAGCTCGAGCAGCACGCGGATGCCGTCTTGGCGACTTGGCAGCGTGTGGATCATCCCGAGGCAGTACACCTTGTCGAAGGCCTGTGAGGGCAGCGGCAACCGTCGCGCGTCGGCCGCCACGAAACGGGCCGGCCCGCCGGCGGCTGCGCGAATGCCCGCGCGCACCGCGTCGCGGAGGAGGCCTGGCATCGCATCCACCCCGGTGAGCTCACGGCTGCTCGCGGCGACGCGGCCGGTCACACCGGCGCTGGCGCAGCCGACGTCGAGGACCGAGTCGAAGGCCGGCGCGAGCTCCAAGCAGTCGGCGACGAACTCCGCAGTGGCCGTGAAGTACTCGTCGGGTAGCGCGCTGAAGCCGGTGGAGCGGTTCTCCTGGGGCTGGGCTTGCCAACCCTCGAACCAACGTCTCCAGCCAAGCGACCTCGCCGCTCGCTCGCCCTCGTCGCAGTCGAGGTTCGGCTCGAGCGAGACCTCGAGGGGGGCGATGCTGGCGGTGCCGAACAGCCACGGTCCGCCTCGCAACGGCCGCACGTGCCGGATGCTGCCCGCTGGTCTTTGCCAGCGTCTCGCGGCGCGCAGGCCCGCAAGGTTGTCGGCCCGCACGTAGGACACCACTCTCGAGAACCCTTGCGTCCGCGCCGCCCGGAAGATCGCACAGCGAACCACCCCGTCCAAACCGAGCCGGCGGGCATCCGCGTGGGTGAAGCCATCGTAGAAGTAGGCGTCACCCTTATCGAGGAGCAGCGTCCGCCGCAGCTCCGGAACGTAGGGTGGATCGGCCGTCAGCCAGCGCGTGTGGACGATACGACCGCTCGGCGCCTGCACCACGAAACAGGCGTCACCACGCCGGAAGCGCTCGCGCAGCGCCTCCGCGGATCGCTCGGGGTCGCTGCCGGCCAGGACCGCATCGAGCTCCGCCGCCGAAGCTTCACGAACCCGGTAGCCGTCTGGACACGGCGTGTCGGGCAGGTCGCCGTCCAGCTCGCGGGCGAACAGGGCGAGAGTGCCAACCTCGAGAAGAGGAGCAGCCACTCGCCGCAGACCTCGCCCGCCCGCTCGCCGCAGGCCCTCCGTCGTCATCGCCACCCGAGCTCTCTGGAACAGAGAAAGCCCGCGCCCGCGATCTCGGTCCACACTCGCCAGCGGGGAGGTGGCGCGGCGCCGATGCCACCAACCGACCGGAAGCTCTCGGTTCACGCCCACCACTCGCCCTCCAAGTGCGTGTAGAAGGCATCGCCGGTGTGCAGCGCTCGCTGCACCCGCTCGTCTCGGCTGTGCACCAGGAGCCAACGATCACCGGCTCCCCGGTGGAAAAGGCATGGTCTCTCCGAGAGCGCGGGCAGCAGCCCGGGCTCCAGCAGGCCAGTGATCGCGCAAGCGCCGTGTGCCCAAGCGTCGTGGAACAGATGGTCCAGGACCTCCGGAGCGGCGTCCTCCGCGAACCCGACCTGGAGCACGGCGGCACACGTGGGCCGCTCGGGAAAGAAGAGGTACCAACCCACGATGCGTTCGTCCTTGCGGAGCAGCACGCGGCGCAAGGGTCCCTGGTCAGGACGGCGGTCGGTGATGTCGAGCATCCTCTCGAGCGACGCGACGTCGTAGCGTGGGCGCAGCGATCGACGCCTCGACGCGCGGGCGATGCACTCCGCGAGCGTCGCGGCGTCCAGCGGCTCGGCCGCGATCCGTGGATCGGGCTTGGGGCGCCGAAAGGGGCTCCGGACCAAGCGAGCCGCCGCCTGGTCGATGGCCGCTGCGGGCGGGCGCAACGCCGACGCCAGCGGCGCCGGCAAGCCGCGGCCGGCGAGGCGCGAGATCGCGAATCGCGCCGGCCGCAACGGCAACGTGAAGCGAAAGCTGTAAGCGATCGAGGTGGTGCCGCCCATCGCGCTCCACAGCCGTCGCGAGGCCTCGTTGCCTTCCGCGAACGAGAGCGTCTGCGGCCCCGCGAAGAACGCCCGCAGCATCTCGAGAGCGGCCATCGTAGAGCGCCGCTGCGGCGCCACCCTGAAGTTGTGGCTGAGCGCCGCGAGGACTGGACGGCCGTCGATCGACATTGGCCGAGGCATCACACCGAGGCACCCGACGATGTCGCCGGCCTCCTCGTAGAGCAAGGAGGGCAGGCGCTCGTCGGGCCAAGGGTGCCCGAAGAACAGGTCGAGCAAGAAGGATCTCAGCTCCGCCTGCGAGCTCGTCCCGGGGCCGAACACCTCGCGGTGCAACGCCGCGATGCTGCCTAGGTCGTCCTCGACGATCGGCCTCACGTGTCCTTTGGCAAGGCTCGCCGCCGCGACGACTCTCATCTGCCGAGCCCGCTGCGCGCGAGGAGCCGCGCGATGGACGACACGGAGCGAAAGTCGGCCAGCTCGAGCTCGTCGAGCCGAATGTGCGTTTCGAACTCCTCCTCCAACCGCATCAGGATCTCGACCAGGCTCAAGGAGTCGACCGCGCCAGAGAGGAACAGATCCGCATCGTTCGACGGGATCCGCACGTGTACCTGAGACTCCACCAGGCGGAGCACACGATCCGCGACCTCGGTCACCGCGTCAGCGCCAGGCCCGACCTCTCGCGGTGTCGCCTTGGCAACGCCCTCGCTCGCAAAGGAACTACGCAGGGGCTGCATGTGCTTCGGTTAGGCCCTCTTCGAAAAGGCTCTTCACCCATTTGCGGTCGAGCTTGCCGCTCGCGTTGCGCGGCAACTGTTCGCAGCGGATCCAGCGTGTGGGCAACATGTAGGCTGGGAGCAACCGGCGAAGCTCGCCCCGCAGGACCTCGTGGCCACTGTCGCCATGGTTGTCGCCATCGTCCCCGGCCACGACCGGGACGTAGGCGCAACAGATCTGCTGGCCCTCGAAACCATTTGTCTGGACCGCCGTGACGACGGATTCCAGCGCCAAGCCCGTCGCCGCCACCGCGCTCTCGACCTCGCCGAGCTCGATGCGAAACCCGCGACTCTTGATCTGGGAATCGGCGCGGCCGAGAAAGTAGACGAGCCCCTTGTCGTCGAGCCGCGCCAGATCTCCGGTTCGGTAGATCCGACCCTTCCCATGGGGATGCTCCACGAATGCCGCCGCGGTTCTCTCCGGGTCACCCCAGTAGCCCATGGCGAGACCCACACCTCCGATGTACAGCTCGCCGATCGCCCCGAACGGCCGCGGCTCGAGGTTCTCGTCCAACACCAGGAGCTCTTCGCCGTCGCAAGCCTGGCCGATGGGTATCTCCGCGCGGTCGTCCTCGGGACACGCCGGCACGTCGTAGTAGCTGCTCGCGATCGTGGTCTCGGTGGGACCGTAGAGATTCGTGAACGTGACGTCCGGCAGCCGCTGCATCCAGTAGACGAGCGAGGGAGTCGGCAGGACCTCGCCGCACCACAGGAGCCGCCGAAGCGCAGGGAAGTCGTCCTGCTTCACCACGTCGAATCGAGCCATGTAGTTCAGCACCGACGGCACGGCGAAGAGTTGTGTCAGGGCAGAGTTGCGGATGCAATCCGCGAGGTGCTTGGGCAGCAGCGTGAGCTCGCGTGAGATCAGGTGGAGCTCGGCCCCCGATGCGAAGGCGCCGAAGATGTCGAAGGTGGACAAGTCGAAGTGCAGTGGCGACAGTCCCGAGAGCCGCTCGTCGCTGCCGATGCCGAAGTGCCGGAGCGCCCACTCCACGAAACGCACTACGCCGCGGTGGAGAACCACGACGCCCTTGGGCTCGCCCGTGGAGCCCGACGTGTAGAGGATGTGGGCCGCAGCGTCCTTCGAGGCGTCGCGAGGGACAGGGGTGGCCTGGCAAGTCGCGACGTCGTCCCACGAGAAGAGCAGCGAGTCCACACCCTGGTCCGCCGCCTCGCTGGCGGTCCCCATCCACGCCAGCCGGTCCGCGGGACGCAGCGCGCCCTCCTCCCGCAAGCAACGCGCCCGAGCCGCCGCGACGGCACCGGCCTCCGACAGCACACAGTGGGGATCGCACGAGCGGAGAATCCGCGCCTGTCGAGCCGAGGGACTGTCGGGATCCAGCGGCACCAGGATGGCGCCGGCTTTGTACACGGCGAGGATCGCGGTGAGCGACTCGGGCGACTTGTCGGCGAGCAACGCGACGCGATCGCCTTCGCGGCAGCCCGAGCCGCGCAGGGCGTGCGCCAGTCGGTTCGACGTCTCCTCCAGCAGCCCGTAGCTGATCGATCTGTCTCCCAGGACGACCGCGATCGCATCGGGACGCCGCTCCGCCGATCGCGTCACCCACTCGTCGAGCCGGGTGACCTCGCTCACGAGGCGACCTCCTCGAGGCAGGGTTCGAGAGCTCGGCGCGTGTGCCAGAGTTCTTCTTCGTCGGGCGGCACGTCCAGGATGAGCGTCCTGACGCCCAGCCGGTGATAGCGAGCGAGCTCTTCGCCGACACGTTGGTAGCTACCGACCAGGTAGGGACACATCGTCTTGTAGTTCTCGAACGGGAACAGCCAGTAGGGACCGTCCGTCTTCTCCGCTCCCGCCATCTCGGAGAGCTGGCGGTGCCAGACGGAATCGGAAACCTTCATCGCGAGCTGATGGGTGAGCTGGCCCCGGCGATCCGCCGGAAAACGCCGAAGAGCCACCTCCCAAGCATCCTCGTCGCTCTCGCGCGCGATGATCCCGGTTCGGATCCCGGTCCTCTCCGGCCAGTCCTCGGTCGGCGTCTCGGCGGTCGCCGGCCGCGGATACCGAATCGCCACGGCACCAATGGCCCGCGCGGTCTCCGCACCCGCCTCGGACGAGCCCGAGACGAAGACGTCGGGCATGAGCTCGGGGCTCGGGGCCGGGGTTAGCCTGAGGTTCTCGACCCGGTAAAAGTCACCGCGGAGCGTGACCGGGCTACCACCCGCCAACAGCCCCTTCACGATCGTGACGTACTCGAGGAGGCGGTCGTAGCGACGGTCGTGCTCGGTACGGTCGTCGAGAGCGGACAGGTCGTTTCGAAATCCGCCGCTCACCATGTTGAGGAGGACGCCGCGCCCATAGAGGGCCCCCAACGAGGCCACCATCTTCGCCGCGGTGTACGGGTGCATCTGCAGCGGCTGGACCGCGACGAGCGGGCGGATCGACTGCGTACGCTCGATGATCAGCTGGGCCACCAGCCAAGGGTCCAGGAGGCTGTGATCCGTGTAGATCAGGATGCCCCTGCAACCAGCCCGTTCGCTCCACCGCGCGACCTCCGCCACCCTCGTCGAGTAGTCGTGCCCGTACGCGCTCGACGGCGGACAGGTGGAGAAGACGTCGAAGTGCGCTTGTCCTGAATCAACCATCGTTCGCAGCGGGTGAATGGCGGATCCGAGTCCACTCCCGGGCGCTCCGGGCTCGATCCTCGTCTTGGCGACGCAAGGGGTGTGCCAAACGAGTGGAAGTCGACCTCGCAGTCACCTTCCATCTTCGAACGTCCCACAGCAGGCGGCGAGACCCTTCACAGCCACAAACTTCCCGCGAGACGGCGGGGGCCATTCGGTCATGTCACGACGGCCTATCCGGGCCGAGCAAGGGTGAATTCGCCTTCATACACAGGGAACTGGCCTTCCCTCATCGCCTCGCATCCAGCCCCAACTCGGGGCGACTTCACACCTACCCTGTGAAGTAGTTCTCTTGTGGCAGTCGCCCGGACTCGAAACACTCCGTCGGACATGCCGAGTTCACATAAGTCGGGTGCCACCGGCGCCGTCGGCGGGGATCTCGTCGGCGGAGATCTCGTCGCCACGCCGCGGCGGCGCACTTCGTCCCCTCCTCCACCCCGCCTGTCAGGCGGACGGCTCCCAGCACCGGCCATGGCGGCTAGCGCGGGCGCGACGACCGCGCGAACGCCGCAGACGCTTCTGGCAGCGCGACCAAGGAGACGCCTCGGCCACAAGGCCGCCTTTGGCCTGCGGGAAGCCGAGACACGAGCACGCGAAGGCCCTGATTCAAGAGCGCCCTGAGGCGCCCTAGCGTAGAGGCCAGTCTGTATCTACCAGCCTAGCCGTCGATGCCCACCAGCAGGGCGAAACGAGCGGTGCCCCACCAGGGGGCGCCACCTGCCCAGAAGAGGTCTTGCCATGTATTACACCGCGAAGCGACGATTCGTCTACGGCGCCCTGGGGGCGCTCTCACTCGGATGGGCCGTGATGACGGGAGGGGCGGCTTCGGCTCACGTAACGGATACTGAGTCCTACCCACCCTCGGAGTACGAAAGCTTCCAGCCTCCGAGCCAAGGCCTCAGTTACCACGACCCCATCTTCGGCTCCGAGGTCTGGCGGCTGTCCGACGCGCTACGAACCACGAACAACGCGGACGGCGGCAATCTGACGTTCGTAATGGACGAGTACTCCACGATCAACGTCTTCAACCAAGACAACTCCCTGTTCCTCCTCCAACACGACAGCTACTTCGCGCTCTACGACGCTCAGCGCCGGTACCTTGGAGACCTACCCTGGGAGATCCACGCCTCCTCGGAGCCCCGGTGGTCGCGTGCGGATTCGCGAGTCCTCTACTTCCTCAACGGCAACAGACTCCGGCGCTACGACACGTCGACGGGCGCGCTGTCTACGGTGCGAACGTTCGAAGAGTACCAGCGGATCAGTGGCAACGGAGAGTCGGACATCTGCTTCGACGGTGACCATCTGGTGCTCAGCGGGGACGGCCGGCACATCTTCGTCTACGAGATCAGCACCGACACCAAGGGCAAAGTCCTCGACACTGGGGGGCGGAGCTTCGACAGTTTGGACCTTACCCCTGACGACAACGTAACTGTTACGTGGCTGCAGAGCGGCTCCAGCCGATATAACGGAATC
>DATLFI010000425.1:0-37894 GCA_035524895.1 Thermoanaerobaculia bacterium | reverse complement strand
ACGTCGCCATCATCGAGCCGGGGAATCCCACCAGGATGCAGGCATCGAGGCCACCGACGTCGATCCCCATCTCGAGCGCCGAGGTCGCGATCACTCCGGTGAGCCGCCCCTCGAACAGGTCACGCTCGATCTGGCGCCGCTCCTCGGCCAGGAAGCCGGCGCGATAGTTGGCGACGCGGCGCGCCAGCTCGGGCTCCTTGTCGGCCAGCCACGAGTGCAGCAGCTCGGTGATGCGGCGCGCCTTGGTGAAAACGATGGTTTTCAGGCCGGCGCGCAGAAACGCCGTGAGCAGGTGGAGAGCCGTGGTGTACGGGCTGGTGGCCGGCTGCAGCAGCAAGAAGTGTCGCCCCTGGCGCGGCGCGCCCGACTGCGCGATCTCGTGCATCGTGCGGCCGGTAAGCGTGCGCGCGAACTCGGCGGCGTTGGCGGCGGTCGCCGAGGAGGCCACGAGCTGCGGGTTCGCGCCGTGGCGGTGGCACTGGCGCAGCAGCCGCTGCAGCACGTGATGGAAGTGGCAGCCGAAGATTCCGCGGTAGGTGTGGAGCTCGTCGAGCACCACGTAGCGCAGGTGCGAGAACAACGGCGCCCACGACGCGCCGTGCCGCAGCATGCCGGCGTGCAGCATGTCGGGGTTCGAGATCAGCACGCGCGGCGGCGCGGCGCGGATGCGCTCGCGCGCCGCGCGCGGGGTGTCGCCGTCGTAGATCGCCGCGCCGTCGAGCTCGGGGTCGAGGCCGCAGGCGGCGGCCAGTCGGTCGAGCTTGGCGCGCTGGTCCTGGCCCAGCGCCTTGAGCGGGAACAGGAACAGCGCGCGGGCGTCGCCGCCGAGCAGCGCCTGCTCGAGGATCGGCACCTGGAACACCAGCGACTTGCCGGAGGCGGTCGGCGTCGTGACCAGCACGTCGCCGCCTGCGCGTAGGACGTCGAGGCCCTCGGCCTGGTGGCTCCACAGCCGCTCGACTCCCAGGCTCACCAGGCCGCGGCGCAGCGCCTCGGGCAGCGGGTGCTGCGGTTCGGCGAACCGGCTCGGGTGGCCGGGCAAATAAGCCCGATGGACGATCTGCGGGCCGAGATCGCGGTCCGTCGCGAGCGCGTCGACGAGCGGGTCGAGGGTGGTGGTGGCCACGGTGGCGAGAGCGTACTCCGCTGGCGGTCGCTGGTGCGGGCGCGCGCGCCGGTATCATCGAATCGCCAGAGCGCCCGCGCCGAGCTGATCCTGCGACGGCGAGGTTTCGAGCTGCTCGATGCGGACCAGAGACGGCGGATCGGTGCGGTGTACCCACACCTGGCAGAGCGTCCGTGGATCGCACCGCTCAGAGCGCGCGCCCTCGCGAGCAATGCCGATGAAGAGTGATCCGCCGCTGGTGGACAGCTCCGAGCGCCCCCCGCGCTGGGCCTTTCTCGCTTGCGGCGTGTTGGTCGGCGTCGCGGTGCTGCAGATCGTCATCGCGTTCACCACCGAGCTCACTCCCTGGAAGGGGGGCGGATTCGGGATGTTCGCGACCTCCGACACCGGCGGCAACCGCCAGGTACGCGCCTACGAGGTGTTCGACGACGGAGAGCGGCGACTGTCACTGCCGCGACGCGACCCGCTGCGCCGGGTGATGCTCAACCACCCCACCGAGCAGCGGATCGGCGCCTACGCCAATGCGCTCGCCGCCCGACTCGAGCGACGGCGCTCAGGTCTGCAGGCTGTTCGCGTAGAGCTGTGGCGGGCGTCGTTCGATCCTGCGACTGGCAGCTACCGGAGCGAGCCTTGGCACGAGTACCTGCTCGAGCTGCAGCGACCGGTAGCCCCGGCCGGAGCTCGGAAATGACGACGGGGGGTCGCGGCCGCGTCGGGGAATGGATCGAGCGGCGTCTTGCCGAGTTGGGCGAGCTCGAGCCGGTGTCGCTGGCGGTGCGGCTCACCTGCGTCTACCTCGTCACGAAGCCGGTGGACGTCTGGTACCTGAAGCTCGGGCTGGTGACGCTCGGCATCGTCGGGCTGGTGGCGCCGCGCCTCGACGCGAGCCGCGCGCTCTGGCTGCTGGTCGCGTTCTTCGCAGCGTGGCGCTTGCTGGTCGAGAGGTGGGTCGCCGACAACCACATCTACCTCTTCGCCTACTGGTGCCTGGCGCTGTTCCTGGTGCTCAACGTGCCGGAGGCGGCTCGCCAGCGGGCGCTGGCGCTCAACGCTCGATGGCTGATCGGTCTGGCGTTCCTGTTCGCGGTGCTGTGGAAGGGCGTGCTGTCGCCGGACTTCGTGGACGGGCGGTTCTTCCGCTCGACGTTGTTGACGGACGGGCGCTTTCGCGATCTCACGCTTCTCGCGGGCGGCATGACGCCGCAGGACCTGCAAGCCAATGCGCGGGCTGTGGCGCAGGTGCGCCAGGGCCGGCAGGCCGAGGCCGAGCTGATAGAGCCACCGCGCCTGAAGCGGCTGGCGACCGCGATCACTTGGTGGACGCTCGTCAGCGAGGGGGCGGTGGCGGTGGCCTTCCTGTGGCCCGGCGTCGGCCGGTTGATCCGAGGCCTGCGCCACGGCACGCTGCTGCTCTTCGCGTGGACCACTTATGCGTTCGCGACGGTGGTGGGCTTCGGCTGGTTGCTGGTGATCCTCGGCGTGAGCCAGTGCGAGCCGCGGGAGCGTGCGATGCGATTGGCCTATCTCGCGACCTTCTTCGTGGTGTTCGCTCACCAGGTGGTGCCCTGGACGACCAACCTCGTTCACTGGCTGCCGCGCTGAGCTGGCGAGCGAACGAGCAGCCCGAAGCGGGCGGGCACGTGGAAGTCGGGCGGGTCGCGCAGGGTCGCCGACCAGGCGCCGTACTCCTCGGGCAGGCCGGAGACCGGCCCGCTCATCGCTCGTGCTCTCCCGGCCAGCCGAGAATCAATGTCCCACTGTGTGGAACAGCAGGCCGTTTCCGTCGCTCCAATGCCCCCCGCGCTCCACGCGGTAGCCGCAGTCCGCGAGCTGTCGAGCCACCCAGCTCATCGCCTCGACCTCGAGCAGCCCGAAGGCCCCGGTCGCCTGGTTCGGATACTGACGGCCGAGCGCAGATGGCAGCTTGCAGTCTCGCAGGGCTTTCAGACCGATGATACGCCGCTGGGGCAGGTGGTACACGGCGACGTCGCGATAGAAGCCGGGCGAGACCAGGATCGGGGCCTCCTCCGGCATGGCGGCCTCGATGGCGGCCGCCGCGTCGTCCCACCGTTCGGTCCCGGCGGCGGGTCGCAGCAGGTGAGCGACCAGCGAGCACAGCAGGAGCGTCGTCGCGAGCACCTGGAGAGCAACCCACCCGCGCGGCCCCCGAGATCCCCAAGGCAGCAACGCGAGCAGGGCGACGAAGCTCGGGAACACCGCCGCGAGATAGCGCTCCGACAGGGACGGTGCAAGCCGGTCGGTCACGAGCGCCAGCAGCGGCACGCCGGCCATCAGCCAGACCAGCGACCGTGTCGCGTTGGATCGCCGCCACGCCACCACCAGCGCGGCCAGCAGGAGCGGGGTGACCACAACGAGCACGATCGTGATCAGCGCCCAATGGGCGAGCACGCCGTCGAGCAGGGACTGGCGCTCCCGCCAGTGCAGTCGCAGCGCACCGTAGCCCGAAGCGAAGCGCACCAGCGCGTAGGGCAGCACTGCAAGCGAGTAGCGACGGAACGACTGGCCGCTGCCGAGCAGGTCGAGCACCACCGGCAGCCAAGCCAGGAAGGCGAGCGCCACCGCCAACGTCTGGACCAGCCAAGGCCAGGGCGTCCGGCGCTGGCGGTACAGCACCACCGCCGCCCAGCCGTAGAGCACCGCCAGGAAGGGCGCGAAGAAGTAGTGGGTGTAGAGGCCGGCGGTGGCGGCCAGCGCCGCGACCACCAGATCGCCCGGCCGGCGCTCGGCGACGTAGCGCAGCGTGGCGCCCCAGGCCACCAGCGCGCAGGTCATCAGCAGCGGATACATCCGCGCCTCCTGGGCCAGCCGGATGGCATAGGGCGACAGCGCGTAGACCAGGGCGGCGGTGCGGCCGGTCGCGATGCCCGCGCCGAGCGCGCGCATGCACAGCAGCCCGAGCAGCAGCGCGTTGGCGGCGTCGAGCAGCGCCGAAGGCAGGCGCAACCCGAGCTCGGTCGCGGGCGCCAGCAGCAGCCAGGCTTTCAGCAGCACGTAGTAGAGCGGCGGGGTGTGGTTGTCGAATGCCTCGCCGCGCAGGATCGCTGCGAGCGGCGCGCGTGCGACCTCGAGGCTGACCACTTCGTCGAGCCACAGGCTGCGGGCGTCGAGGCCCCATAGCCGGAGCGTCAGCGCGCCGAGGGCGATCGCGAGCCACGGCCACCACCCCGGGAGTGGCGATCGAGGTTCGTCGTCGCGGCGTGCGCTCACAGCGCAATCGACGCGCATCCTCACGAACCGGTTCCGAGCCGCTGCAGCGCGTCGAGCGCCCGCAGGTTCCAGATCAGCCCGAGCGCCAGCGAGCCGGCGCCGGCGGCGACGACTGCAGCCCGGCGGCGGGGCAGCCACGGCTCGAGCCCGAGCAGGATCGGCGGCAGGCACGAGACCAGGAAGCGGGGTAGGCACTCGAACACCCATGAGCTGGGCAGCAGCAGGTAGAAGCAGACATGAGATACCAGCCAGGCGCCCTCCGCGAGGCGCTCGGGGTCGCCGGTGGCCTGCCACCGACGACGGAGCCCGATCGCGCCGAGAAACGCCAACCCCAGGGCCAACACCACCTGACCGGCCTTGAGCGGGTCATGCCATGGTTGGCCGAGGCCGACCAGCAAACTGTGCAGTGGCCACGACAGGTCCTTGGCGATGTAGGACGCCGGCTGTTGCAGCGGGTTGCCCCACAGCCACCACGACGCTACCGCCCACGCTCCGGGTAGCACGGCGAAGGCGACCAGAGCCGGAATCGAAGCGCGCACACCGCGCCGGCGTCGGCTCAGCAACCAGTGCGAGGCGAACACCAGGGCGCCGACCGGTCGCACCAGCGTCGCGCCGCCCAGCACCAACCCGCTCCACACCGGCCGGTCGCGCCGCCACAGCAGCACACCAGCGAGCGACAACGCGAGGAACGGCGCCTCCGACATCGCGGTCCCTGAGAACAGCACCCACGACGGCGTGAACACCGCGAAGTACGCGACGGTCCACCGGCTCGCGCCGAGCGCGCTCAGCAGCCACACGGCCGCGCCCGCCGCCAGCACCGGCACCACTAGCGCGGCCAGCGGCAGCGGCAGCGCGACTGCCGCTGCACGCGCCAGCGCCGGATAGCCGGGGCCCAGCCGGCGGACCTCGGCGGGCAGGCCACGGAGTTGCTCGGCGGAGCCCAGAGCCTCGGCGATCGTTTGGTAGGAACGCCCGTCGTGCAGCGAGGCCAGCTCGGCGGCAGATGCCCCGGCGAGGCCGAGCGCCGCTGCCATCAGTGCGACGCGCAGGCCGATTGCGAGCGCGGCGAACGAGGCACCGCAGCGGGTCGCGCCGCGCGCCGTGGGGTCACGCGCGAACGCGATCGGTGCGACATCGTCGGGGGTCGGGGAGCTCATCCGGCCGCGATCTTAGGCGGCGGGCGGGCCGGCCGCCGACTGGGCCGGCTGGTAGAGTCTTGTCCTGCAGCGCGACGCCAGCGCCCCGGACCGCCGCGCAACCTCGTCCCAGGAGAGACCGCCATGCCGCCCGCCACCACCGCAGCTCCCGCCACAACGCCGTCGACCGCCGAAGACTTCATCGCGCTCGAGGATCGCTACGGCGCGCGCAACTACAAGCCGCTCGACGTGGTGATCGACCGCGCGGAGGGGGCGTGGGTGTGGGACGTGTCCGGACGCAAGTACCTCGACTGCCTGGCGGCCTACTCGGCGGTCAACCAGGGGCACTGCCATCCGAAGATCGTGCAGGCGATGATCGAGCAGGCGCAGAAGGTCGCGCTGACGTCGCGCGCGTTCCGCAACAGCCAGCTCGGCCCCTTCTACCAGGAGCTCTGCGAGCTCACCGGCTACGCCAAAGCGCTGCCGATGAACAGCGGCGCCGAGGCGGTGGAGTCGGCGATCAAGCTCGCGCGCAAGTGGTCGTACCAGGTCAAGGGCGTCGAGAAGGACAAGGCGGAGATCCTGGTCTTCCGCGACAACTTCCACGGCCGCACGACCGCGATCGTCGGCTTCTCGAGCGAGCCGCAGTACCGCGAGGGCTTCGGCCCCTTCGCCCCCGGCTTCCGGCTGCTGCCCTACGGCGACGCCGCGGCGGTGGCCGCCGCGATCGGCCCCAACACCGCGGCGATCCTGGTCGAGCCGATCCAAGGGGAGGCGGGCATCCTCATTCCGCCGGACGGCTACTTGCAGAAGCTCCGCAAGCTCGCCACCGAGAACAACGTGCTCTTGATCGCCGACGAGATCCAGTCGGGGCTCGGGCGCACCGGCAAGATGCTCGCGTGCGAGCACGAGGACGTGCGGCCCGACATCCTGATCCTCGGCAAGGCGCTCTCGGGCGGCATGTATCCGGTCTCGGCGGTGCTCGCCGACGAGGAGGTCATGGGCGTGTTCCGGCCCGGCGACCACGGCTCGACCTTCGGCGGCAACCCGCTCGCCGCTGCCGTCGGCCGCGCCGCGCTGCGCGTGCTGGTCGAGGAGAAGCTGGTGGAACGCTCTGCGACGCTCGGGGCGAAGGCGCTCGAGCGGTTGCAGCGCACGCGCTCGCCCCACGTCAAGCTGGTGCGCGGGCGCGGGCTGTGGATCGGCATCGAGCTGCACTCCGAGGCCGGCGGCGCCCGCCGCTTCTGCGAGGCGCTGCAGCGCGAGGGGGTGCTGTGCAAGGAGACCCACGACAATGTCATCCGTTTCGCGCCGCCGCTGGTCATTCGAGAGGAGGATCTCGACTGGGCGCTCGGCGCGGTCGAAAGGGTGCTCGGCGGCTGAGCACGATCCGGCGGTTGGAACTCGGCGGCCCCAACGTGCGTAGGGCGGGCCCATGAGCGACCACGCGGCTGCCGCCGAACCATCGCCTGCCCTCGGCGAGCGGGTGACCGCCCTCGAGCGGCCGCACCGCAGCTTGCTCACGTATTTCGCGCTGCAGTCGTTGGTGCTGGGGCCGCTCTTCCCTCTGGCGTTGGTGCCGCTCTACTTCAAGTATCACACGCTGCGATACCGCTTCGACGAGCAGGGCGTGTCGATGCGCTGGGGCCTCCTGTTCCGCCGCGAGATCAGCCTCAACTACGCGCGCATCCAGGACATCCATCTGGCTAGCAACTTCGTGGAGCGCTGGCTGGGGCTGGCCCGGGTGCAGCTCCAGACCGCCAGCGGCTCGGCCGGCGCCGAGATGACGATCGAGGGCCTGCAGGAGTTCGAGGAGGTTCGCGATTTCCTGTACACGCGGATGCGCGGCGCGCGGCGCCTCGGTGTCGCACGCGTCGCCGCCCCGGTGGCAAGAGCCGTCGACGAGAGCGGCGCAGGGGGGGTCGCGGCCGCCCTGCGCGAGGTCGCGGCGGAGCTGCGGGAAGTACGGTCTCTGCTCGAGAGCTCGCGGGGACCTCACGACCAACCGCGACGCGAGGCCATCCGATGAAGCAGTTCCTGCTCCGGTTCTTGCGCGTCAGCGAGCAGCCGGCACCGCCGCCAGGTTCAGAGCCGACGCTCACGGTCTTCCGCGCGTCGGAGCGCTTCTTCTACCTCGGTGCGGTCGGCTGGCTGTTCAAGCAGGCGAGCGCCCTGCTGGGTCTGCTGTTCTCCCTGGCGCTCTTCGGTGGCGGGTTCGTCGGGTTCGCTGGCCTCGACGCCGCGCAGGGATGGATGGATCGGGTTGGGCGGATACGGCTCGGCCCGCTCGAGATCGGGGGCGACCTGCTCGGGTTCGTACAGATGCTCGAGTTGTTCGCCTTCGGCGTCTTCGTGGTGCAGTTCGTCATCAGCGCGGCGCTACTGCGGCTGGGCTGGGAGCTTCGGTGGTACATGGTCTCGGACGAGAGCCTGCGCATCCGCGACGGTCTGTGGCGCATCCGCGAGCAGACCATGACGGTGGCGAACATCCAGAACATGGCCGTGCGCCAGGGACCGCTCCAGAAGCTGCTCGGCATCGCCGACCTCGAGGTGCACACGGCTGGGGGTGGTGCTACCAGCGAGGGCTCCGAGTCCGGGGACAAGGCGTTCCACGTCGGGCGGTTTCGCGGCATCGACGATGCCGAGGGACTGCGCGACCGGCTCCGGCTGGCGCTTGCGCGACACCGCGACGCCGGACTCGGGGATCCCGAGGACGTGGACCATGCTGACGACGAAGCCAACTTGTCCATGGCGACCGGTAAGCCCGAAGAGCCCGGCGACCTTCTCGCCGCCGCCGAGGCGCTGCGCGAAGAGGCACGCGCGCTTCGAACGACGGCACAGGCCGCCTTCGGTTGAGCGCTTGCCCGAGCTACCCGACGTCACGGTCTACGTCGAGGCGCTCCGCCGCAGGGTCGTCGGCTGGAGCCTGCTGGCGGTCCGGCTCGGCAATCCGTTCGTGCTGCGCTCGGTGTCGCCGCGACCGGCCGAGCTGGCGGGGTTGGATGTGGTCGGCGTCGAGCGGCTCGGCAAGCGGATCGTGATTCGTCTCGCGGGCGACTTCGCGGTGGTTCTCCACCTGATGGTCGCCGGGCGCCTACACTGGTTCGACGGCGGCGCCAGCGTCGAGAAGCCCGCGGTCAAGGCGCGCAACCGAATCGCCGCGCTCGACTTCTCGAACGGCACGCTGGTGCTCACCGAGGCAGGGACCAAGAAGCGCGCGTCGCTGCACCTGGTGCGCGCTGCCTCGGCGGGAGGTCTCGACGAGCACGATCGCGGCGGCATGGAGGTGCTCGACGCGACGCTCGAGACATTCCGCGAACGGCTGCTCTCGGAGAACCACACGCTCAAGCGCGCGCTCACCGACCCGCGCCTGTTCTCGGGGATGGGCAACTCGTACTCGGACGAGATTCTCCACCGCGCGCGGCTGTCGCCGCTGCAGTGGACGTCGCGGCTCGATGCCGAGGCGATCGATCGGCTGTTTCGGGCCACGCGGGCCGTGCTCGAGGAGTGGACTGCGCGCCTGCGCGAGGAAGCCGGTGACGGCTTCCCGAGAAAGGTGACGGCGTTCCGCGAGGGCATGGCGGTCCACGGACGTTACCGGCAGCCATGCCCGACCTGCGGCGGCGAGGTCCAGCGGATCGTGTACGCGAGCAATGAGTCGAATTACTGCCCCGCATGCCAAACCGAGGGCCGGCTGCTCAAGGACCGAGCGCTGTCACAGCTCCTGCACGGCGACTGGCCCAGGACGGTGGCGGAGCTCGAGGAGCGGCGGCGGAGCTGATCGAGGGCAGTGAACGTCGTGCTCCCGCCCTTGGTCGACGCCCACGCCCACCTCGGCGATCCCGTCTTCGACGCCGACCGCGAAGCGGTGCTCGATCGCGCACGTGAGGCCGGCGTCGCGGCGGTGGTGCTGGTCGGCGAGACGCTCGCCGACGCCCGCCGCAACCTCGAGCTCGCGGCGCGCCACCCGATGCTGCGCCCGTGCGCCGGGCTCTACCCGACCATTCTCGACCCCGACCAGGCCTCCGAGGTCGAGGCGCTGGTCTGTGCCGAGCGTCACCGCCTCGTGGGCATCGGCGAGGTGGGGCTCGACCGCTGGAAGGTGCAGGACCCCGCCGAGCTCGAGGTGCAGCGGGACATCTTCACGCGGTTCATCGAGCTCTCGAAGGAGCTCGATCTCCCGCTCAACGTCCACTCGCGCTCGGCCGGCCACCACGCGATCGCACTCCTGTTGGAGCGCGGCGCGAAGCGCGTGCTGCTCCACGCGTACGACGGCAAGGCGTCCAAGGCCATGCCGGCCGTCGAGGCCGGCTACTTCTTCTCCGTGCCGCCCTCGGTCGTGCGCTCGCCGCAGAAGCAGAAGCTCCTCCAGCACCTCCCGCTCTCCTGCTTGCTGCTCGAGACCGACAGCCCGGTGCTCGGCCCCGACCCCGCCGAGCGCAACGAGCCGTCCAACGTACGGGTGTCGCTACGCGCCATCGCCGAGATCAAGAACCTCGCCGAGCAGGCCGTCGCTGAAGCGACCTCCGAGAACGCGCGACGCCTCTTTGGACTACCGTAGAGTGGGCAGCTTCTCCACCGGCTGCAACAGCAACGCCGGGTCCACGCGCGCGCCGCGCCAGCGCACAGCGAAGTGCAGGTGCGGACCGGTGGAGCGTCCGGTCGAGCCGACGGTGCCGATGACGGCGCCGCGGGTGACCGCCTGGCCGGGCCTCACGAAGATCTCGTGGAGGTGGAAGTACATCGTGAGCAGGCCGTCGCCGTGGTCGAGGTAGATGGCGTTGCCGGAGAAGAAGTGCTCTTCGGCGAGCTTGACCTCACCGTCGGCGGCGGCCAGCACGGGCGTGCCCTGGTTCGCGGAGTAGTCGGCGCCGGCGTGCGGGCTGCGAGGCTGGCCGTTGAGGATGCGTTTGGCGCCGAAGCGGCCGGCGGCGGGCGGCTTCTCGAGCGGAGAGCCGAGAGGCAGGGGCGCGCGCGGGGGGCCATCCAGCTTCCAGAGGGGCGTGACGCGTGCGCTCTCGCGCTCGATGCGTTCGAGGTCGGCGGGCTCGGGGTCGACCCGCCGCGTGTCGGTGATGGTCAGCCGCTGCACTGCGTAGGGGTAGTCGCCCACGCGCAGTGACAGGTCCTCGACTTCTTCCCCGATCACGCGACGCGCGGGGAGGGTGCCGGTGGCGAGCAGGTCGACCGGCAGGAAGCAGGCGGTCTCGTCGCCGTCGCGCCGCGGCAGAAACGCGCGGCCCTCGAGCTCGCAGCGCTCGATGCCGGGCGCGGCCCAACGCACGATGCTCCCGGGCTTCACCGCAGCCTCTGCGGCGGCTGCAGGCGACGCCGCCCCAGCGAGGAGCAGCGCCGCCCGGCACACCCAAGACGAGAAGGCCGCCGTTACGGGTTGCTGCATTCCAGCTTGAGCGACGAAAGGGCGTCGTTGCGGAATCCGACACGATCCATCGACGGGGTGTCGGCGTCGACGCGCACCGAGCGGCCCCGATATCCCGTGTCCTCGTAGAGGGTGACCACGCAGCCGGTGGAGACCTTCAGCGAGCTGACGGTGTCGTTGCCGATCGGGTCGTTGCTCAGGTCGGGATCGCTGGCGGCAAAGAACTGGGTGCGGCCGCGGAAGTTGTCATCCGCGTAGAGCCCGACGCCTCGTGAGGGGCCGCCGGGCAGAGCGTCGGGCACCGACGCCGCCTGGGCGCCGACCTGCTTGGCGACGACCTGGACGTAGACGCGTCCCTTGCGCAGCTCGTCGCGCATGGGCCAGTCCTCGAGGATCTGGTACTGGATCGGTACCGCGCCACCCGCTTCGTTCACCTGCCGTCCGGTCAGGGTGATGGTGCCGACTTCCTCATTGGTGGCGTCGACCAGGATGCGCTTGGTGTCGTTGGGAATGAACTTCGTGCTCGGGTAGCGCGTGCCACCCCTAGCCTGGGTCGCCGTCATGCGCAGTCGGACCTTCTGCCCCGCTTGGATCTGGACCTGATCCCCGGGGGCGATCGAAGCGATGTTCTCGCGGCTGCCGAGGTCTTCGACGGTGACGACCAGACCGGTGATCGTGCCTGACTGCGCAGCGCCGAGAGCAGGAATCGCCAGCACGGCACCGACGACGGCGACTACTCTGGCGAGCGGACAGCGTGTAAGAACGCGCATGGGCGCACGATTGGATCGAATCTTCGGCTGCATAGCAGTTACCTCCTGGAACAAAGCATGGAGTCTCGGGCGTGCCTTCCCCGTGATATGCGGGTATAAGCAGGACTCATGCCACCCTTGCGCGTCCGCGGCTAGCGCGGCGCCGGCAGCAGCCTCTCGAGCGCCTCGGCGACCATGACGCGCCATGCCCCCCAACCGTAGCCGTCGAGCCGCTCGCTCCCCTGGAAGTGGTAGCCGAGCTCGGGTAAGCGCGCGGCGAGCGCCACGGCGCCGTCGCGGGTGTGGTAGCCGCGGGCGGATGTCTGGTAGCCGTGCCGGTTCCACAGCGAGAGGAACGCGGCGTGTGGAGCACCCGCGGCCGGCGGCTGGGCCAGTAGCGCCTCGAGCTCGTCACCGAGACCGAACGACTCGCCGTACTCGAGCAGCACCGCGTGACCGAAGACGCGGCCTTGGGTGAGAGCTGTGTACAACGCGGCGTTCGACGCGCCGTCGAGCCCCAGGACCAGAGTCGCCTCGCGCGCGACCGGCAGCTCGAAGCGGCGGCGCAGCTCGGGCACCAGCTCCTCGGCCAGCATCCGCGCCAGCTTTGGCGCGTTGCGCCCGTCGTTCTCCAAGAACGAGTACTGGCGGGCCGCTGGCACCAGCGCAACAGCGAGCGGGGCGATGCTGTCGCCGACGAGGTGGTCGAGCGTGTTGAACAGTTGGCCGGGGCCGGCCCACTGTGCTCCATCGACCACCACCATCAGAGCGGTCGGTCTGGCGTTGGGGAGGTAGACCGTGATCTCGCGCTCGTCGCCGGTGTGCTCGCTGGTCAGAGCGAAGCGCTCGATGCGGCTCTTGGCCGGTCCCTGGTAGCGCGTGAGGTACTCGGCGTCGCGCCAGCCGTCGGGCACGCTCTCGGAGCCGCCACGTCCGAACATTGGCACGGAGCGAGCGTTGAGCGGATCGCGGACGAGGTCCTCGAGGTTCACGCGGAACAGGTACTCGAAGCGGGTGAACGGGTCGAGCCGCTTCGACCGGTAGAAGAAGTCGGTGCCCTCGACCTGCACCAGCGGCAGCTCCTCCTGCGGATCCCAGATCGGCGAAACTGCCGCGACGTCGCGGGCATTGCCGCGATAGACGAAGTGAACGAGGTCGCCCTCGACGATCGGATAGCGGCGCGGCGCGCGGAAGAACTCGTCGAGCAGCAGCCGCTTCGCATTGGCATCCGGCGCCGTCTCGACCTCGCGCACGAAGGCGCCGAAGCGGCTGTCGGGATAGAGCGCCGGCTCGGCCTCGGTGACCTGGGCCTCCGGCGTCGGCTGGTCGGTGATGCGCAGCGTCGCCAGGTGACTGGCGTCACGCACCAGGACCCGGCCGTCGGCGAAGGCGGGCCAGGTCAGGCTCTCGCGATCGGTCGCGTGCAGGCGCGTCTCTTCCGTGTAGGCCTCGGGTGTCGCGCGCACGATCACCACGTCGCCGTTGGCGCCGAAGACCACCAGCCTGTCCTCCACCAGGATGAGTCCCGAGCCGCCAGGAGGCCGGCTCTTCCAGCGCCGTGTGCCGGTGCTGGCGTCGACGCAGCTCAGGAAGGCGCGGTCGAAGCCGTAGATGTGCCCGTCGTGGTAGACCGGCGCGCTGAAGTTGCCACCCTTGAGGTCGCGCGACTCCCATACCTTCTCGGCGACCAGCGCCTCGCCGTCCTTGCGTAACCGCAGCAGGCTGGAGCGGTCCGAGCCGTAGAGCAGCACGCGGTCCTCGCCAATCGGCAGCGGGCTCGCGTCTTGGTTCGCCATCGCCTCGGCGGACCACAGCTCGTTGCCCTCGTGATCCAGCGCCACCACCCGCTCGCTGGGCCAGTACAGGATCTGGTCGTGCCCCAGCAGTCGCGCGCTGACCGCCGACTGGTATTGAACCTGTCCCGGCGCTGCGGACCACCGGTGTGCTCCGGTCGTGCGGTCGAACGCAGCGAGCGAGCCTGCCTCGGCTCCGGGCGCTCCGACCACGACCAGGTTGCCGGCCACCAGCGGGGTCGAGCCGTATTCGTAGAGGGGCACCTCCACGCCGAGCACCTCGGTCAGCGAGACCGACCACGCCTCGCGGCCGGTCGCGGCATCGATCGCGAAGAGCCGAGCCCCAGCGCTCGCCCCGAAGACACGATCGCCATCGACCACCGGAGTAACGCTCGGTCCGTCGTCGGAACCGTCGTGGCCGCGAGTTCGCGGCCCCACTCGGTAGCGCCACAGCTCTTCGCCGCGCTCGACGTCGATCGCCACCAGCACGTCGTCGTCACCGTCCGCAGCCATCGTGAGGACGCGGTCGTCGGCGACCGCGATCCCCGAGTATCCCGGGCCGAGCCTCAGCTTCCAGTCCAGGCTGAGGCCGACGACCTCGCCTTCGAACACGCCGGGCGCCGTGACCTGGCCGGTGTTGGAAGGGCCGCGGAAGGATGGCCAGTCGGTGGCGGGGAAGAGGGGAGCGGCAGTGAGCAGGACGAGCGCAAGCGCGCCGAAGCGGATAGCAGGGGAGCGGGTGAGCTTCATGATGATGTACCTCGATTCGCTGGTTGCGGGATCACGTTGATGTACGAAGTCCAGCGCCCAAGGATGCACCGCGGAAGCGCGGAGGGCAAGGGCCCACCCCATCACGCCGGCGCGGCGTCCGCCAGCTCCCGCAGCGTCTCGAGCTCGGCGACTGCCTCGAGGTCCTTCGGTCTACCGGCAGCCCGTTTGATACGGATCAGCCAGGTCGGCTCCAGGAAGCGGCACACCAGGCCGAAGACCTCGAGCGGCACGGTCTGCGGAACGAGCGTGTCGTAGCTGCCTCCGCCCGCGACCTCTCCCAGGAGATCGATGTCTCCGAGGCCGGTGGAAAGCTCGAAGTTCAGCCCGCGTTGGAGTGTCGCGATGTCGAACCCAAACGGCAGCCCGGGCGCCGCCCCGCGCAGGTGGGGCGCGGTCGGACCGAGCGCGCGAGGTTGACGCGCAGCAGCGTGCGGTCGACGTTTCGCGCCCCCTCGCTCACTGCACCTCGTCGATCGCCACATCGGCGATTACGTCTTCGCCGCAATACACCACGACTCGCCGCAAGGCCACCCCTTCGAGCGCGCGGTCGAAGCGCATCGGCTTCCAAACGCTCGCGGAAGGCCACGAGCCGGGTTCCTGGTGCAGGCTGAAGTCGAGATGCAGCGTGCGGGGGTCGCCGCTCGGTGGCCTCGCCGTCAGCAGCGGCTCGACCCCCGGGTTCGGCACCTCCGCCTGGCCGATGACGTGTAGCTCGTGCGGGCTCGGCGGCATGGTGTCAGCCCAGGCGTACCAATCGCGAGTGCGGATCCCGGCGCACGCCAGTTGGCTGCCCGCGCGGTCTCCCTCGCCGATCTCGGCGGGGTCGTTGTCGATGCGCAGGGTGAGGCCGTAGTGAGCCGAGACCGCGATCACGAGCTGCTCGGGTACACCCGGCACCGGGCTCACCGCGACCATCGCATCGGCGAGCCCGATGCCGCCATCGGGTCGCCAAGCAGTAGCCAGGACGAACGCGCGCGACACGTCTTGACCCGGGCAGACGACGTCCATGCGGTCGGGCATCTTGCGGAGCACGCGCAGGTTGCCGCGGCTCCGGAGGATGCGTCCCACTGGGTCGACGAGGGCCTCGAGAATCGGCATGACGGGGGCGTCGGAGTTATGGACAGACGGTTCGTTCCAAGAGAGTGACGGACAGGCGGAGGTTTTTCCCGACCGTCGTGGGCGCGACGGCGCGGGCAGCCGGCCCGACCCCGAGCCGGCGGCTCACCGTCCCCGAATCGGGATGGCCTCGACCGCCTCTGGGTTCTGGAGCGACGACAGGTCACCCAGGTCACTCTCGCCGAGATAGCGGGCGCGGACGAGGCGGCGGAGGATCTTCGCGCTGCGAGTCTTGGGAAGGTCCCCTACGATCTCGATGCGCTCGGGACGGTCGACCTTGCCGAGCCGCTCGACGACGGCCTGCTCGAGCTCTGCGATCAGCTCGGAGCCCGACTCGACCCCGGGACGGAGCACGACGAAGCACACGATGCCGGTGCCCTTGATCTCGTGCGGCACGCCGATCGCGGCGGCCTCGGCGACCTTGCCGGTCTCCATCAGAGCGCCTTCGATCTCGGCCGGGCCGATGCGGCGGCCTGCGACCTTGAGCGTGTCGTCGGCGCGTCCTTGGAGGAACCAGTGGCCGTGCTCGTCGACCAGCGCCCAGTCGCCGTGGTTCCAGACATCGGGCCACTTCGACCAGTACGCCTCGAGGTAGCGCTCGCGGTCGTTCCACAGACCGCGCGTCATCGACGGCGCGGGAGCGGTGGCGACGAGATACCCGACCTCGCCGCGCACGCTCTGGCCCTCCTCGTTCCACACGTCGATGGCCATGCCGAGCCCCGGTCCGACCAGCGAGCAGGGCAGCAGCGGGTCGACCGGCAGCGGCGACAGGAAGCAGCCGAGGATGTCGGTGCCGCCGGAGATGTTGATCACCGGGCAGCGCTTGCCGCCGACGTTCTCGAAGTACCAGCGCCACGACTCCTCGTCCCACGGCTCGCCGGTCGAGCCGAGCAGCCGCAGCGCCGAGAGGTCTCGCTGGCGTACCGCCTCATCGCCCTGCTTCTCGAGCATGCGAATGGCCGTGGGCGAGATGCCGAACACCGTGATCCTGTGACGCTCGAGCAGGTGCCACAGCGAGTCGGGCTGCGGCCAGTCGAAGGCGCCTTCGTAGATCACCACCGTCGCGCCGTGGAAGAGGCCGCCGACGATCGCCCACGGCCCCATCATCCAGCCGATGTCGGTGAGCCAGAAGAAGCGGTCGTCCTGGCGCATGTCGAAGGCGTAGCCCACCTCCTTGGCGATCTGCACCAGCGCGCCGGCGTGGCTGTGCACGGTGCCCTTCGGCCGCCCGGTGGTCCCCGAGGTGTAGAGGATGAGCGCGGTGGCCATGGCATCGACACTGCGTGTGCCTGTGGCGCCGCGGCCGGATGCGAGGAACTCGGTCCAGGTGACGTCGCGGCCGTCGCGCAGCTCGAGCAGCGCCGCGCCCTCGCCGCCGCGCTGCACGATCACCAGGGTGTGCACGCTGGGCGCCTGCTCCACTGCGGCGAGCGCCGCGGGCAGGATCTCGACGCGCTGGCCGCGCCGCAGCGAGTGATCGGCGCAGAACAGGAGCTTCGCCTCGGCGTCGCGCAGCCGCTCCGCGAGCGCCGGCGCGGCGTAGCCGCTGAACACCGGGATGAAGATCGCGCCGATCCGCAGGGTCGCGAGCATCTGCACCACGACCTCGGAGACCATCGGAACGAACGAGGCCACGCGGTCGCCCTCGCCGATGCCGGCGCGCTCGAGTGCCGCCGCGCAGCGGCTCACCTCACGCTCGAGCGAGCGGAACGTGTAGCGAATCTCCCGCCCGTCCTCGGCGAGCGCCAACAGACACGGCGTGTCGGCGCGCGGTCCCGCGGCGTGGCGGTCGAGGCAGTTCGCGACGAGGTTCAGCTTGCCCCCGACGAACCAGTCCGTGAGCGGAATGCCCTTCGAGCTGTCCTTCAGCTTCTGCCAGGGCTCGTCGAAGTGGATGCCGAGGTCTTCGATCGCCGCCGGCCAGAACCACTCGGGGTCTCGCGCCGAGCGCTCGCGCAGCTCGCCCGGTGTCGCGATGCCGTGGCGGCGCATGAAGCGCGCGACCCGTGAGTCGCGGAGCTGCTCGGGGGTCGGGCGCCAGACGTAGTCGGACATCGTGAGACGCTCTCGGCGGCTGGCCGGGGCTACGACGCTTCCAGCGGGTTGCGGTAGAGAGCGAGATAGTCCTCGAAACTGAAGCGCTGGCGGGTCGAAACTACCATCGAGCGATGGTAACAGCCGGGCTCGCCATCGCGCGCCGTCGGCCGCCGACGCTCGGGCCGCCTGCGGGGGAATGCATCGCCCGGGCGCCTGCTGTCAGACTTCGAGCATGCGTTCCTTCCTGCTCGCAGCACTCCGCCGCATCGGCGTGCCCCTGCGCGCCGAGGAGCTCGGCGTGGTGTGGATGCTGTTCGGCTACTCGTTCCTGGTCGGGATCTTCCAATTCACCAGCAAGGCGGTGCGGCAGGCGACCTACGTCGACACCCTGGGCGCCGAGCGGCTGCCGTGGGTGTACCTGCTGGTGGCGGTGGTCGCGTACCCGACGATGCGTCTCTACAACGTGCTCGCGGACCGCGTTTCGCGGGGGACGCTCATCGCGGGCACGACCTGGATCATGGCGGGTCTGCTAGTCGTGTTCTGGCAGTGGATGACGGTCGGCGGCATCGTGGTCGCGATCGCCTACTACCTGTTCATCGCGATCGCCACCGTGCTCGCGTTCAGCCAGCTCTGGAGTCACGTCGGCGCGCTGCTCGACCTGCGCCAGGCGCGGCGGCTGTTCGGGTTCATCGGCGCCGGTGCGTTGCTGGGAGGCGTGGTCGGCGGCCAGGTGGCGCGCATCGCGGGGGCCGGCGGCACCCACCTCGCGCTGCTGCTGAGCGCCGGCATCCTTCTGACCATCGGCGGGCTGGCCCTGGTGCTCGAGCGGCGCTCGCGCCAGAGCCTCACCATCACCGGGCGCAGCGTGCGCGCCGACCTCGAGCGCGAGTGGGCGGAGCGCCGGCTGACCGCCCGGCCGGAGGGTCCGCGCGGCTTCCGTCTGCTGCTCGAGACACCCCATCTCGCTGTGGTGGCGCTGGTGCTGGCGCTCTCGGTGATCGCGCAACAGGTCGTCGACTTGCAGTTCTCCTGGGTCGTGGAGCAGCGCACCAGCTCGCTGTCGGAACGCTCGGCGGCCTTCGGCAACGTCTACAGCGTGATGGGTCTGTGCGCGTTCCTTTTCCAGCTCCTGCTCACGGCCAGGATCCATCGCACCCTGGGCGTCGGCTTCGCGATGCGGGTGATGCCGTACTTCCTGCTCGCAGCCAGCGTGCTCGTGCTCGGGGCGGAGGTTGCGGTGCCCGCGGCCGTAGCCGGGGTGCTCTCGGTGCTCAAGGTGGGCGAGACCGGTCTCCGGTACTCCCTGGACCACGTGACCCGAGAGCTGCTGATGGTGCCGGTGCCAGCCGACCGCCGGCCACTGGCGAAGAGCTACATCGATGTCGTGGTGCAGCGCTTCGCCAAGGGCGCGGCCGGTCTCCTGCTCCTGCCGGTGGCCTTCGGCTGGATCACGGCGCTGCAGGTGACCTGGCTGACCCTCGCGCTGTGCGTGGTGTGGCTGCTGTGCACATTCAGCGCACAACGCCAGTACGTGGGCTCGCTGCGCTCGGGGCTCGCGCGTCGCAGCGGGGGCCGGGGCCTCGACCCCGGCGAGCTGCTCGACGTGGGCGACATCACCACCCTCGAGGTGCTGGTGGAGTCACTAGGCAGCGCGGATCCCGATCGCGTGCTACAGGCGATCGAGCTGCTCGCGGGACACGGCCGCGCGCGGCTGGTGCCGCCGCTGCTGCTCCATCACGCCGAGCCGGCGGTGCGTCGGCGCACCCTCGAGGCGCTCCAGGCGGCACACCGCGACGACGCCCTGCCGCTGGTCGAGAAGTGCCTGGGCGACGAGGCGGGCGAGGTGCGGGTCGCGGCGATCCAGGCGCTCGCCGTCCTCTCGCAGACCGAGGGGCCACGGCTGATGGCGGAGCGGATCGAGGACCCCGATCCGCGCGTGCGGGCGGCGGCAATCGCGTGCCTCGTGGCGCAGGGCACCGCGGAGGACCGACGGGTTGCCGAGCGCTCGCTGCAGGAGCTGATGGCCGACGCCGATGCGACGTCTCGCCGCAGCGCCGCCCAGGCGCTCGGCGAGCTCGGCGACCCGCGTCACGACGCGCACCTGGTGCGGCTGCTGTACGACGAGGACGCGACGGTGGTGCGGGCGGCGATCGCGGCGGTGCGCGCGCGCGCCTCGGCTGGGTCGACGAGCCCGCTGTTCCCGCCGATCCTGATCTCGCTGCTGCGCGACCGTCGGCTCAAGCACGAGGCGCGCGAGGCGTTGGTGTCGCACGGCGCCTGGGTGGTGCCGTCGCTGGCGCACTTTCTCAACGACGCTGGCGAGCAGATGTGGGTGCGGCGTGCCATCCCCAAGACTCTGGCGCGCATCGGTGGCACCGCTGCGATCGACGCGTTGTTCGTGTGTCTGGGCCGCTCGACAGAGCCGATGCTGCGCCGCAAGGTGGTGGAGGCGCTGCTTCGCTTGGACGGCGAGGTGTCGCAGACCGATCCGCGCTTGCAGCGCGCGATCGTGGCGGAGTGCGAGCGCTATGCCCGGGCGCTCGTGCTCCTGCACGGCCTCGGGCCCGAGCGGGGTCCTGAGCTCTCCGGCCCCCCGGGGGAACCGTCGCTGCTACTCCAGCTCGTGGATGAGCGGCGGCTCGATCATCAGCAGAACGTCATGCGCCTGCTGGGGCTTCTGTGCGACCGCCTGGGAGTCGAGGAGGCACACCACCGGCTCCTCGGCGCAGACGCGGGGCTCCGCCTGCGGGCGATCGAGTACCTCGACAACGTGGTGGCTGGCCCCGTTCGCGCTCCTGTGCTGATGGTCATCGACGACCTGCCGCCGCCGGAGCGGCTGGAGCTCGCCGATCGCCTGTTCTCACTGCGCCCGCTCGGGCGGCGGGCCTCTCTGCTGCAGCTCGTACGCGATGTCGAGGAAAACGACGAGGGCGAAGCCTGGCTCGCCGCGGCCGCGATCCACGAGGCGGCGAGCGCCGGGGCCGGCGAGCTCGGGCCCTTCCTGCCGGCGTTGCTGCGACTGGCGCGCGACGGCCGGCACGAGCTGGTGACGGAGTCTGCGCGTTGGGCATGCAATCTCGCGTGATAGTTTTGGGACATCGATCTCGCGAACGTGTCCGCCATCCACACCAGCAGCACCGCCTCGATGACGCGGGTAGAGAGGGTGATGCTCCTGCGAAGCATCTCCTTGTTCAAATTCTGCTCGGTCGAGGAGACGGTGCGCATTGCCGAGATCGCAGAGCGGGTGACCTTCTCCGCCGGCCAGGAGATCTTCCGTGCCAACGAGTCGGCGCGCGCCCTCTACTGCGTGGTCGAGGGGCGAGTGCGGCTCTACGACGCGCGGGGTCAGGAGCGGATGGTCGGGCCGCGCGATGCGTTCGGCGTGCTCGAGATCCTGAGCGGCAGGCTCCGGCGCAACACCGCGGGCGCGCTCGAGGACACCGTCGCGCTCGCGATCGCGGCCGATGATTTCTTCGACCTGCTGTCCAACAACGTCGAGATCGTCAAGGCGCTGTTTCGGGAGATCCTCGACGGCGAGGCCGCCCAGACGGGCGGCGAGGCCGCCCAGACGCCGGCAGCTCTCCTATGATTGGAAGTTGCGGAAGGCGCCGACGCGTCTCCGCACGGAGAGTCGACCACGTGCCGCTGAAACCTGTTTTCCGATCCGCTTGGCTCGCCGCCTGTCTCGCGGCGTGGCTGCCGGCGGTGCTCGGCGCCAGCTCGCCCGGCCGGGTGGTCGCGATCGGCGACGTGCATGGCGACTTCGAGGCGCTGGTCGAGATCCTGCAGGCTGCGAACCTGGTGGACGAGTACGCTGGCTGGAGCGGTGGGGACGCGACGCTGGTCCAGACCGGGGATCTCCTCGACCGCGGCGCGCGCGTGCGCGAGGTGATGGACCTGCTGATGCGCCTCCAGCAGGAGGCGCCGAGTGCGGGCGGGGAAGTGGTGGTGCTCCTCGGCAACCACGAGGCGATGAACCTCCTCGGTGTCTGGCGCGACGTGTCTCCCGACGTTTTCGCCTCCTTTGCCACCTCGACCTCGGCCGAAAGGCGGCGGGCGTCGTGGCAGACCTACATGCGCTGGAGCGTCCGCAGCGCGCGGCGCCGCGGTCAGCCGCCGCCGTCGCTCGGGCCCGTGCAGCGCGCCGAGTTCGAGCGCCGCTTCCCTCTCGGGTTCTTCGAGTACGGCGAGGCTCTGGGTCCCGAAGGGCGGTACGGACGGTGGCTGCGCGAGCTGCCGGTGGTGGTCCGGCGCGCGGGCGGTGTCTTCCTGCACGGCGGTATCTCGCCGGCATACGGCGACCGCAGCCTCGAGCAGATCAACGAGGCAGCGCGCGCGGAGATCGCGAGCCTCGACGCCTGTCGCGAGCTCCTACTCGAGGACGGCACCGTGCACGAGACCTTCGACCTCACGGATCGCACGGTCGAAGCGAGGGCTCAGCTCGAGGAGGTCGAGCAGCGATTGGCGGCGTCGCGGGTCCGAGACGCCGAGGAGCTCGAGCGCTCGGCCGAGGTCCTGCGGCCGTGCGCCGACTACAAGGGCTGGCTGCTGATCGCCGAGGACGGACCGGTGTGGTTCCGCGGGCTCGCGCGCTGGAGCGAAGACGAAGGTCTCGCGCAGCTGCCGGCCCTGCTTGCGGGGCTCGAGGCGAGCTACTTCGTCGCGGGACACACGCCGCGCACGGGCGGCCGGATCCAGCGGCGATTCGGAGGCCTCGCGTACCTCATCGACACTGGCATGCTGCGCTCCGTCTACAAGGGCAACCCTTCCGCGCTCGAGATCGTGGGCGATCGATTCTTCGCGCTCTACCCTGACTCGCGAGTGGAGCTGGCGGGGGTCGAGCCCGTGACCACCGCGACCAGCGCGTCGGCCGCAGGGTTGCCGGCGCTTCCTTGAGCCCCACGGCCACGCATGAGCGCAACGTTCTCCCCATCCGATTTCGAGCGCCTCGGAGTCTTCTACCTCGGACGCGAGGTCGACGCGAAGACCGGCGACGTCGGCGACACGCCGTTCCTCTACGACTCCTCGGATCTCACCACGCACGCGCTGATCGTCGGCATGACGGGCAGCGGCAAGACCGGCCTGGGCCTGTGCATGATCGAGGAGGCGGCGATCGACGGGATCCCGGCGATCGTGATCGATCCCAAGGGCGACATGGGCAACCTGCTGCTCGCGTTCCCGGATCTGCGCCCCGACGACTTCGTGCCCTGGGTCGATCCGCAGGAGGCAGCGCGCGCTGGCCGCACCGTCGCCGAGCACGCCAGCGAGGTCGCGCAGACCTGGCGCGAAGGGCTGGCCGAATGGGGGCAGGACGGCGCGCGGGTCGCACGCATGCGCTCCAGCGCGGACTTCCACCTCTACACGCCGGGCAGCAACGCCGGCTTGCCGCTCAGCCTGCTGCGCTCGTTCGACCCGCCGCCGGCGGTCGTGCGCGACGACGGCGACGCGCTGCGCGAGCGCATCCAGCTCGCCGTCCAGGGCCTGCTGGCGCTGGTCGGCATTGCCGCCGACCCGCTCCAGAGTCACGAGCACGTCCTGCTCGCCAACCTGTTCGACCGAGCTTGGCGCGAAGGTCGAGGGCTGGACCTGCCGCAGCTCGTGCGCGAGGTGCTGAAGCCGCCGTTCGAGCAGCTCGGCGTGATCGACCTGGAGACCTTCTATCCGGCCCGCGAGCGCTCCGCTCTCGCCATGGCGCTCAACGCGCTGCTCGCCTCGCCTGGGTTCCAGGTCTGGCTGGAAGGTGAAGCGCTCGATCCGGGGCGGCTGCTCTTTGGCCCCGACGGCAAGCCGCGGATCTCGGTGATCTCGATCGCGCACCTCTCGGACGCCGAGCGGATGTTCGTGGTCACGACGCTGCTCGGCGCCGTGGTGTCGTGGATGCGCGCGCAGACCGGCACCACCTCGCTGCGCGCGATGCTCTACATGGACGAGATCTTCGGCTTCTTCCCGCCTACCGCGATGCCGCCCAGCAAGCCGGCGATGCTGTCGCTGCTCAAGCAGGCGCGGGCCTACGGCCTGGGCGTGGTGCTGGCCACACAGAACCCGGTCGATCTCGACTACAAGGGGCTCTCGAACTGCGGGACCTGGTTCCTCGGTCGGCTCCAGACTGCGCGTGACAAGGGCCGGGTGATCGACGGTCTCGAGTCGGCCGCCGCCGGCGCCGAGGAGAAGCTGGGAGGCCGCGCTGCCGTCGACGCGCTGCTGTCCGGGCTCGGCAAGCGCACGTTCGTGGTGCACAACGTGCACGAGGACGGGCCCGTGCTGCTGCGCACCCGTTGGGCTCTCTCCTACCTCCGAGGGCCGATGGGTCGCGACGAGATCGCTCGGTTGGTCGCGGCCCAGAAGGGCGCGCTCACGCCGGCTCCGGTGTCGGGCGCGGCGGTCGCTCCTGCGGTAGCGGCGGCGCCGACCAGCGCCGAGGTCGCAGGCTCCGTGCTGGCGGCCGCTGCCGAGCCGCCGCTCGCCCCAGAGGGGATAGAGGAGTCCTTCGTCGACGTCGCCGCCGGCTCGGGTGTGGCGGCCGCCGGCGCCTCGTCGATCGTGTACCGGCCATACCTCCTCGGCAGCGCGCAGCTCCACTTCTCGCGCCGCGGAGTCGTCGACCGCTTCGACGAGGTGACGCTACTGGCACCGATCGAGCCGGCAGCGCGCAAGCTCGCGTGGGACGACGCCATCGCCTACGAGGGAGCGGGCCCGGTGACGCGCACGCGTCCGGTCGAGGGTGCGACCCGCTTCGGGGAGCTCGCCGCCGCGGCGCGGCGCAAGCCCTCGTACGAATCAGCGCGCAAGACGCTGGTCACCGAGCTCTACCGCACGCGCTCGATAGCCCTGCGCCGCGCGCCAGAGCTCGACCTGCAGTCGGAGCCAGGCGAAGAGGAGGGGGCGTTCCACCAGCGAATGCACCTTGCGCTCGCCGAGCGTCGGGACCGGGAGCTGGCCAAGCTGAGGCAGCGCCACGCCGCAGAGCTCGAGAAGCTCGACCGCCGCCTCGCCACGGCGCAGGAGCGCCATGCCCGCGAGGAGGCCCAGCTGCGCGGCCGCAAGCTCAGCACCGTGGTCTCGGCCGGCACGTCGGTGCTCGGTGCATTGCTCGGTCGCAAGAAGCTCTCCGTGACAAACCTCAACCGCGTCGGCCGCACCGTCCGCGATTTCGGTGGTACCCAGAAGGAGGCAGGCGACGTCGCGCGCGCCGCCGAGAAGCTCGAGGACTTGCTGCAGGAGAAGCAGCGTCTGGAGGAGACCCTGCGCGCCGAGCTCGAAGCGCTGCAGGCCTCGCTGCCGACGATCGACCAGGTCAAGGTCGAGACGATCGAGATCCGACCCCTCAAGGGCAGCCTCGCCGTCGAGCGGTTGGCGTTGGTGTGGACGCCGTGGGCCGTGGACGCGACGGGGATTGCGACTCCGCTGTTCGCGCTGAAGACCTGAGCGTCTACCGCGCTCGCCAGGCGTGCTGCAGCTTGACCGCGACGCGCCCCACCGGCGAAACCCTGCCGGTGACCAGCACCGGAATGCGCCGCTCGGTCTCGATCCAGATCTCGAGGTCGCCCTCGAGGCCGAGGAGCTCGAGCGCGTCGGTCGGGTCGGCGGGATGGAGCGTGTAGCGCAGGGCGCGCACACGTTGGTCGACGCGCTCGGTTCCAGGTGCTGCGGTGTCGCCCATCGAGGGCTCGGGGGAGGAGTGGATCTCGTAGCTGACCGCGAGCTCCTCTTCCCCCGCGAAGCGCACCTCGACCGCGTGGACCTCGCCCTGTGAGAAGAGCTGCACTGTCTGGCCGTCGAGATAGGCCTTGGGCTCGGCGATGGAGAGCAGGTAGAAGAGAGCCGCGGGGTCGCTCACCGCTTTGCCGGCTGCGTAGTCGAGGTGCTCCTCGAGCATCTTGGTCCAGCCTGCCGGTGCGAGCGCTTTCTCGGCGTCGTCGCGCGGCGTCACCCGGCGCGAGTACACACCATCGGCGCAGAAGCGGTAGAGCTTGACCCGCTGCCGCTTGCCCGTCTCGACCTGCTCGCGCTGCAGCGCGGAGTTGTCTGTAGGGTCGAGGAACAGAGACGTGGTCGAGTGTCGGCCCAGGAAGCTCGAGCCGACCTCGATCGCGAGGACGCGCGAGCCCCGCGGCGGCAGCGGATGGTCGGCGACCCGTTCGAGCAGGCGGCCCTGTACGGCGGCAGAGTCGTGCTGGGTCAGCTCGACGTGGGCCCGGGCCTTGACCAGGAGCTTGCTGGCCTGGAACTCGAGCCGCTTCCAGGTGACCTCGGGCACCGGCGCGCCGGGCCGGCCGTCGAGCGAGGCGATAGCGAGCGCCGCACCGGCGCCGAGTCCGATCGTGAGCGCGACCGACGCCGCGACGCGGAAGGGCGAGCGAGAACGTGAGGAGCGAGGGGTGACCATCACTCTCAGAATCCCGCCGGTCGCCGGTCGAACCACGGCCGCGACTCCTCGAGCTGCGCCGCCAGCCGGAACAGCAGATCCTCGCGACCAAGAGCCGCCGCGAACTGGACGCCGATCGGCATGTCCTCTTCGCTCCAGTGGAGCGGCACCGACATCGCCGGGTTGCCGGCGACGTTCATCAGGTTGGTGTAGCCGATGGTCGCCATCAGATCGACCAGGTAGCCCTCGCCGTCGGCACGGTCGAGGGCGAGGCGGCCCAGCGGCAGGGGCGGCGCGGCCATGGTCGGGGTGAGCAGCGCATCGTGGTCGAGGAAGAAGCGACCGACCGCGCGACCCATGGCGTGCGCGGCGTCGACCGCGCGCGGGTACTCCCAGAGCTTGCGCTCGTCGACGGCGGCGGTGAGCCAGGAGAGCGGCTCGACGTCGTCTTGTCGGAACGGTCGGCCGAGCGCGCGAGCGCGATCCTCGAAAGACGCGCGCAGGCTGCCACCCACGATAGTGCCCGCGACACCGCGCAACGCATCGGGATT
The DNA here is from genome assembly GCA_035524895.1 of Thermoanaerobaculia bacterium. GTDB lineage: Bacteria > Acidobacteriota > Thermoanaerobaculia > Multivoradales > Multivoraceae > DATLFI01. Next base: position 11,642 of record DATLFI010000425.1, on the reverse strand, counting down.
CACCTCGGGTCGCGCCTCGGCGACCTGGTGCCCGAGACTGCGACAGAGCTCGACGGTCGACTCCACGGCGCGCACGCACTCGGGGTCGGTGGCGCTGCCGTTGAAGGACTGCGTCGTGAACGCGATGCGGAGCTGGCCGGCTGGAGTCCTCACTTCCTCCGTATACGGTCGCGCCGGCGGCGGCGCCCAGTACGGATCTCCTGGTGAGGGACCCTCGATGGCATCGAGGAGCGCGGCGCTGTCGCGCACCGAGCGCGAGACCACGTGCTGGGTCGAGAGCCCGCTCCAGCCGTGACCCTTGTCGGGAGCTACCGTGACGCGGGCCCGAGTCGGCTTGAGACCGAACAGACCGCAGCACGAAGCCGGGATGCGGATGGAGCCGCCCCCGTCGCTGGCGTGCGCGGCGGGCACGATCCCCGCGGCTACGGCCGCCGCCGCGCCGCCCGAGGAGCCTCCTGCGGTGCGCTCGAGGTTCCACGGGTTGCGCGTCTTGCCGAAGAGCTGGGACTCGGTGGTGGTGGTGAGCCCCATCTCGGGCGATGCCGTGCGGCCGAAGATCACGAGACCCGCGCTGCGATAGCGCGCGGGTGCCTCGCTGTCGTGGTCGCACACGAAGTCTCGCCACAGACGGCTGCCGTTGGTGAGCGGCGTGCTCGCCATCTGGATGTTGAGGTCCTTGAGCAGGAACGGCACTCCGCGTAGCGGCGCTTCGCGCGGCAGCTCGCGAACCTGTTGCCGGGCCAGGTCGAGGAACCGGTGCACCACGGAGTGGATCTTCGAATCGATCGCCTCGGTCGCTGCGATCGCGGTGTCGAGCAGGTCCTCGGCCGAGACCTCGCCTCGCCGAACCAGCTGGGCCAGGCCGACGGCGTCGTGGCGGACGTAGTCGCCAAGTTTCATGGGAGGGCCCTACGGGCAAGTCGCGAACGCGGCGCTGTCGGTGATCGGCTGGAAGGCGACGCCCTGTGGATTGGAGTAGCGCTGCAGCGTGTCGGTCAGGGTGTCCAACACGTCGATCGTGACGGCGACGTCGGTCAGTCCGCCGCCGAAGACCCAGTAGTGCTGGTTGATGACGCACGCGTTGAGCACCTTCACCACCAGCTCGACGTTGTCGGCGTCGAAGAACCAGAAGTATCCGGTGTCGGTGGTGAGCACGGTGGGGTTGGCGTCGTCCTCCGAGCCGGTATCGGTGCGGAACGCGGCGCGCACCTCGAAGCGTCCGTTGCCGAGCACCAGCGGCGGACCGGTGAGCGGGTCTCCCCCGCTGCCCTCGAAGGCGATCCAGTCTTCGACCAGGTCGCGGTTGGAGTTGGTGAAGCGCACGCCGACGTTGGCGGACTTGTCGTCGGCTTCGCAGCAGTCGATCGCGAACACGCGGTCGACGCCATCCCAGATCGGCGCGCCGATGGCGCCTTCGTCGTCGTCGAGCAGGTGGAACACGAAGTTGTCGTTGTGGCCGTCGGTCTGGCCGTCGCGGCGCCACAGCGCCAGGCTGCCCTGCTCGCCGTGGGGGAACGCGTCGTAGGCGGCCATCTCGGCGTTGGCAGGCGGGACCCGCCCGAACACCACCGGCAGGAACTGGTCGATGCCGCCGAACGACTCGTCGAGGAGGATCGCGCCGTAGTTGTCGGCGGGGTCCTCGAAGCTGGTCCAGGCTGTCGGGACCTCGATGAAGGCGCCGAACCGGCTGCCGAACGGCGAAGTGGGATTCGCCCCAGGACCAGCCTGGGTCTGCCCAGGGTACACCTCGACCAGCGTGGCGAAACCGCCGAGCGCGTTCTGATAGAGCGCCTGCGCGGCGGTCAGCACGGTGTAGGGAGAGACCAGGAAACCGCTGAACCCGAGCAGTGACCCGTCAGGAAACTCGCTGAGAACGAAGGCCATCGTCCGGTAGGGAAACTCGTTGGTGTTGGTCACGCGGATGCGGTCGTCGGGTCCGAAGACCAGCGGACTATGGGCTCGCGCAGGCAGGCCCGGGACGTCGCCGAGAGCTGCAGCGGTGTGGCGCGTCGCTGGTGTCGGGAGACGGCGGCGAATGCTGGAGAGAGCCTTGGCGGACTGACCCTGGCGACCGGCGAGGACCTCGAGCGAGGACTCGCGCGGCACCTCGAGGCTCTCGGTGCGGCGCGCCCCGCCGCGGCGATCCCCCGCGACGGTCTGGCTCACGACACGCTCGGGCGAGGCGTCTCTCCGGTGCTCGTACAGCGCTGCGGCCTCCGCGGGTGAGAGGGCCCGCGGTTGCGCACCCAGCTCGACGACGCAGGTGCCGCCGGGAACGTCCAGCTCCTGCCATTTCCGCAGCTCGCCGTCGATCCAGCGCGCCACGGAGCGCGTGGCTGTTACGTCGGCTGATACCGCCGCGCAGGCGGTGAAGGCGAGACGCGCGCCCGGCGCCGTCTCGGTGCCGGCTGCGACCGCGGGGGCTGTCGCGGCGAGGCTCAGGCAGAGCACGCCGAGCAGCGCCGTCGAGAGGGGTTTCTTGGACATCGGAGCTCCCTTCCTGGGGGGGTGCGGTCGCCCAACGGCGACGTGAAGCGCATGAGCGGAGCCAAGCTTGCACCAAACGTGCCGCCCTTACGTCGGCCGATCGCGGACCGCCGACTCACGCTCGGTCCCCTTTCGAGGTTACCAGGTGTCCTCCAAGAGTGACACCTCGGCTCCCCACACAACGTTCAGAAAAACTTGAAAGTAGTGCCAAGCTCCGCTACAGTCCCGCCCATGGACGCGGCGGCGATTCGCGAGTCGTTCGTGCGGCTCTGGAGCTCTCTCGGCACGTTCTGGGGTGTTCCACCGACCACCGCGGGTGTCTTCGGCTGGCTGCTGTCCCGAAGCGAGCCTGCCGACGCGCAGGAGATCATGGCAGGGCTCGAGCTGTCACGCGGCGCAGTGAGCATGGCGTGTCGCGAGCTGCGGGCTTGGGGTCTGGTCACCGCGCAGCGGGTGCCGGGCTCCCGGCGCATTCTCTACGCGCCGGTCGACGACCTCGAGAAGATCGTGCGCAACGTGGTGCAGATCCGCAAACGACGAGAGTGGGATCCGATCCTCGAGAACCTGCGTGAGTGGATCCCCGAGCTCGAGGCAGACCCGGCGCCCGAGAATGCCGTGTTCGCCGAGCGCCTCCGCGCGATGGAGGCCCTGGTCGAGCTGGCGGATTCGATCGTCGAGCGTTTTCTCAAGGGTGGCACCGTCTCGAACCTCGGCCTGAAGCTCCTGCTCGGTACCAGCCGCGGGCGCGGCGAGAAGGCTCGCGATGCGGCGCGCTCCCGCGCCGCGGCGGCCGCCGAGCCTTAGAGCTGGAGAAGGGACTGGAGAAGGGAACTGCGATGCTGACCGAGACCCCCAACGCCACCTCGCGCGTCGAGGTGCTGGATCGCTTGCGCAGCCTGTGCCTCGAGCACGGCCTGGAACGCCTCGCGGTGGATCTCGGCGAGCTCATCGGCATCGTCCAGGACGACCTGGTGCAGCTCGAGATCGAGCTCGACGAGCTCCGCGGCGGGGAGCGGCTCTCGGAGCGAGCGGCCGCGCACCTGCTGACGCAGGGCGGCAAGCGCCTGCGGCCGCTCTGCGTCCTGCTCGCGGCGCGGGTCGGTTCCGGCTCGTCGCGGCCGGCGATCGACCTGGCAGTCGCTGCGGAGCTGGTGCACAACGCGACGCTGCTCCACGACGACGTGGTCGATCTGGCCACCGAGCGTCGCGGCCACGTCGCGGCGCGTGCCGAGTACGGCAACGCGGCTTCGATCTTCGCCGGCGACTGGCTGCTGATCGAGGCGCTGCAGCGTGTGCGGCGGGCAGCCGTGCCCGGCACCCTCGACCTGCTGCTCCAGGTGATCGCGGAGATGATCCGCGCCGAGTCGCTGCAGCTCGAGTGTCGCGGCCGGCTCGACACCCGGCGAGATGTCTACCTCGATATCGCCGAGGGCAAGTCCGCCACGCTCTTCGGCTGGGCCCTGCGCGCCGGGGCGGCCGCGGGCGGGCTCGGGCCCGCCGGGTGCGCCGCCCTCGGCGACTTCGGCCGCCATCTCGGCCTGGCATTCCAGATCGTCGACGATCTGCTCGATCTCACCGGCGATCCGGCGGTCACCGGCAAGGCGCTGTTCACGGATCTGCGGGAAGGCAAGATGACGTACCCGTTGCTGGTCGCGCTGGAGCGCGACGTGGATCTGCGCGCGCACGTCGAGCGTGTGCTCGACTACGCAAGGCTCGGTCAGGAGCCGTCGCTGGACCTCTGCCGCATCGTGCAGCGGCGCCTGCACGAGAGCGGAGCGGTCGCCGAGAGCCAGACGCTGGCGGCGGCGGAGATCGGCCGCGCGCGAGCCTGCCTCGCCGCGTTGCCCGCGAGCGAGGCGACCCGCGCGCTCGAGCTGGTCGCGGAAGCGACCCTGCACCGGCGGCACTGAGCATGGCTGTGGTGCGCGGCAGCGGCATGGTCCTGCCCCGTTCCGGTGGCGAGTCCCCGGGCGAGAAGGCCGACGGCTCGGGCACGATGTTCGATCGGATTTCCGGGCGCTACGACCTGCTCAACCGGGTGTTGTCCCTCGGCCTCGATCGGCGGTGGCGGCGCCGGCTGGTCTCCGCGGTCGAGTTGCGCCCGGGCGCTCGGGTGCTCGACCTCGCTACGGGCACCGGCGACGTCGCGTTCGCGCTGGCGACTCGCCACCCGGAGACCGAGGTGGTCGGCCTCGACCCGTCGCGGGGCATGCTCGAACGCGCGCGCGCGAAGGCTCGGCCGGCGCAGGCCGAGAGCTGTCGTTGGAGCGAGGGAGTCGCCGAGGACCTGCCGTTCGCGGAGGGCTCCTTCGACGCGGTGACCATGGCTTTTGGCATCCGCAACGTGCCCGCCCGCGAGCGCGCGCTGCGCGAGATCACGCGCGTGCTTCGTCCCGGGGGGCGTGTGGCCATCCTCGAGCTCGCCGAGCCCAGGGCGGGTTGGCTGGCGCCGCTGTCGCGCTTCTGGGTGCGGCGAGTGGTACCGAGGATCGGCGCGCTGCTGGCGTCGTCAGCCGAGTACCGGTATCTCCAGCGCTCGATGGCGGCGTTCCCGGAGCCGCCGGAGTTCGCGCGGATGCTGGTGACGGCGGGGCTCGAGGTGTTGGACGTCTCCGCGCTCGGATTGGGCGCCTGCACGCTCTTTGTCGCGCGTCGCCCGGCCGAGGAGGAGACTCGATGAGCGTGGCGGCGCCGAAAGGCGGGCTCGTGCTCGGTCGAGCCGCGCTGCAGATTGGTATCGCGGAGGCGCTGCGCAGGCTGCGGCCGGACGAGACGGGGCTGATCGCGCTGCCGCTGCCCGAAGGAGACCCGGCTGCGGTGCTCGCTCTGCACGCTGGCGATGCGTTCCTGTGGCGCTCGGCGGAGGAGACCTGGGTGGGGCTCGGCGCTGCGCTATGCCTGCGGGGTCACGGCGCCGAGCGCTTCGTGGAGCTGCGCTCCGCGGCGGAGCGCGCCTCCGCCGGGCTGCGCTGGTTCGAGCTGGCACCCGGCGCGCGGGCGCTCGCAGGCTCGCGCGCGCGGTGGTTCGGTGGCCTCTCGTTCGCGAGCGGCAGCGCCGAGTCGCCACCGTGGGACGGCTTCGGTGACTCCGAGATGGTGCTGCCCCGCTGGCTGGTCGGCGGCGACGGCGTCGCCAACGTCGCGGTGCTCGCACTCTCCGGCGCCACCGAGGTCGAGACGGCACTCGAGCGGGCTCTCGCCGAGTTGGATGACATCGTCGCCGCGCTGTGCTCGCCCGACGCGACGCCGGTCCTGAGCGGCATCGAGCGCGAGACGCACTGCAACGACGAGGAAGCGCACGACGGCGCTCCCGCGCGCCGGCAGCGTTACCGCGACACGGTCGAGCGAGCCCTCGTCGCCATCGCGACCGGGCGGGCGCGCAAGCTGGTGCCGGTGCGGCGCGTCGAAATCGACCTGTCGGCACCGGTCGACCTGGTATCGCTGCTGGCGCGATTCGGACGCGCCGGCGCGCCGAAGTCGTCGGCGCTGTTTGCGATCGTGCGCGGCGATCGTGCTTTCGTGGGCGCCACGCCGGAACGATTGGTGCGGCTGCTCGGCAGACTGGTCGAGACCCACGCTCTTGCCGGTTCCGAGCGCGCGGGCCGTCCGGGCCAGTCTGCGGAGGATGCCGACAGCCAGCGCGCCGACGCCGCCCGACGACTCTCGAGCCGGCCCAAGGATCGCCGCGAGCATGCCTGGGTCGTACGCCATCTCGTCGAGCGGCTACGCCCGCTCTGCTCGCGGCTCGACTGGGCGGCAGAGCCGCAGGTGCTCGCGCTGCAGCACGTGCTCCACCTCGAGACCGAGATCGATGGCGAGCTGCGAGAGCGCCGGCACGTGCTCGAGTTGGTGGAGCGCCTCCACCCGACCCCTGCAGTCGCGGGCTATCCGGTAGCCGCGGCCGGCCGATGGCTGGCCGAGCAGGAGGAGTCGCTGCGCGGGTGGTACGCCGGCCCCGTGGGCTGGTTCGACGATGCGGGTGACGGCGACTTCCGCGTGGCGCTGCGCGCGATGCTGGTGACGCCGTCGCGCGCCTTTCTCTATGCCGGCGCGGGCGTGGTCGAGGGCTCGGATCCGGAGGCAGAGCTTCGCGAGACCGACCTCAAGCTCGAGCCGGCCCGCTCGGCACTGCAGGAGACGCCGGATCTGGAGCCGGCTGGGTGGGATGCTCGGGTGGCCCAGCCGGTCTGACATGGTGTGCCTGGGTCGGCGCCCCGCCTCGTCCGGGAGGAGAGTCGCTAGTTGACACACGAGTCGGTTCGCCTCACGGATCCGTCGGACGGCGCGGTCCAGGTCACCGCGGCCCGCTTGCTGCTCGAAGGTGCCGTCGCGTCCGGGGTGCACGACCTGGTGATATCGCCGGGCTCCCGGTCGACTTCTCTGGTGCTCGCTGCGCTAGGGATCCCGGAGCTTCGACTGCACGACATCGTCGACGAGAGGTCCGCGGGCTTCTTCGCGCTCGGCCAGGCCCGCGCGACCGGAATCCCCTCGGCGTTGCTGTGCACCTCAGGCTCGGCCGGAGCCCACTACTTCCCGGCGGTTCTCGAGGCTGAGGCGGCGCACCTGCCGCTCCTCGTGCTCACCGCCGATCGCCCCCACGAGCGTCAGGATTGTGGCGCGCCGCAGACGGCCGACCAGATCGGCCTGTTCGGCCGGCACGTTCGCGCCTTCTACGACCTGCCGGCTGCCGAGCCACGACCGCGGGTGCTGCGCGCCGCGCGGCGTATCGGCGCTCAGGCGGCGGCACGAACGCTATGGCCTACACCGGGCGCGGTGCACGTGAACGTCCACGCGCGCAAGCCGCTCGAGCCGACCGAAGCGGACCCGCCCGACGGCGGTCTGGATGTCGGGACGGGCGTGGTGGCGGTGGTGTCCCCGATCTGCACCCCAAGCGACGCCGCGCTGGCGGAGCTCGCGTCGCGATGCCGCTCCGCCGAGCGTCCGCTCGTGGTCTGCGGACCCGCGCCGTTCTGGCGAGCGGCCGAGACCGAGGCGGTGCTGGCGCTGCTCCGGGTCCTCGGCTTCCCGGTGTTCGCCGAGGTGACGAGCCAGCTTCGATTCGCGGGTGCCTCGCGACGTGCCGGCATCCCCTGGTGTGACGAGCTCGCGGTCGTGCTCGACTCGGCCGTGGCCCGGCGCCGGCTCGATCCCGACCTCGTGCTGCAGCTCGGCACCTCGCCGATCAGCGCAGGCTACGAGGACCTGCTGGAGGCACCTTCGGTCCGCGAGCACGTGGTGGTCGCCGAGCACGGCTTCCCCGACCCCGTGAGCACCGCGACGCTCGTGGTGCAGGCGCCGCTGGCCGCCTGCGCGGAGGCGTTGCGCGCCAAGCTCGGTACGGCGACCTTGCCGGGCTCCGGCGGCGCGTGGCACCAACGGCTGCGGGGCGCGTGTGACGCCGCGCGCGCTTCGATCGAGGCGTTGGCGTGCCAGGACGGGGAAGGCATCGTGGCGCGCGTGGTCGCCGAGTCGCTTCCCGAGAATGCGCTGCTCGCACTGGGCAACAGCCTGCCGGTGCGCTCGATGGAGGTGTTCGCGCCGGCCCTTCCGCGTGCGCTTCGAGTGTGGTCGCAGCGCGGGCTCGCCGGAATCGACGGGCTCGTCTCGGGAGTCGCGGGATCGTTGGTCGCCCTCGCCGGGAGCCCGTCGCCGCCGTCCGCCGCGGCGCTCCTCCTCGGCGATCTGAGCTTCTTGCACGATCTCGGGGGTCTTGCGACACTTCGCGACGTCGAGCTCCCGCTCGCGGTGGTCGTGTTGCAGAACAGAGGAGGTCGGATCTTCGAGCAGCTCCCGCTCGCGTCCTCGGGCACCGGCGCCGGAGCGCTGCCGCACTTCGTGATGCCCCAAGGGCTCGACGTCGGCGGCGCCAGCGCTGCCTTCGGATTGCCGTTCGCCCGCATCGCGGGGCGGGCGGACCTCGCCGAGGCGCTGCGCACGGCGCTCCGTCGACCCGGCGCCTCTGTCCTCGAGGTGCTCGTGCCAGAGCAGGCTGCCGCCGCGGAGCGGGCCGCCCTGCGCTCGGCGATGGCTGGGACCGCTGCCGGTCCGCCAGCAGGCGCTGCAGGGGTCAGGCCGTGAGCGCGCCAGGCGCCGGCGTGCGATGGATCCTGCTGCATGGCTTCGCAGGAGCGCCCGCGAGCTGGTACGAAACGCTTGCCGAGGTGTCGCCCCAGCTCGAGCCCATTGCACCCCGCCTCTGTGGCCATGGCCTGGCCGGCGCCGGCACGGTCGAAGGCAGTCGCTGTCGCGGCGGGTTCGCAGAAGAAGTCGAACGGATCGCGGAGCTGACGTCCGCATCGGCTCGCGTCGCAGGGGAACGCCGCGTCATCGCCGGTTACTCGCTCGGGGGGCGGCTCGCGCTCGGACTGTCGATCGAGCACCCGGAGCTGTTCGATGCCGTGGTCCTGGTCTCCGCGCACCCGGGGCTCGAGGCTGAGGCCGAGCGCGCCGCGCGGGTCGCGGCAGACGAGCGGTGGGCGCTCTTGCTCGAACGAGAGGGTGTCGCGTCCTTCGCTGCCGCCTGGGAGAGGCAACCGGTGTTCGCGGGTCAGGGATGCCTCCCGACCCCGGCGCTCGAGTGGCAGCTCCGGACGAGGCTGCGGCACGACCCGCGCGCGCTGGCCGGTGCGATGCGCACACTCTCCCTCGGCGCGATGCCGAGCTACGTGTCGCGTGTCGAGAGCGTGGCGTTACCGGTGTGGTGGGTCGTGGGCGAGCGCGACGTCAAGTTCCGGGCGGTCGCAGGCGCGACCGCATCGAGAATGGCGCGCGCTCGTGTCGAGGTCCTCGCCGGCTGCGGCCACAACCTGCTGCTCGAGGCACCGGTCGAGCTAGCGCGAGTGATGCGGGCGGTCGGCGACGAGGCCGCCAAGGCCCCGTGATGAGACATAGCCGACCCGTCACCCCACCTCCCCGCGCTACCCAGGAGCTACTCATGAGCCATCTATGGCGCCCCGTCGAGGGGCTCGACTTCGAAGACATCCGTTACGAGAAGTCCTTCGTCGACGGCGAGCCCGAGGGCATCGCCAAGATCACCATCGACCGGCCCGAGGTGCGCAACGCCTTCCGGCCGCTGACGGTGCAGGAGATGGAACGCGCGTTCCGCGACGTTCGCGATGATCCGAGCGTCGGCGCGGCGATCCTCACCGGCGAGGGTCCCCTCGCGTTCTGCTCGGGCGGCGACCAGCGCGTGCGCGGCGAGGCTGGCTACGTCGGCGACGACGGCGTGGCGCGGCTCAACGTGCTCGACTTGCAGCGGCAGATCCGCACCCTGCCCAAGCCGGTCATCGCGATGGTCGCCGGCTACGCCATCGGCGGCGGCCACGTGCTGCACATGGTGTGCGATCTCACCATCGCCGCCGACAACGCGCGCTTCGGCCAGACCGGGCCGAAGGTGGGCAGCTTCGACGGCGGCTACGGCGCCTCGTACATGGCGCGCATCGTCGGCCAGAAGAAGGCGCGCGAGATCTGGTACCTGTGCCGCCAGTACGACGCGCAACAGGCGCTCGATATGGGGCTCGTCAACACCGTCGTGCCGCTCGATCGGCTCGAGGAGGAGACCTTGCAGTGGTGCCGCGAGATCCTGCGCAACAGCCCGATGGCGCTTCGCTGCCTGAAGTCGGCGCTCAATGCCGACTGCGACGGCCAAGCCGGGCTGCAGGAGCTCGCGGGCAACGCGACGCTGCTCTTCTACATGACCGAGGAGGGCCAGGAGGGTCGCAACGCGTACTTAGAAAAGCGCGCTCCGGACTTCGACAAGTTCACGCGGTTTCCGTAGGGGGCTGGCTTGCCGGGAACGTTTCGGCGCTGGTGGCTCGCGATGCGCCCCGCGACGCTCTGGGCGGCGTTGGCGCCGGTGCTGGTGGGCAGCGCTTTGGCCTTCCGGGCGGGCTGCTTCGAGCCGGGCACGGCGCTGGTGGCGCTCGTCGGCGGCACGCTGATCCAGGTCGGCACCAACTTCGCGAACGACCTGGGCGACGCGCGGCGCGGCGCCGACGACGAGCGGCGCGTGGGGCCTGCGCGCGCGGTGGCGTCGGGCTGGGTGACGCCGGGCGCGATGGCGGTCGCCACGGTTCTGGCCTTCGGCGCCTCGGCGCTTTGCGGTGTGTACCTGACCTGGCTCGCCGGCTGGTGGGTGGTCGCGATCGGCGCCGCGTCGGTGGTCTCGGGGTTGGCCTACACGCTCGGCCCGTTCCCGCTCGGCTACCGGGGCCTCGGCGACCTGTTCGTGATGGTCTTCTTCGGCCTGGTCGCGGTGGTCGGCACCGCGTTCGTGCAGTGCCGCGCGGTGCCCGAACTGGCCTGGTGGGCGTGGATCCCGGTGGGGTGTCTCGCGACCGCCATCCTGGTGGTCAACAACCTGCGCGACCGCCACACCGACGCGCTCGCCGGCAAACGCACGCTGGCGGTGCGGTTCGGCGGATCGGCCGCGCGCGCGGAGTACGTCGTCCTGCTGGCGTTGGCCTACGCTACCGCGGTGGCGCTCGCGCTGCGGGGCGCTGGGCTCGCTATGCTGCTGCCGCTCGCGAGCCTGCCGCTCGCGGTGCCGCTGGTGCGGCGCGTGCTGCTCGAGGAGGGTCGGACGCTCGACCCGGCGCTCGGCGGGACCGGTCGGCTCGAGCTGGCGTTCTCGGTGCTGCTCGCGGCCGGGCTCGCGCTCGGAGGGCGCGGCGGGTGAGCGAGCCGGCGCGTGAACGTGCCGCCGCGACGGCGCTGTCGACGCGTGCCGCCGCCGCCGAGCGCCCGGACGGCATCGCGCTGGTCGTCGAGGGGGAGGAGCTCACCTGGGTCGAGCTGGCGCGGCGCGTCGCAGCAGCCGGCCAGGAGTTGCTCGCGCTCGGTGCGCTCGACAGCGCGCCCCCGGTGTCGGGATGGCCGGCCGAAGTCCCGCGTGTCGCGGTGCTCGGCGAGCGACGGTTGGACGTGGCGGTCGCGGTCCTCGCCCTGATCGAGCTCGGGGCGCCGTTCGCGCTGCTCCACCCGCGGTGGGTGGCCACGGAGCGGCGGCGCATCGTCGACGCCCTGCTGCCGGCCGTGGTGCTCGACGAGAGCTGGCGCGCGCCCGAGTCGAGCGAGCGCGCTTCGGCCCGCTTCGAGGCGGCGGCCGCGCGCCGTGACCTCTCGGACGACGAGCGCCCGCTCGCCGTGCCGTTCAC
>DATLFI010000424.1:0-2928 GCA_035524895.1 Thermoanaerobaculia bacterium | reverse complement strand
GAGGGGGGCGTCGCCCGACGCCCCCACCCGGCGCCGCGACGTCTCGGCCGGGTCGATGGCGAAAAACGACCTCACCATTTGGCCCAGGACGCATCCGCGAGAGGGGAGTAAGGGTCTAGGTACCCCCCGGAATCGCCGGGTTGGCGAGTTCGGCGATCGCCGCCGCCGCCTCACTTCAGCATCCTCTCGAGGTCGCGCAGGCGGTACGAGCGACCCTTGACGTTGAAGACGTGGCAGCGATGCAGCAGGCGGTCGAGCAGAGCCGCCGCCATCGCCTCGTCGCCGGCGAGGATTTCGGGCCAGTCCTTGACCGCTTTGTTGGTTGTGATGAGTGTCGCACCACGCTGGTAGCGACAGCTCACGAGACGGAAGAAGAGGCTCGCCTCCTGGCGCGTCATCGGCTGGAAGCCGACCTCGTCAATGATCAGCAGCGCCGTGTTCATGTACTTCTTGTGTCGTAGGCGCCGCGGTGCCAGCTCCGCGTCGATGCGCAGCGCGTGCAGCAGGTCATCGAGTCGGAAGAAGGCGACCGAGAAACCATTCTCGATCGCCTTCACCCCGAGCGCCACCGCGATGTGCGTCTTGCCGGTCCCCGGTGGTCCCTGAATCAAGGTCGTGGCGTGATCGCGGATCCAGGCACAGGTCGCCAGGGTCTCGATGCGGCTCTTCTCCATCGACGGCTGGAAGGCGAAGTCGAAGCTGCCCAGCGTCTGGCCCGGCGGCAGACCCGACAAACGCAGCGAGGTCTTGATGCGCCGCTCCTCGCGCTCCAAAAGCTCGATCCCCAAGAGCCGATCGAGGAAGTGGTGCGCCGAGAGCTCCTTCTTGGTCGCCTCCTCGACCAGCTCGCCCAGGCGAAAGGCGGCGTGGCCGAGGCCAGCCTGCTCGAGCTGGCCCCGTGTGGCATCGAGATCGACGCGTCCTTGGGCCCGCGTCATCGCGCCACCTCCGCCAGGGCGGCATAGAGATCGAGCGGGCGCAACTCGACCGGCAGCTCGTAGATCGCCTGGAGCTTGCGACCCATCCTGCCCAGCGGTCGCGGCGGGAAGACACGGTCGGTCGCTTCGCCTTCGTAGCAGCTCGGATCGATCAGGATCCGCTCCTGGGTCTTACGCGGGTACTCGCGCAAGATCCGTCCCTCGGCGAGGATCTGCACCTTGCCCGCACAGCCGCGCACCTCGACTCTCTGGCCGACCCACTGAAACGGCACCGGGTAGGAGCGGTCCTCGAAGTGCACCATGCAGTCCTTGTGCACCGGCCTCATCACAGCGATGTCGAAGGGCTCGGGCAGAAGGGTCACCGGAGCCAGGCGCTCGAGTTCCCGTTCCCAGCTCTCCTGGACCGTCAGCCCTGTCGCCGGGCACACCGCTCGCTTCGCCCATCCCTCGACGCGCTGATCGGTCCAGCTCTGCAGATCCTCGAGGCCTTCGTACGCTCGTCCGGTGGGATCCAGCCGCAGGCGCGTCAGCCGCACCGCCGCTTCGGCCTTACCCTTCGCCTCGGGATCGTGCGGATTACAGGCGTCGACGTGGAAACCCACGGCGCGCGCATACGCCCGGTAGGCAGGATGGATCGTCCCCCACGGGCCCGCGCCCTCCGATAGCGCCGTCTTCACGTTGTCGATCCGGTTCACCGCCGCAATCCCCGACAGCCGCTCGAAGGACCGGTTGTGGCAGCCCAGCCACGACAGCAGGTCCTTCCCCAGGCTCCAGACCACCGCCGGCTTGCGGCTGTGCGAGAGCCGCATCACGAAGGCCGACACCGGACGGGGTCCCTCCCCCAGATCGACCGCGGGGTACTCGGCCCAATCGGTCTGGCTCTGCGCACCCGGCGGCGTCTCCACCCGACGGTACGTGCGCAGCAGCGGCCTCGGATAGTGCGACCGCACGTAGCGTCGCACCGACTGGTACGAGCCCCCGTACCCGTGCTCCTCGACCAGCAGCTCGTAGAGCTCCAGCACGTTCACCGGTCGCGTCTCGCCCTCGCGCTCGGCGAACCAGGCGCCGATCAGCTCGCCGAACTCCTCCGCCCGAAACGGCTTGTTCGCGCGTCCGTCCTGCGCCGACTCCGCGGCTCGACGCAGGTGATAGCGCACCGTGCCCTCGGTCACCCCCAGCGTCCGCGCGATCTCGCAGTGGTTCTGACCCTTCTCCGCAAGAACCTCAATCGTCACGATCTCCTCCCGGCGCAAGCGGATTGGCATCCGGCTTCCCTCCGGCGGCCAACCCTAGCCGCCGAAGCTCGCCTTCAGCCCGTCAAGCCCGCACCTCGAGGGGGTCGTAAAACTTCGTGTTCACTAAGAGCGATTCTGGCGCCGTCCGTGACACCCCACGGTGAGCTTGTGGCAACACCCACTTTGCCTGACGCACGCCAGACGTGCGTGCCATCAGTAGTCCATTGGCCAGTCGTAGCTCCGCCGATGACCGAGCCGGCCCAGTAGAGATCACCGCTTGTGTTGTAGAGGCGGTCAGTGGTCACTGATGGTGCAGTGATCTGGGCGAGAAGTGCGGCGCCGGTAAGGGCGAACATGTCGGATGGCGACGTCGTCCCGACGCCAAGCGTGGTGAAGGAGCCATCGGTGCCGACAAGCGCACCGGTGAGCGTGCCGCCGCCGAGATGAAGATAGTTCGACACCGTAAGGTCATCGGGGATCGAGGCGTCATTGAGGGTGATGGAGGAGCGGCTGGGTGATCGGCGGGCGATGTCGAAGTCGGGCTCCAGGTCTTCGCGAAACGCCGCAAGGGCCGCCGTGAGGTCGGCCTCTGTGAGGCCGCCGGTGGTGGTTGTCGTGAACACCGGCGTGCGTTCGATGATGCGTTCAACGATGGTGTGCTCGATGACAGTGGGCGGAGGTGCCTCCGGTGGTGGAGAGAGAGCGAGCGGCGGATCAGCCGACGGAGAAGGCGCGGAATCGTTGACGGCGTCGTC
>DATLFI010000423.1:0-30258 GCA_035524895.1 Thermoanaerobaculia bacterium | reverse complement strand
GGGTGCGGACCTCGAGGAGGCACGAACAGCGGATGCACGCGCGATTCCGGTGACGATGTGTACGCAGGGTAACCCCGGCTGTCATGCATGCAGGGACGCAGCCCAGGGGCTGGAGGTGGCCGCGCAAGTCACGGTGGAGTGTCGCGTGGCGCACAGCGGCCAGTGCTTCGACGACGGCGCGAAGGTGCAGTGGGTGTTCGCGGGGCTCGATGCGAACAAGCGATACACGGCGGTGGTCGCTCACGAGTCCGGCAAGGCTACGGGCACGCCGACGCCAGATGCCTACTGTCCGTCCGGATGTCGAGGCTCCGGCCCCGGCGACAAGCTCGAGGTCAGCTCGAAGCGGCCCAAGCTGCGCGGCATGTCCGGAACGGACATCACCTATTGGTCTTACGGGATCAAGCTCTACGACGGGAACCCCGAGGACGGGACCCTGATCGCCTGCGCCGACCCGGAAATCATCGTCGACCCACCCCGCGGTTTCGTTCCACCCGCAGCTGCAGAAGAGCCCTGAAGTTCGGCGTCGGCAGCCGCGCAACGGGGCGCGCTGCTCGTTCAGGGCGGCGAGGCGACCATGCGGCGGAATCCGGGATCGTCGTGCAGCGAGGCGAGCTCCTCCGCCGCAGCGAGCACTCCAGGGCTCTCGCCGGCGGCGAGAGTCTTGGCGACATAGTCGAGGGCTCCGGAGCGGTCGTCGCACAGCGCGAGCGCTTTGGCGACCCGACCGAGCGGCGTCGGCTCGTCCGCCGGCAGCCCAGACAAGTCGAACGCGGCCAGGTCTTCGCAGCGGCCGCCCTTGGCGAGCAACAGAGCGCGCTGCGCACGGAGGTCGGGCAGCTCCGGGAAGGCCCGCAGCCGGCTTTCGACCAGCGCGAGCGCACCCAGGTACTCCCGCTGGGCTGCTTCGGACTGACCGAGCCGCTGCAGCACGTCGCCGAGATTGGCGAGCAGTCGGTCGTCGCTCGGTCGCAGCCGGGCGGCCAGCCGAAAGTGCGACTCGGCGCGCGTCAGGTCGCCGAGCTGGTAATACGCGAAGCCCACGTTGGAGGCGAGCGAGGCATGGCTGATCGGCGCCACGAGCTGGGCGGCGAGCGCGACGACTTCGTGGTACTTCGCCTGTCGTAGCAGGACGGCGGCGAGGTTGGACAGGATCTTCTGGTTCTCGGGCGCCAGCTCGAGCGCGCGCCCGAGCTCGGCCTCGGCATTGTCATAGCGGCGACCGAGCATCGAGTCGATGCCCAGCTCCGACCACGCCCGCCAGTCGTCCGGGGCGGTCTCGGTCGCCTGGGTGAAGAGCGCGCTGGCGCCTGCCGAGTCGCCGGCTCGCATCTGATAGGCGCGCTCGAGCAACAGCTCGAGCGGCTGGCTCTCGGCGAGACCCCCGGCGACCGCGGTCGGGTCGCCGAGGTCTCCAAGGAGCTCGCGAGCTCGTTCCGGCTCGCCGGAGACCCGCAGCGCGCGGGCCAGCACCAGACGAGCATCCGCCAAGTCGCGTCGCGCCTCGAAGGCTCGCTGCGCTTCGTCACGGGCGCGTTGCAGGAGAGCGGTGTCGCGACGCGCCGAAAACAGGTCGAGCAGCGCCTCGGCTAGCTGGATCCTAGGGAACACGAAATGGGGATCGAGCTCGAGCGCGCGCTCGAAGAAGTGGATCGCAACCTCGAGATCGCCGGGCCCGGACGGGTCCTCGGCGAACTGCAGCCCGCGCAGGTGGGCCTCGTACGCTTCGTTGGAGCTCGTCGGCTCCCGCTCGAGGCGGTCGCGGCTGCTGGTCGAGAGCCGGTCGCGTAGCCCGGCGGCGACGCCGCGAACCACCTTCTCCTGTAGCGCGAGCAGCTCGCCGGTGTCGCCCTCGAACGAACGCGACCACGAGACGCGATCGGACTCCAGGTCGACCAGGTCGATGCTGACCAGCATGTGCGTGCCCTCGCGCTGGATTCGGCCCCGCACCAGTTGGTCGACGCCGTGGTCGGTGGCGAGCCGTCCTCGAAGGCGCGGGTCGGAGGTGTGGGTGTAGGCCGCAGCGACCGCGGAGTCGACCACGTGAGCGTCCGGTAGGTTGGCGAGGTCGCCCGACAGCGCGAGGCTCATGCCGCGCGCCACGAAGTCGAGCTCACGGTCGCCGGTGAGGTTGTCGAAGGGCGCCACCGCCAGCTCGAGGCGGGCGTCCGGGCTCGCCGGCGGACCGTCGGGCAGCAGACGCAGCACGATCGCGGCGCCGAACAGGACGCCGAGCAGTGCGGCTAGCGCGACCAGCCCGCGGCGGGTCCAGTAGGTCGATCGGGCCTGGCTCGCCGGCGGCAGCCTCGGTTGGCCGGGCTCGGCGGTCGCCGCCCCGGTCATCGCCGACCACGAAGCCTCGAGCGAGCCAAGCTCTTTCTCCGCCTCCGCGGCGGACTGCAAGCGGGTCTCCGGCTCCTTGCGCAGCAGCCGCTCGACCAGCGCCACCAGCCGCGGCTCCGCGACCGGCACCTGGTTGCGCACGTCGACCGGGTCGTTCGACTCGAGCTCGTAGAGGTACTGGGCGAAGTCCCGGCTCTTCCACGGGCGGCGACCGGTCAGCATCTCGAACAGGATCACGCCGAGCGAGTAGAGATCCGCGCGTTCGTCGACCTTCTGGCCGCGTGCCTGCTCGGGCGCCAGGTAGGGCGGTGTGCCCATCAGCACGCCTTCGCGGGTGTGGAAGCCGTCCTCGACCGTAGCGTCGCCGGTGACCACCAGCTTGGCGAGCCCGAAGTCGAGCACTTTGACCCTGCCGCCTGGCTCGAGCCGCACGTTGCCGGGTTTCAGGTCGCGGTGGATCACGCCATGGCGGTGCGCCGCCGCCAACGCCGCGGCGAGCTGACGGGCGATCGCCAGCGCCTGCCCGATGGGCAAGGGGCCGGCGGCGAGCAGGGTGCTCAGGTCCTCGCCCTCGACGTACTCCATGGCGAGGAAGAGCCGGGGCGGTCCGTGCGGCCGCTCGGCCTCACCGAACTCGAAGAGCGTCGCGATGTTGGGGTGGAGCAGCGACGCGCAGGCGCGCGCTTCGGTCAGGAAGCGCGCGCGCCGGGCCGGATCCTCGCTGCCGGCTTCCGGCAACACCTTGAGCGCGACGACGCGTCCCAGCCGCACGTCACGCGCGCGGTAGACCATGCCCATGCCGCCCTTGCCGATGGGCTCGAGGATCTGGTAGTGGCCGAGCCGGTCCATGGTCGAGGTCGAAGCCTCAAGGCCGCGCTCGCGGCTCCAGCCACGGGCCGGTATGGTCCTCGAGACGGTACGGCAGCGCGTCCGGCACCACGCTGACGTCGGTGGTGAAGCGCAGCGGCTCAGCTCCGACGCCGTCGTACACCAGCTCGACGAAGAAGGCGCGCCAGCCGCGCTCGGGGACGGGCAGGGTGGCGCGGTAGAGACCCGTGCTCGTCGGCGCGAGCGCCGAGCTGGTCCAGGCGCGGCCGATGATGTCGAGCCGGAAATCGCGGGCGTCGGGGTTGGTCGCCTGCCAGAGCAGGACCTCGCGCGGCTGGTCCTCGGGCTCGGCGCGAGCGCCCGCGGCACCCAGGCGGATCTCGATCGCACCGTCTGCACCGATCGTCCATTCGAAGCGCGGTAGCAGCCGGTCCGCGAGGATCGCGCGGTACCAGGCGAGCACGCCGTCCTGCGCGTCGCTGCCCCGGAGGTCGTGCTTGGCGTTCGGCACGTAGCGCAGGTGCTTGGTGGCGGGCATGTCGCGGAAGTAGAAGCGCGAGTTGTCGGGCAGGAAGAACTGGTCGCCGGAAGCGTTGACCACGTACTTCGGGATGCGCAGCCGCTCGCGGTCGCGGTAGAGGTAGGGGTCTTCGATCTCGAGGATGCGCCGGAAGCCCTCCGTGCCCAGCAGGTGCGGGTAGAGGCCGTGGCGCACGTAGTCGCCGAGCGCGCTCGAGAAGAAGCCGTAGGCGGCGAAGTGGTGGCGCGTGATCGCCTCGGTGTTGAGCGCGTCGATCACCAGCGGCACGATCGCGCGCACCCTTTCGTCGACCGCACCGACCAGCCAGGTGGTCCAGCCCCGCTTGGAGCCGCCGGCGACCACGAAGCGCGCGATCTCGGCCTTCGGTCCCCCGTGGCGATCGTCGCGCATCAACTCCTGGATGGCATCCATCGCGCGCACCCCCGACTTGACCATCGGCAGCCGCACCAGCCACTGCTCGTCGCCGGTGACCAGGTACTTCACGCGACCGTAGGCGATCAGGTCGTCCTCGAGGCGCGGCTGGCGAGGCGAGTCGGCCATGTGCAGCGGCTGGTTGGGCACCATGCCGAGGTCGGCGACCACGGTGCCGGTCTCGAGCGCCAGGCGCAGCGACCGCTCGGCGACCCGCTCGGGAGCGGGGTCGCCGTTGCGGCCGCCGCCGATCCACACGAGCGCCGTGTCGTGGCGCACCGCGTCCGGCACGATCACGGTCAGCCAGTGGCGCCACTCGGTGCGGTCGACCTCCTCGGGCGCACGCCAGGTCTGCGACACCAGATCGACGACGTGCGCGCGGTAGCCGGCGCCCTCGAGAGTGGCCGCCACCTCCCAGCGGAAGGCCGTGTCGGGCTTCCGCACGTACCGGTCGAGCGCGGTCTCCGGCGAGGCGCTCTCGGCAGCAGGCGCGGCGAGTGACCAGAGCGCGCCGGCGACCGCCAGCGCCCGGAATAGGGCCGGGCGGCGAAGGAGGCGGGCACCGGCGGGGTGCGTGCGCAGGTTCATCGCGGCAGCTCCATGGCGCAGCGGCAGGCCGCGCGCGGGACGACGTTGGGTGAGTCGACAGCCTAGCGCCATCCGTGCGGGCCGGCACCGAAGCGTCTGGCGAGCCTCCGGCTCGGCGGGTGTCTGGCGTCGTATGATCAAAAGGGTAACTCTTCGAAGAGGTTCTGCCCAGCGGAAGTCAGGAGGTCCGCGATGAGGGATGCCGTCTCTCGGCCCGAGGTGTTTTCGTGTGGAACGTCTTGCGGCGGCAGACCGGCTGTCGGGGTGGGGGCTCTCCTGCTCCTCGGCCTGGTCGCGGCGCCGGCGCCGGCGGCGCGGGTGGAGATCGTGCTCGACGCCTCCGGCTCGATGCGCGCCGCGGTGGGCGGCACGAGCAAGATGGAGGCGGCGAAGCAGGCGGTACGGACCACGGTCGAGGCGCTGGATGCGAGCAGCGTGGTCGCACTGCGCCTCTACGGACACCGACTGCCCTCCGAGCCGAAGGATCCGAGCTGCTCGGATACCGAGCTGGTGATCCCGTTCGGTCCGCTCGATCGGGCGCGGTTCATCGCCGCCGTCGACGCGGCGAGGCCGCTGGGTCAGACGCCGCTCGCTCACTCGCTGCAACTGGCGGCGGCCGACTTCGGTGATCTCGGCGACGAGCTGGCAGCGGTGATCCTGGTGTCGGACGGCGAGGAGAGCTGCGGCGGCGACCCGGCCGCAGTGGCGTGCGCGTTCGCCGAGCGCGGTCTCGAGCTGACGGTGCACACCGTGGGCTTCGACGTCGACGCCGCGGCGCGCGCCCAGCTCCAGGCGATCGCGCAGTGCACCGGCGGCGAGTACCGCGACGCGACCGATGCCGGCGAGCTCGCCGACTCGCTCCGCCAGCTCACGCAGGCGGGGCTGCTGCTCGACAAGGAGCGCGAGACCGTGGGCCAGGAGATTCGCGGCGGTAACGGCTTCGACAGCGCCGTTCCCATCGCGCCCGGCACCTACCACCTCGACCACCACCAGCGGCCGAACGAGTACGACTACTTCAGCATCGACGTCACACCCGGCTGGGTGCTGCGGGTGACCCAGGTGGCGTACGAGGTCGGCGTGCGGATCGAGGGCGACACGTTCCGTGAGAACACCAACCCGACGGCCGGGGTCTGGGTCTACGCCCCCGATCGCAGGAAGGTCTCGGGCCAGGACAGCTACGCGGCCGGGAGCCAGGCGGCGGCCGGCGCGACGGTGCTGGCTGGCGGCGGCGGCCGTTACTACATTTCGGTCGGACAGAGCACCTGGTCGGGCTGGGGCATCCACAAGGGCTCGCCGATCACGGTCGAGCTGATCGACCAGACCGACGCCGAAAGCGGCACCGACGCGGGCGATACCGATCGGGAGGCGGTGACCATCACCCCCGGAGAGCACCGGGCGTGGCTGCATCCCCGGAGCTACGGGGCGACCGACAAGGACGTTTTTTCCTTCGCTGCGCAGCCGAGCGCGACCTACGGCTTGCGGGTCCGGCCGGACGAGCAGCAGCACATCGTCTCGCTCGTGGTCACGGACGAGGACGGAGTGCGGGTCGCCTCGAGCAAGGCTCCGAACGCGGGCGCGGCAGTCAGGCTCGAGGAGCTTCGCCCTCCCCGCGCCGGGCGCCTGTTCGTAGCGGTCGGGGCGTCGTCGTCCTCCCAGCGCCTGGGCGCGACTTCCTACACGCTGGAGCTGACCTCGCAGGGCGGCGCCGCCGCTGCGCCCGAGAGCGCCGAGGAGGCCGTTCAGACCGAGGGCGAGACCACGCCGGAGGGCGAGCAGCGTGACCCCACCTCGCCTCTCGACGTCTTTCCGGGTGGCATGTTGACGTGCGGCGCCGCCTTGATCTTCGCGCTGCTGCTGGGTCTTGCCCTGGTGGTCGGGGTGGTGCTGGTGATCCGGCGGCGTAGCTCCGGTCCGAGGTGAGATGCCGCTCGAGGCCGGCTCGCAGTTCGGGCGTTTTCGCATCGTTCGCCAGCTCGGCGCAGGCGCGATGGGCGAGGTCTACCTCGCCGAGGACCCGCAGATCGAGCGGCTGCTCGCGATCAAGACCGTGCGGGTCCTCGGGGGCGGCGAGGAGATCGAGAAGGGGCTGCGCGAGCGTCTCGCCCGCGAGGCGAAGGCGGCGGGCCGTCTCGTCCATCCCCACGTCGTGACCCTGTTCGAAGCGGGCGAGATCGACGGCACCTTCTACCTGGCCTTCGAGTACGTCGAGGGCTCGGACCTGACCGCGCGCATGAGACGCGAGCCGCCGATCACGATCGACGAGGCGGTGCGCATCGTGCGCGAGGCCTCTGCAGGTCTCGCGGCAGCCCATCGACGCGGCATCGTGCATCGCGACATCAAGCCGTCCAACCTGCTGGTCGACGCGGACGGGGTGGTCAAGGTCACCGACTTCGGGATCGCGAAGCTGGTCGACCAGTCGACGGCCTACACGTCGTCGGGCGCGATCGTCGGCACGCCTCAGTACCTCTCGCCCGAGCAGGTGCGCAGCGAGCCGCTCGACGGCCGCAGCGACCTCTTCTCGCTCGGCGCCGTGCTCTTCGAGCTGCTGACCCGGCGTCGCCCGTTCGACGGCGACATCATCACGTCGTTGATGTACCAGATCCTCCATCAGGAGCCGCCTTCCATCGCCGACCTGCGCCCACAGGTACCGCCACGCCTGGTCTCGGCGATCTCCAGGCTGCTCGCCAAGGATCGCGAGCAGCGGTTCGAGAGCGGCGAGGCGTTGGTCGAGGAGCTCGCCGCGATCGAGCGCGAGCTGGCCGATATGCGGGATCGGCCGACCATGATCGTGCCGGAGGAGATCGCGCCGTCGCCGGCTCCTCCGGTCGAGTCGGCCGGAGCGCCCGTCGTTCCCGCCACCAGGAGGTGGTGGCTCGTGGGAGGCCTGGCGGCCGCGGCGCTGTTGGTGAGCGGCGCGGTCTTCGTCGGCGCATCCGTCTTGCGATGGCTCGACGATCGCCGTGACGGCACACCGAGCGAGTCGTCGACGGTCGGCCGCGACGAGGACGCGGCTCGGGGGGATGAGGAGGAGGCAGCGGAAGAGCCGGCGCAGCCGGCGCAGGAGACGAGGGAAGATCAGGCGACGGCGAGCGGGGACCAGGGACGAGCTGGGGGCGTGGAGGACGAGGAGGTCGCTACACCTCGGCGGGTCGTCGGCTCGACGATCACCTTCCACGTCAGCCCGCCGGAGGCGGCGCTCGTGGCCCAGGTGAGGGTCGACGGGTTGCCGCGCGGCCCCGCCTCGGGATCGCTGATGACCCTGCGCCCGGGCCAACACCGCGTCGAGCTCCTGGCCGCGGGCTTCGAGCCGGTCGTGGTCGAGGTGGACTCGCGGTCCGGGACCGCCTCCCCCACGCGCCTCGAGCTCTCGATGCGGCGGGCGTTGTCGGGGCGTCAGTAGAGGGCGGGGGCGGCAGCCCGGTCCAACCTTGGATACCATCGACAGGAAACCGGATCCATCCTCGGCCGTAGTTCCTGGGCGAGACCTGGCCAGAGCCCTTCCGGGCGCTTCCGGAGAATCCCGATGACCGAGAGCCGAAACCGATACCTCGCGCCCGGCGTCGCAGCGTCGCTGCTGGTCGCTTCGTTGATCGCTGCCCCTGTCCTCGGCGGGGTCGCGCTCGATCAGCCGACCTTCGTTTCAGACGTCGCGCCGATCCTGCACCGTAACTGTGCCTCGTGCCACAGCCCCGGCGAGATCGGGCCGATGCCGCTGCGCACCTGGGACGAGGTGCGGCCGTGGGCGAAGTCGATCGCGAAGGCGGTGGCGAATCGCGACATGCCGCCGTGGGACGCCGATCCGGGCTTTGGGCCGTTCGCGAACGACATCAGTCTCGCGAACGCCGAGGTCGACCTGATCACCCGCTGGGTCGCGGCTGGCGCGCCGCGCGGCGAGGGCGACGTGCCGCCGCCGCCGTCGGCGAAGAAGACGGGGGAGTGGACCCTCGGCGAGCCGGACTTCGTGTTCGAGTTCGACCCGATCGAGGTGCCAGCCGAGGGCCCCGATCAGTTCCATGTCATCCCCATGATCAGCTTCGAGGAAGACCGCTGGATCGAGGCGGTCGAGGTGTTGCCGGGGAGTCCCAAGGCGGTCCACCACTTCATCCTGTGGCGCGCCGACGAATCGGGCCGCAGCCAGGAGGCTTGGGTCTCGGGCTGGGCCGCCGGCGCGCCGCCCAGCAAGTTTCCGGAGACCACGGCGCGGCTGCTGCCGAAGGGGCGCAAGCTGCTCGGTGACTTCCACTATCACCCCTATGGTGAGGCCGGCACCGACCGCACGCGCATCGGCATTCACTTCGCCGACCCGGCGAAGATCGAGAAGGAGTTCGTCAACCTCTGGGTGCTGAACGCCGACTTCAAGATCCCGGCCGGGGACCCCAACTACGGAGCGAAGGCGTCCTACGTGTTCCCACAGGACGTGCGCATCCTCTCGCTGACGCCGCACATGCACTACCGCGGCAAGGACATGCGCTACACCGCGGTGTTCCCCGACGGCGAGAGCAAGGAGTTGCTCAAGGTCAGCCGGTACGACTTCAACTGGCAGACCAACTACGACTTCGTCGAGCCGGTCGCGATGCCCGCGGGCACTCGCATCGAGGTCGAGGCGCACTGGGACAACTCCGAAGGCAACCCGCACAACCCCGATCCCGCCGTGGACGTGACCTGGGGACCGCAGTCCACCGACGAGATGCTGATCGGCTTCGTCGACTACGTGGTCGAGGAAGGCGTGTCGCCGAAACCGGTGAGCCTGGTGCTCGGCAAGCTCGCCGAGCTCGCCGAGGCCTATCCCGGTCAGGTGTGGCGCGTCGACGTCGAGCCGATCCCGGGCCGCGGCATGCAGCCGACGGCGGTGCACCTGCCGAAGGGCGGCGGCCAGGGCGGCTGGTACGTGCAGTTCGGCAGCCTGGTGCTGCCCGCGCCGATCCAGGACGTGGTGTGGGACGGGAACAAGGTCACCGCCAAGGCCCTCGTGCCGGGACAACCGCCGATGGAGCTCTCCGGTGTGGTCGATCCCGCCACCGGCGCGATCGAGCTGAACACGGGGGGCGGCGCCGTGAAGGGCACGCCGGCCGAGCGCGAGGCGAATGCCGCGCTGCTGCCGCCGGGTTGAGCTGGCTCGGCGGTTCGTGTACATTGGACGCCGTGTCCCGGCCTTGTGTGTGATCGTTTTGCGGGCTGACGGGGTTCGGTAGCGAGCGCTGAGCGTTCCGAGTGCCCGCGCCTCCGAGTGTCTGCCCGTAGGAGCTGAATCGTTTGAGAGCTCGCCTCCCGATCGTCCGTTCCACGTGGGGCGCTTGGCTGCTGTCGTGCGCCGCCCTCGCCGCCTCCGCCGCGCCGACGGCGCCCGCGGATCTCACAGTCGACGCGCACGCTGGCGCCTTCGTCGATTCCAACCGCCACGAGGCGCTACGTCGCGCCGCGCCCGACCTGAACGGGCGGGTCCTGTCTCTGGCCTTGACGGCGAGCGAGTGCGCGCGTCGCGCCGAGCTCGGGTCGGAGGCGCGGTACCTCGCGGTGATCGACTACTCGCTGCCCTCGACGGCCAAGCGATTCTGGCTCTTCGATCTCGAGGAGGGCCGACTGCTGGCGTCCGAGCTCGTGGCGCATGGGGCGAACACCGGTGAGAAGCACGCCAGGCGATTCTCCAACCGCGAAGGAAGCCACCAGTCGAGCCTGGGACTCTTTCGCACGGCTGAGACCTACCGGGGGAAGCACGGCTACTCCCTGCGGCTGGACGGCCTCGAGCAGGGCATCAACGATCGGGCCCGGGAGCGCGCGATCGTGATGCACGGCGCCCCGTACGTGTCGGAGGACTTCGCGGGCCAGCACGGTCGCATCGGCCGGAGCTGGGGATGTCCGGCGCTGAGTCTCGCGGCGAGTAGCGGCGTGATCGATCGCATCCAGGGTGGGAACCTTCTGTTCTCGTACTACCCGGACGAGGCCTGGCTCGGGAGCTCGCGTTTCCTCAACTGCACAGCGCGCTAGGGGTTTTGTCCTCGTCACCTGGCCGATCGCGGAGTCGGCGCTCGACCGGCTGCGCGCGCGCTGCGAGGTCGAGGTGCTAGCGGCCGGCGAGGCGCGAGATCGAGCGCGTTTGCTTGAAGCGATCGCCGGCGCCGGCCTCGACGTGTACGAGCGCGAGCCGCAGCTCGCGGCGGGCCTGGCCGAGCTCGACAACGTGCTGGAGGTTCTCGCGGGACGTCCGCCGCGGGACCCGGTAGGCTGCGGCTGAGAGTTGTCGCCCTCGACCCCATGCTGCGACGCATCCTCAGCGACCCGGAACAGCGCCTGCTCGGCGATGTTCGGCGGACCCTCGGCGAGCTGCGCGAGCTGCTGGCGCGGATCTCCCTCCCGACCGAGGGCGACGAGCGGGCGCTCGCGGAGTCTCTGGCGCGCCTCGACGAGCTGTTCCTGCTGGTGGTGGTGGGCGAGTTCAACGCCGGCAAGAGCATGTTCCTGAATGCCCTTCTCGGCCAGGAGCTGCTCGAGGAGGGCGTGACGCCGACCACCAGTCGGATCCACGTGATACGCCATGGCGAGCACGTGTCGCGCCGTGCCGGCGCTGGCGGAATCGAGATCCTCGAGGCGCCGGTCGACCTGCTGCGCGAGATCGAGCTGGTCGACACGCCCGGCACCAACGCGATCGAGCGGCAGCACGAGGCGTTGACCGCCGAGTTCGTGCCGCGTTCGGACCTGGTGCTGTTCGTGACCTCTGCCGACCGGCCGTTCACCGAGAGCGAGCGCGCCTTCTTGCAGCGCGTGCGCAAGTGGGGCAAGAAGGTCGTCGTGGTGCTCAACAAGGTCGACATCCTGGAGAGCCCGGTGCAGGTCGCCGAGGTAGCGGCGTATGTGGCGTCGAGCTGCGAGCGGTTGCTCGGTTTCGCGCCAGAGGTGTTCCCGGTGAGCGCGAAGCGGGCGCTGCGCGCGAAGCTCGCGGGCGACCCGTCCGGCGGCGATCCGGCGTTCGCGGCGCTCGAGCGCTACGTCGCCGAGCGGCTCGACGAGCGCGAGCGCTTCCGGCTGAAGCTGCTCAATCCCCTGGGCGTCGGGCAGCGCCTCGGCGGCGAGGCGCTGGCGAGCGCGCTGGCGCGGCTCGATTTCTTGCGCGAGGACTTCGCGGTGCTCGAGCGCCTCGAAGGGCAGCTCGAGCAGTACCGTCGCGACATGGAGCGAGAGTTCCACTACCGTCTCGGCGACGTCGACAAGCTGCTGCACCAGCTCGAGGGTCGCGGCGACGTCTTCTTCGACGACACGCTGCGGCTGGTGCGAATGCCGGACCTGCTGAACCGCAGCCGCCTCGAGCGGCAGTTCGAGGACCAGGTGATCGGCGAGATGCCGCGGCTGGTCGAGCACGAGGTGTCCGAGCTGATCGACTGGATGGTCGACAGCGAGCTGCGTCAGTGGCGCGCGGTGTCGTCCCTCGCGCTCGAGCGTCAGCGCGCTCACGGTGGGAGCGTTGCCGGCGAGCTCGGCGCGCTCGAGTCGAACCGGCGCAAGCTACTCGACTCCCTCGGGCAGTCGGCGCAGAAGGCGGTTGCCGGCTACGACCGCCGCCGCGAGGCGACGCGGCTGGGCGAGTCGGTGCAGATCGCGCTCGCCGGCACCGCGTTGCTCGAAGTGGGCGCGATCGGCCTGGGCTCGGTGGTCGCGGCTGCGGCGACCTCCACGGTGGTCGACATCACCGGCATCTTCGCGGCGAGCACGCTCGCGGTGCTGGGGCTGTTCGTGATTCCGGCGCGGCGGCGGCAGGCGAAGCGGGCGCTGCGCGCGCGGCTGGAGGAGCTGCGGCGTCGGCTGCTCGACGGGCTGACTTCCGAGTTCGAGTCGGAGATCCGCCACAGCCTGTCGCGGCTCGAAGAGGCGACTGCTCCATACGCCCGCTTCGTGCGCGCCGAGCGCGAGCGGCTGGAGACGGCTCGGACGGGTCTCGAAGCTCTGCTCGACGCGGTGGCACGCCTGCGCGCCGAAGTGGAGCGCGTTTGAGCGTCGCGCGTTGGGACGGCGGCGAACCGCAGTTTCTCGACCAGGCTGGTCAGCCCGAGGCGGCCGCGTTCGTGTGGCGGAAGCTCCGCGCGCACGACCTCGGGCGGCTCGAGTGGTTCAAGCTGCTGCCGCTCTCGGGTCACCACCTGCTGCGTGGGCTCTGCCGCTACCCGCTGCGCGCGGCACCCCGCAGCTCCGAGTTGTGGCAGGGCTATCGGATCACGGCGAGCGCGAACGTGTTGCCGAGCTTCTACCCGCACCGGTACGCGCTCGCGATTGGCAGCGTGACGCGCGAGGCGCCGGCACGGTCGAGGCGCCGCCCCGCGTGGTCGTACGTGCTCGAAGACGTGACCTTCCGCGATGCCGCCGAGACGCTGGTCTTCGTCGCTGGCCACGAGGCGTTCCACTTCTTGCGCCACTCGTGCCAGGTCCCGGGTCGCAACACCGAGCCGGGAGCCAACCGCTACGGGCTCGGCTGGCTCGAGGGGTGGCGTAGCGAGTGCGCGAGGGAGGTGGCGATGCGCGGACGACGGCGATGGTCAGCCGCGGCGCAGCTCGGCCTCCCTTTCTTCTGATCCGAAAGGGGTTCAGGGCATGCTCTCGAAGCTCCTGTTCCGGCTGCGCCGCATCGAGCTGCAGCTACCGCTTTCCATCGCGATGCTGCTGCTCGGGGCGGTTCTCGTTTTCGCCGCCAGCGCGTACAACGAGGTCCGACGCGACGCGGTCGAGACGACGACGCAGCGCCTGGCGGTCGTGTCAGGAGAGGTGACAGAGCTTTTCGAGAGGTCCTTCGCTTTGCGCCTTGGTGAGACCCAGGCGATTGCCGACCACCCCGCGGTCCGAGCGCTCCTCGAAGGCCAGGCCGAAGCGGAGGCTCGGGGCGAGGCAGTCGCCGTGCTGGAGGCTGTGCGCGCCTCCAGCCCTCTGGTCCTCGGGGTGCAGCTCTGGGACGCGGAAGGGCGGCTGCTGCTCGAGGCCAGGAAGCCGGGCGGGGACGACGAACAGGTGTGGCAGGGGGGCTCGCAGGCCCCGCAGGCATCGACCGTTCCGGGTCTCGGCGACTTACACGAGCGCGACGGGCTGGTGTGGTACGACCTGGTCGGAGTAGCGGGTGAGGGCGGGAGCATCGCTGGCCGCGTAGTGCAGAGCCGGCAGATCTCCTCCCAAACCGGGCTCGGCGGCATGCTCCCGGATCTCGTCGGAATGCAGGCCGCGTTCGTGCTGGGTCGGCCCGGGAAGCTCTGGACGGATATGACCCGCATCGTGTCCGAGCCCCCGCTTGTCGCCGTGGGGATGCTCGGCGCTCGCGAGTACGCCTCCGCCGATCGGGGCAGGCGATTCGGTTTCGGACAACCCATCGGGGATACCGGCTGGCAGCTCTGGGTCGAAGCGCCACGCGCGACGGTCCTGCGCGGACCAAGGAGGTTCCTCGCCCGCATCGTGGCGATCGGCGTGGCGGTGGCGCTCCTGGGCGTCGTGGTCGGCTGGCGCATGAGCCGCGGCGTCACAGAGCGCCTCGAGCGCCTGCGGGTCTCGGCGAACGCGATCTCCGGCGGCAACTACGAGCGTCCGGCTCTGGTGGAGGGTGAGGACGAGCTGGGTGAGCTGGCGGCGGCTTTCAACACCATGGCGGCCCATGTCGCCGAGTCGCACCACCGGCTGGAGCATCTCGTCGACGATCGAACGGCGGAGCTACGCGCGAGCGAAGAGCGCTATCGCACGCTGGCGACCACGGCCAACGCCAGCATTGTGACTGGCGATGCGCGGGGCGAGATCACCTACGTGAACCCGGCCGCGGAGGCCCTGTTCGGCTGGAGCGTGGAGGAGGCGATTGGGCAACCGCTGGCCATCCTCGTGCCCGAGCGGCTCCGCGAGGCGCACACCCGGGGCTTGGAGCGGGTCCTCGCGGGCGAAGAACCGCGAATGATCGGACGGACTTCTGAGCTGATGGCGCTCCATCGCGACGGCTCCGAGCTGCCGATCGAGCTGTCGCTGGCAAGCTGGCGCCAGTATGACGGTGACCTCTCGTTCTGCGCGATCATCCAGGACATCTCGGCTCGCAAGGAGGACGAGGCCGCGTTGCACCGTTACGCCGCCGAGCTCGAGATCGCGAACCGGGAGCTCGAGGCGTTCACTCACTCGGCGTCTCACGACCTGCGAGCCCCACTGCGGGCTATTCAGGCCTTCGGCGGCTTTCTGCTCGAGGACTCCGGACATCTCCTCGACGAGCGCGGACTGGAGCACGCGCGCCGGATGTGCGCTGCCGCCGGGCGCATGCGCGAGCTGATCGACGGGCTGCTGGCGCTGGCTCGCGCCAGCAGGCAAGAGCTCGTGCCAGAGACGGTCGACCTGACTGCGCTCGCCCACCAGGTCACGGACGAGCTTCGCGCGGCGACCCCCGAGCGCGAGGTGGAGGTGCGGATCGCCGAGGGCCTCGTGGCCCACGGCGACAGCAACCTTCTCGGGCTGTTGCTGCACAATCTCCTTGGCAACGCGTGGAAGTTCACGTCCAAGACCGAGCGGGCCGAGATCGAGCTGGCCGCCCTCGCGACCGGCGAGACGACCTACTACTTGAAGGACAACGGCGCGGGATTCGACATGCAGTTCGCCGACCAGCTCTTCCAGCCTTTCCGGCGACTGCACGCGGAGAGCGAGTTCCCTGGTACCGGCATGGGCCTCTCGCTGGTGCATCGCATCGTCGAGCGCCACCGCGGCCGAGTGTGGGCCGAGAGCACGCCAGGCAATGGGGCGACCTTCTACTTCGAGCTTCCGCGAGACCTCGGTGCGTGAGGTCGGGTGGTCCCGGTCGATGCGCCCCGAGCTCGAGTCCGCCCTCCGCGAGGTTTGCGCCGAGCTGAGCGGGTCGACGCTAGAAGTCGCCTGGCGGCCGGCGAAGAGCACGATCGAGGCGACGCGCGGCGCTCGCGAGGAGGGCGGTGGGGAGGTGCTCGCGAGCTGCGAGCTCGAGCGCACCGAGGGCGGGCTGGTCGCGCGCCAACTGGAGCTCGACGCGCACGGCCGGCGGCTGCAGCACGGCTACTCGCTGTCGTTCGCGCCGGAGAAGCTCTGGCGGCGCTGGATCGATGGGGCCGAGCTCACCGACGAGGAGCTGGCCGCCGAGCTGGTGAGCTGGACCTTCCGCCTCGCCATCGAGCGCGCTGACACCAGCACGCCGTCGTGAAGAGCACGCGACAGCCGCGCCTCGTAGAGAAACGGCTCGGATGCTTGCGCCGGCGGGCGCTTGGCACTATGGTGCCTGCGGTTTTCCGGAGGTCGCCCGTGAGTCAACCCGCTGGCACCACTACCCTCACCGCCGCCGGCGAGCGCTGGACCGCTGCCAGGTCGGCGGAGCTCTACGAGATCGATCGCTGGGGGCAGGGCTACTTCTCGGTCGGCGACAACGGCAACGTGCTGGTGCATCCTCGCCGCTCGCGCGCGCCCGAGGGCTCGGTCGACCTCAAGGAGCTGGTCGACCAGCTCGAGTTGCGCGGTTTCTCGCTGCCGGTGCTGCTGCGCTTCGCCTCGATCCTCGAGGATCGCATCGACGCGATCCACGCAGCGTTCGAGCGCGCCATCCAAGACAACGACTACCGCGGCCGGTACGTGTCGATCTACCCGATCAAGGTCAACCAGCAGCGTCACGTGGTCGAAGAGATCCACCGCTTCGGCAAGCGCTACGGCGACGGTCTCGAGGCCGGGTCCAAGCCGGAGCTGCTCGCGGTGCTGGCCGTGGCGGACAACGACACGCCTATCGTCTGCAACGGGTTCAAGGACGACGAGTACATCGAGACAGTGATCCTGGCGCAGAAGGTCGGGCGACAGATCACGCCGGTGGTCGAGAAGTACACCGAGCTCGAGCTCATCCTCGAGTACGCGCGAAAGTTCGACGTCCGCCCCTCGATCGGCATGCGGCTGAAGCTCGCGACCCGCGGATCCGGCCGCTGGAAGGACTCGGCGGGCTATCGCTCGAAGTTCGGGCTGACCAGCGGCGAGGCGCTGCGCATGCTGGAGCGCCTGCGCGAGGCCGGGATGGCCGACTGCTTGCGACTGCTGCACTTTCACCTCGGCAGCCAGATCACCAATATCCGGCAGATCAAGGGTGCCGTTGCGGAAGCGGCGCGCCTCTATGCGGAGCTCAAGAAGCTGGGAGCCGGGCTCGAGATCCTCGACGTCGGCGGCGGCCTGGGCGTCGACTACGACGGCTCGCAGACCAACTTCGAGTCGAGCATCAACTACACGCTCCAGGAGTACGCCAACGACGTGATCTATCACGTCCACAGCGTGTGCGAGGAGGAGCGCCTGCCGCATCCGACGATCTACACCGAGTGCGGCCGCGCCATCACCGCTTACCACAGCGTGCTGGTGATGAACGTGCTGGGAGTGAGCGGATTCTCGGCGGGAGATCTTCCGGAATCGATTCCGCAGGAGGCCGAGCAGCCACTCCACGACCTCTGGGACGCTCATCGACGGGTCACCGCCAGAAACGTGATCGAGGCCTACCACGACGCCCAGCAGGGGCTGGACGAGGCACTCGACCTGTTCAAGCTCGGCTACCTGCCGTTGCGCGACCGCGCCCTGGCCGAGGCTCTGTACTGGGCGATCTGCCGCAAAGTGCGGCGCGTCGCCGCGCAGCTCGATCCCGTGCCCGAGGAGCTCGAGGGTCTCGACAGTCTCCTCTCGGAGACCTACTTCTGCAACTTCTCGGTGTTCCAGAGCATCCCGGACGCCTGGGCGATCAAGCAGCTCTTTCCGGTCATGCCAATCCATCGGCTTGGCGAAGAGCCGCGCAAGCGGGGGATCCTGGGCGACATCTCTTGTGACTCGGACGGCAAGATCGATCAGTTCATCGATCGCCGCGACGTCAAGCACGCCCTGCCCCTGCACGAGCTGCGCGAAGGCGAGCCGTACTGTCTCGGCGTGTTCCTGGTGGGCGCGTACCAGGAGATCCTCGGCGACCTGCACAACCTGCTCGGCGACACCACCGCCGTGCACGTAGTGCTCGACGAGCAAGGCCGCGCCGTGATCGACGAGGTGGTGGCCGGGGACACCGTGCGCGAGGTGCTCGCGTACGTGCAGTTCGACGCCGACATCCTGCACCGCCGTTTCCGTCGCGACGTCGAGAGCGCGGTGCGCGAGGGCCGCCTGTCGGCGCAGGAGTCGGGGCAGCTCCTGCGCTTTTTCGAGCAGGGACTGCAGGGGTACACCTACCTCGAGTGAGCATCGGCCGATGGTGACTCGCGGCTTCGAGCGTCTGCGTCCGACGTGGGTGTCGCGGGTCGACCTGCGACGATCGCAAGCAGCTCCTCGCCGTGCACCTCGGCGTCTTGCTCTCCGATCTCCATCAGCGCCTCGACGTAGTCGCGCTGGAAGAGCAGCAGCGACAGCAGGTCGGGGCTGCGGGTCTGCTTGGTGCCGAGCCCGCGGGTCATGAAGCGGAAGGCTCCCGGCAGGCGCCACTCGAACTTCGCTGCGAGACGTCCGAGGTCGGTCGACGGGCGGATCACGCACAGCTCGATCGGGCGGAGCGCGCGACGCGTTTCGGCGGTCGCCGTGGGCAGGAGGCGATTGAGTCGCTGGAGGGTGTGGGCGTCGGAGTCCAGGGCGTCGAGGAAGACGGCGTTGAACAGCACGCCGGCGATCTGAGCGGGCGGCGGGTAGCCGTCGGTGTCCGCCGACCGCCGGCCACCCTGTGGCGCGTGGCGCGTCGAGATGGCGAGGATGCGGTCGGCACCCAGGTGGAGCGCCGGCGCGAGTGGAAAGGTGAGCCTGACGCCGCCGTCGCCATGCCAGGAGCCGTCGAGGCGCACCGCCGGGAAGATCATCGGCAGGGATGCCGAGGCCAGGACATGGTCGAGGGTGAGCGTGGCGAGGCGGCTTTCGCGTCCTGGTCGGGACCAGGCTGCGACATCGTGATCCTGGACCCAGGTGACGTTGACACCGGTCGCCCAGTCGAGGGTGGTGAGCGCGATCGCGCGCAAGCGACCCGCCGCGATGTTGCGCGTGATGCCGGTCAGCTGCCCGCCCTCGTCGGCCTCGAGCGTGTCGCGGAGCAGGGTGCTGAGCGGCGAGGCGTCGACCAGGGACTGCGGCTTCGGCGCGATCGGAGCACCGCCCGAGACCAGTCGCAGACCCCAGCCCGCGGTCCGCGACAGCAGCGAGCGGGTGTCGACGCGAAACACGCGCTCCGGCTCCAGCCCGGCCCACACGTCGGTGAGCCCGGTGGCGGCGAACGCGAGGTCGCCCGCGTGACTGGCGAGGTAGCAGGCGTTGATCGCCCCGGCGGAGACGCCGGTGATGATGTCGAAACGTAGCTCTGGCACGCGGCGCCCGAGCCAGCGCAGTAGACCGACCTGGTACGCGGCCCGGGCGCCGCCACCGGTGAGCACCAGCGCGAGCCTTGGGACGGAGCGGTCGGGCGGCGGCTCGACCGCGCGCTGGGGCGGGTTGGCGGTATGGGTCATCGATCGAATGCTACGGCGAGGCGTGGGAACCGCGCACAAAGTAGACTGCCCCCTCCGGCCGGCGCCGATACCTCCAGATGTTCCCATGACCACCGAAGTCATCATGCCGCAGATGGGCGAGTCGATCGCCGAGGGCACTATCACGCGCTGGCTGGTCGGAATCGGCGAGCGCGTCGAGCGCGATCAGCCGCTGCTCGAGATCTCCACCGACAAGGTCGACGCCGAGATCCCGAGCCCCGCGACCGGCACCTTGCTCGAGGTGCGCTTCCGCGAGGGCGAGACCGTGGCGGTCGACACGGTGATCGCGAGCATCGGCCAACCCAGCGCCGGCGCCGCCGCGCCGCATGCCCCAACGGGTGGCCAGGCCGCGCCGGCGGAGCAGGTGCCCTCGAGCCAGGTTGCAGAGGCGACCAAGGCGCGCGAGAGCGTCGCTCCGGGCAGCCTCGAGGAGCGGTTGCGGCAGTTCTCGAGCCCGCTGGTGCGCCGGATCGCGGCCGAGGAGGGCGTCGACCTGAGCGAGCTCGAGGGCTCCGGCTTGCACGGTCGCGTGACCAGGCAGGACATCCTGCAATACCTCGACGGGCGCGGCGAGAAGCCAGAAGGGCCTTCGCCGGCACCTGATTCGGCTCCCGCCGCGGCGGAAGCGCCGGGTCGCGGGTTGGTGCCGAGCGGCGACCGCGGCGTCGGAGAGAGCCGCAGGCCGGGCGAGGTCGAGTTCTCGGTACCCGCCTACACCGACAACGAGCGCGTGCACATCGAACCGATGACGCCGATTCGGCGCCTCACCGCGGCGCACATGCTGTATTCGCAGCAGACCTCGGCGCACGTCTCGACCGTGTTCGAGTGCGACTTCTCGTCGGTGGTGGCCGCGCGCGCCCGCGCCCGGCGCAAGTTCGAAGAGAAGGCCGGTACCAAGCTGACGTTCATGCCGTTCGTGTTCAAGGCGGTGATCGACGGGCTGCGCACCTACCCGAAGTTCAACGCCTCGGTCGACGGCACCAACGTCGTGTACAAGGAGGACGTCCACCTCGGCATGGCGGTGGCGCTCGACTGGGGCCTGCTGGTACCGGTGATCCACCACGCGGACCGTCTCAACCTGGTCGGCCTCGCGACCCAGGCCAACGACCTCGCCGAGCGCGCGCGCGCCAAGCGCTTGCGCCCCGAGGAGGTGCGCGGCGGCACCTTCACCGTGACCAACCCCGGCGTGTTCGGCAGCCTGTTCGGCCTGCCGATGATCAACCAGCCGCAGGTCGCGATCCTGTGCGTCGGCGCGATACAGAAGCGCCCGGTGGTGATCACCGACGCCGAGGGCAACGACGGCATCTCGATCCGCTCGATGGCCTACGTGGCGCTGAGCTACGACCACCGCCTGATCGACGGGGCCGACGCCGAGCAGTTCATGATGCGGATCAAGAGAACCCTCACCGAGTCGAGCTGGGACGAGCTGAGCGCGTACTTCGAATGACCCAGAACATCGGCGAGTACCAGGTTCGCGAGTCCCTCGGCGGGCCGTTTCGCTTCCGAGCTCTCGCAGCGGACGGGACCGATGTCGTGCTCAAGGTGCTCCCGGCTTGGGAGCGCTCGGCAGAGGCCGTGGCGCGCTTCGAGCGCGAGGTGAAGGTCGAGCGCGCGATCGTGCACGAGAACCTGGCCCGCTTCGTGGGGCTGGGCCGGGCCCGGGTCGACGACCCTGCGCTGGTGCCCGGGGGGCGGGGGGACGTGGTGTTCTCGGTGCGCGAGTACGTCGAGGGCCGCTCGCTGCGCCAGCTCCTCGAGGAGCGCCGCCCGCCCTTCGCGCTGGCGCTCAGCATCGCCATCCAGATGGCGCGCGGGCTCGGAGCGCTCCACTCGCATGGGGTGGTGCACCGGAACCTCAACCCGGGCCACGCCATTCTCGACCCGAACGGCACGCTCAAGCTGGTCGACTTCGGTCTGGTCAAGCTGCTCGACGAGGAGGCCGCGGAGGCGGATCGCTTCCGGACTCGCGACGGTCTGGTGCTCGGCACTGCCGGCTACATCTCGCCGGAGCAGTTCCGCGGGGAGGATCTCGACGGCCGCAGCGACCTGTTCTCGCTCGGGTCGATCCTCTACGAGCTGGTCTGCGGGCGTCAGCCCTTTCCGGCAAAGAACCTGCTCGAGCACATCCACGCGCTGGAGAACGACCAGCCGGAGCCGCCGTCGAGCTTGCGCGAGGGCGTGCCGGTCGAGCTCGACCGTGTCGTGCTGTGGCTGCTGGCGAAGACGCCCGAGGAGCGCTTCGCTTCCGCCGCCGAGGCCGAGCAGGGGCTGCTGGGCTGTCTCGAGAGCCCGGGCGTGTAGCTGCCGTGTCCGGGGAGACATTCGGCGGCCCGCGTCGCCTGCGCGCCGGCTTCCTCGGGCGCGTCGGCTACCGCGACGCGTTCCGGCTGCAGGAGCTCTGTCGCGATGCGCTGCTGCGCGGCGAAGGTGACGAGACGCTCCTGCTGCTCGAGCACCCGCCGGTGTTCACGCTCGGCCGTTCGGCAGATCCCGCGGACGTCGTCGCGGGCGCGGAGTGGCTGCGCGGTCGCGGCATCGAGGTGGTCGAGACCGATCGCGGCGGCCAGGTGACCTACCACGGCCCCGGGCAGCTCGTCGGCTATCCCATCCTCAACCTCCACCCCGATCGTCGTGACCTGCGGCGCTACGTGCGCGACCTGCAGGAAGTGCTGGTCGACACGCTGCGCGACTTCGGCATCGCCGCGAGGGGCGGCGAGGGGGAGGGAATCGGCGTCTGGGTCGAGGAGCGCGGGGTGCCGGCAAAGATCGCTTCGATCGGCGTGCATCTCAAGCGTTGGGTCACCACCCACGGCTTCGCCCTCAACGTCGCGCCGGAGCTCGAGAACTTCGGTGGCATCGTCGCCTGCGGCATGCCGGACGTGCGCATGACCTCGATGCACGCGCTGACCGGTGAGCACATACCGCTCGAGCGCGTCGCCGGAGTGTGCATGCGATATCTCGTGGCCCGCTTCGACCGCGAGCTCGTGCCGCTCGGTGGGAGGGATCAGTGAGCCGCAGCGCGGTGCCGGCGGTCACCGTCGGGCTCTCGGCGGTGATCGTCGCGGTCACCGAGGAGGTGCCGAGGGTGCTCACGGTCGACCGCAGCGAGTGGGGCCGCACCGAGCATCCCGCGCTGCCGTTCGGCCCGCTCGACCCGGGGGGAGACCGCACCCTCGAGCTCGGCCTGCGCGGTTGGGTGCGCGAGCAGACCGGTCTCGAGCTCGAGTACGTCGAGCAGCTCTACACCTTCGGCGACCGTGATCGAGCCGATCGGCCGCGCCGCAGCACAGCGCCCTCGCAGCGAGTCCTCTCGGTGGCGTACCTGGCGCTGGTCCGCCAAGGAGACATGGCGCTCGCAACCCAGGCGCGCTGGCGCGACGTGTACGACTTCCTGCCGTGGGAGGACTGGCGACGCGGCCGCCCGCGGACGATCGACGACGGCATCGTGCCTGCGCTCGGCGGGTGGGTCGGCCAGGAGACGGCGGTGTCGCGCCGGCGGACCCGGCAGGAGCGCGTCGACCTGACCTTCGGAACGGGACGTAGCCGCTGGAACCAGGAGCTGGTCCTGGAGCGCTACCAGCTGCTCTACGAGGCGGGTCTCGTCGCGGAGTCCGCGGCAGAGGCGGCGAGCGGCTCCGGAGGCGGATTCGGCTCGCTTGCGATGGCGGTCGACCATCGCCGGATCCTCGCGACGGCGCTGGGACGCCTTCGCGGTAAGCTCAAGTATCGGCCGGTAGTGTTCGAG
The DNA here is from genome assembly GCA_035524895.1 of Thermoanaerobaculia bacterium. Lineage (GTDB taxonomy): Bacteria > Acidobacteriota > Thermoanaerobaculia > Multivoradales > Multivoraceae > DATLFI01. The sequence continues at coordinate 7,343 of DATLFI010000423.1, read as the reverse complement.
CTGATGCTCGAGGAGTTCACACTGCTGCAGTTGCAGCGAACCGTCGAGGCGCTCGTCGGGGCTCGGCTCCACAAACAAAACTTTCGCCGCTTGGTGGATCGCGGCGGGCTGGTCGAGGGTACCGGCAGGGTCCACGAACGCACCGGTGGCCGTCCTGCCGAGCTGTTCCGGTTCCGCCCGGAGGTCGTGCTCGAGCGCGCAGCCCCGGGCGTCGGTCTGCCCGGAGTGCCAGGGTGACTGTCGCTCCGCGTCTCCCGAGTGTCGTCGCCACCAGTGTCGTCGCGACGTGGCTCTTGGCGTTGCTCTGGACCTCTGGCGCCGAGGCCACGACGTACGTGATGAGCACGGACGACGAGCTCTTCGACAAGGCCGATCTGGTGGTGACGGGCAGGGTCCGCTTCGCCGAGCCGGCGCTCGCGGCGGGAGTGCCTGCGACGCGTTACCTGGTGGAGGTCGAGCGAGTCGTGCACGGCATCGCCGGCGACGTCGTGGGCGTGCGGGTGCCCGGGGGTACCCGTCACGACGGGACGGTGTGGCACCTCTGGGGGGCTCCCAGGTTCGATCGAGGCGAGCGGGTGCTGCTCTTCTTGTCGCGCGCCGACGACGGTGCGCACGACTCGCACCAGGTCGTCGAGCTCGGGCTGGGAGCTTTCCGCGAGTCGGTGACGAGTGGCGAACGGCGCTTCGTCCGCGACCTGCGAGGCTCCCGCGAGGTCGTGCCCCGCGGCGACCGCCGCGCCGCCGAGCGGCGGGCGAGCCACAGGCCGCGTCACGCGGAGCGCTTCCTGGCCTGGCTCGCTGCGCGCTCCGCGGGCGTGCACCGGGCGCCCGACTACTTCTCGAGAGAACCCGATCCCGGGCCGTTGCGAGACGAATCCGCGTACACGTTGATCCGGCCCTGCGGTAACGACCTGGTGGTGCGCTGGCACGAGTTCGACCAGGGCGAGACCGTGCGGATTCGCGTGGACTCGGCAGGCCAGCCAGGGGTTCCCGGCGGCGGGTTCTCGCAGATCCAGGAGGCGATCGCGCTCTGGAACCGCGACGACCGCAGCGACATCGCCCTGCGCTACGGCGGCACGGGCTCCCCTCCCGCGGCTCTCCGGGACGGAGAGAGCTGGATCTACTTCGAGGATCCGTTCGGCGTCTTGCCCGGTTCCTTCACGGGTTCCGGTGTGCTCGCGGCTGCCGGCGGCGACGGCTCGTGCACGCCCCGGTCGTTCCGCAACGGACAGGCGGGCTCGATCTTCGAGGCCGACATCATCACGCAGGACGGTACCGGCGCGCTCTACTTCGGACCTCGCACTCCCGCTGACTTCACAGAAGTCATGGCACACGAGCTGGGCCACTTGCTCGGTCTCGCCCATGCGTGCGGCGACGACGAATCACCGCCGTGCTCGGGCGCAGTGGCCAACGCGCTGATGGGCGCCTTCGCGCACGGCGACGGCCGCGGCGCTCGCCTGTCGAACGACGACCGTCAGGCGATTCGCTTCCTCTATCCCGCCGCGCTCGCCGGGCCGAGCGTGCCGCTCGCGCCCAGCGACCTCCAGGCGACCGCGCTTGCGGAGGGCGGCATCGGGCTCACCTGGATCGACAACTCCAGCGACGAGACGGCCTTCGAGATCGAGGAGCGCTCGGCCTTCGGCAGCTTCGCGCCCCGGGCGACGCTGCCGGCGGGATCGACGTCGCTGGTGCTGAGCGACGTGCCACCGGGGACCTTTCGCGCGTACCAGGTGCGCGCGGTCCACGCCACGGGCGCCTCTGACTACAGCGGCGAGGCCAGCGCGACCGCGTACGTGGCGGCCGGGACGTGCGCCGGCAGCGGGACGGCGCTCTGCCTCGAGGGGGACTTCCGCGCGAGCATCCTGTTCGTCGATGGCGCGCGCGAGGAGCGCGCCGCCGTTGCGAGTGAGCTCACCGCGAACACCGGGACCTTCACGTTCTTCGACGCTGCCAACGTCGAGGTCGTGCTCAAGGTGCTCGACGGCTGCGTCGTGAATCAACGACAGTGGGTGTTTGCCGCTGGGCTCACGGACGTCGCGGTCGAGCTCACGGTCTCGCACATGCCGAGTGGCGAGACCCGCACCTACCTGAACCAGGCCGGACAGGCGTTCGCTCCGGTGCAGGACACGGATGGGTTCGCCAGGTGTCCGTGACCGACCTTCTCCGGGCTTGACGGCGGCTTATGCTCTCTCGTAGCATAAGTGGCGTCGAGGCCGGCCTGCTCTGAGCCGGCCTCTCTCGTGGCTCAGTAATGCTCAGTTGGAGCATATGAACCGTTCGGCGCTGGTCTACACCGCTCTTGGAGGAGCCCGACATGGCTCTCGAGGTTTTCTCATCTGGCCGTCTCGAGTACACGCCCCAGGTCGCGGCCGACACCGCTGACGCGTGGTCGCGGCTCCGCCGGGTGATACCCGAGGTGGAGTGGCCGGTCCACGCCCCCTACGTGCGAGCGATTCGCGAGTGGAAGGAGCGCCGCCACGCGGTCATCCTCGCGCACAACTACCAGACCCCCGAGATCTTCCACGGCGTTGCCGACCTCACCGGTGACTCGCTCGCGTTGGCGCGGCAGGCGGCCGAGACCGATGCCGACGTCATCGTGGTGTGTGGGGTTCACTTCATGGCCGAGACCGCGAAGCTGCTGAACCCCGAGAAGACGGTGCTCATCCCCGACGCGAGGGCAGGCTGCTCGCTGGCGGCGTCGATCACCGGTGCCGACATCAGGCTGCTGCGCGAGCGCTATCCCGGTGTGCCGGTGGTGACCTACGTCAACACATCGGCGGAGGTGAAGGCCGAGAGCGATATCTGCTGCACCTCGTCGAACGCGGTCGAGGTGGTGGAGTCGCTGGGCGTGCCGAAGGTGATCTTCCTGCCCGACGAGTACCTGGCAAAGTGGGTCGGGAGCCAGACCGCGGTCGAGATCGTCGCCTGGCGCGGCCACTGCGAGGTTCACGAGCGATTCACCGGCGAGCAGATCGCCGCTTACAGAGAACAGTTCGCCACGGGCACCGGAGGCGGAGGGCTGGTCGTCCTCGCCCACCCCGAGTGCCCGCCGGACGTGCTCGCGGCGGCGGACTTCGTGGGCTCTACCGCAGCGATGATCGGGTGGGTCCGCCGCGAGCGTCCGGCGCGCGTGGTCATGGTCACCGAGTGCTCGATGAGCGACAACGTGGCGGTGGAGTGCCCCGAGGTCGAGTTCGTGCGGCCTTGCCAACTCTGCCCGCACATGAAGCGCATCACTCTGCCCAAGATCCTGCGCTCGCTCGAGTATCTGGTCGAGGAGGTCACTGTGGAGCCGCGTATCGCGGCGCGAGCGCGGTTGGCGGTGGAGCGGATGCTGGCGGTGAAGCCGGCCGCGGGAATATGAGAGGGCTCTCGAAGCAAGCGGCGGAGGTCGTGATCGTCGGCAGCGGCGTCGCCGGCCTCGCCGCGGCGCTCTCGGCTGCCCGAGGCGGCCGTCGCGTGGCCATCGTGACCAAGACCGCGCTGGCGAGCGGCTCGAGCCCGCTGGCGCAGGGCGGGCTGGCGGCGGCGGTCGCTGCGGACGACGCGCCCTCGCTGCACGCGGCCGACACCGAGCGGGTGGGGCGCGAGCTGTGCGATCACGACGTGGTGCGACTCCTGACCGAGTCCGCGCCTGCCGAGGTCGCGCGGCTGCTCGAGGCCGGCGCACGTCTCGATCGCGACGAGAGTGGTGAGCTCGCACTGGGTCGCGAGGGCGGTCACGGCCGGGCGCGTATCGTCCACGCCGGCGGCGACCGCACCGGGGCCGAGCTGGTTCGCGCGCTGATCGAGGCTGCTCGCCGCGAGCCGCGCATCGAAGTACGCGAGGGCGCCTTCGCGGCGGAGCTGCTGGTCGGCGGCGACGGTGCGGTGGGCGGCGTGCTGGTGCTCGAGGAGGACGATGCACGCCCGCTCCATGCGGGTGCCGTCGTGCTCGCAACGGGCGGCGCCGGGCAGCTCTATCGCCGCACCACGAACCCTGCGGAGGCGACCGGCGACGGCATCGCGATGGCGGCTCGCGCCGGCGCCTTGCTCTCAGACCTCGAGATGGTCCAGTTCCACCCCACCGCGCTCGCTCTCGCGCCGAAGGGATCCCCGCTGGCTCTGCTCACCGAGGCCCTGCGCGGCGCGGGTGCCACCCTCGTCGACCGACAGGGGCGGCGATTCCTGATCGGAGTGCATCCCGATGCCGAGCTGGCCCCACGTGACGTGGTGGCGCGCGAGCTGTGGCGACGTGCCACGCGCGGCGAGAGCAGCTTCCTCGACCTGCGCGAGCTGGCCCGTGCTCCGGGAGTCTTGCGCGCGCGGTTCCCGGCCGCGGCGCTCGCCTGCGCTGGTGCCGGGCTCGATCCCGCGATCGAGCTCGTGCCGGTGACCCCCGCAGCCCACTACCTCGTGGGCGGCGTGTGGACCGACTCGTGGGGGCGTACGTCGTTGCCCGGGCTTTATGCCTGCGGGGAGGTCGCGGCGACCGGGGCGCACGGCGCGAACCGCCTGGCCAGCAACTCGCTGCTGGAGGCGCTGGTCTTCGGCCGGCGGGTGGCCGAGGGTCTGGCGCTGCCGGCGCAAGAGTGGGCGGCGAGGGTCGGGAACAGCGGTCCGGTGCGGGTGGACGACGCCGCCGCGGATCCGCAGAGAGACGATGGCAGTCTGGGTGAGTCCCGCGAGCGTCTGCGCGAGCCCCGCGAGCGTCCGCGCGAGTCCCGCGAGCGTCAGCGCGAGCCCCGCGAGCGTCTGCAGGACGCGATGTGGCGCGGTGCAGGGGTCGCGCGCACGGGGGAGGGTCTGCGGGAGCTGCTGGACGAGCTCGACGCCATCGAGTCGCTCGGCGTGGTCGCGGGCGCGACGCGCTCCCGAGCAGGCCGGGGCGCGTGCGAGCTGCGCAACCTGATCGAGCTCGGTCGACTCGTCGCGGCGGCGGCGCTGCTACGGCGGGAGAGCCGCGGATGCCACCATCGTGCCGACCACCCCGAGGCGCGGCCAGAGCTGGCCCTGCGCAGCAAGTACAGCGCGGCGGAGCTGTTGGCCGAGGCCCGAAGGCAAGCTGATTCCGCGAGACAGCGCGCCGTCGCGGTGGGTTGAGGCGCGTCAGGATGGCCTCCCGACTGTCGGTGCGATCCACGGAGCCGGCGGGGCTCGTCCTGCCCCCGCGCCTGGTGTGGGAGGAGACGGTTCGCCGCGGTCTGGCGGAGGATCTCGGCCAGGCCGGGGACCTCACCACCGATGCCATCGTGCCGCCGAACGCCACCGCGCGGGGGCGACTGATAGCGCGGCAGGCGGGTTGCGTGGCCGGGATCGGCGTCGCGGCGGTCGCCTTCGAGCTGCTCGACCCGGCGGTGCGCTTCGAAGCCGCCCTGCCCGACGGTGCGCGGGTGCGCGCGGATGCGACCCTGGCGACGGTCGAGGGCAGCGCGCGCGCGCTCCTCACCGGCGAGCGTGTCGCGCTCAACCTGCTGGGCCGGCTCTCGGGCATCGCTACCGCGACCCGACTGCTGGTCGACACTGCCGGAGGACCGCCGCCCTGGATCGTGTGCACGCGCAAGACGACGCCGGGCCTGCGCGCGCTGGAGAAGTACGCGGTCCGGGCGGGCGGTGGCGCCAACCACCGTTTCGGTCTCGACGACGCCGTGCTGATCAAGGACAACCACGTCGCGCTCGCGGGAGGTGTGCGCGAGGCCATCGACCGGGTGCGGCGCCATGTCGGTCACCTGGTCGAGGTCGAGGTCGAAGTGGACGATCTCGACCAGCTCCGCGAGGCGCTGGCGGCGGGCGCCGAGGCGGTGCTGCTCGACAACATGGAGCTTGCGGCGCTGCGTGCAGCCGTCGACTTGTGCCGCGGGCGCGCGCTCACAGAGGCGTCCGGAGGCATCCGCCCCGAGACCGTGGCAGCGGTCGCAGCCACGGGCGTCGACCTGATCTCCGTGGGTTGGCTCACGCACAGCGCGCCGGCGTTGGACGTCGCGATGGAACTGGATAGGTGAACCTGGATCTAGAATTCCCCTATGGCGGATCTGGTGCAGATCGGACTTGGCGCCCCTTCGACCTCGGAGCCCACCCCGCGCGCGCGGCGGCCCGAGTGGCTGCGCGTGCGTCTCGCCACGCCCGAGCAGTTCCTGAAGGTGCGGCGGCTGGTCGAGCGGCTCGACCTCCACACGGTCTGTCAGGAGGCTCGCTGCCCCAACATCTACGAGTGCTGGGGCCAGCACGGTACCGCGACCTTCATGATCCTGGGCGACGTGTGCACGCGACGCTGCGGCTTCTGCGCCGTGACCAGCGGCAAGCCGGCGCCGGGCGTCGATGCGCAGGAGCCGGCGCACGTGGCCGAGGCGGTCGCGACGATGGGGCTGCGGCACGCGGTGATCACCTCGGTCGACCGCGACGACCTGCCCGACGCCGGTGCCGAGCACTTCGCGCAGACCATTCGCGCGATTCGCGCCCGCAGCCCCGAAACCGCTGTCGAGGTGTTGACGCCCGACTTTCGGCGGGTCGAGCACCGCGCGCTCGACGTGGTGCTGGACGCCGGGCCCGAGGTGTTCTCGCACAACATGGAGACCGTGCCGCGCCTCTACCGTCAGGCGCGACCGGGATCGAGCTACCCACGCAGTCTCGGCCTGCTGCGCGAGGCAGCTCGCCGGCGTGACGCGGGCGACTACTCTGTGCGGGATCGCCCGGGACGGATCAAGACCGGCCTGATGGTGGGACTCGGCGAGACCGATCGCGAGCTCGAGCAGACCATCGCCGACATCCGGGGTGCCGGGGTCGAGATTCTCACTGTCGGCCAGTACCTCCAGCCGACGCGCGAGCACCTGCCGGTCGACCGATTCGTGCACCCGGACCAGTTCGCGCGCATCCGCGTGCTCGCGCTCTCCCTCGGCTTCGTACACTGCGAGGCCGGACCGCTGGTGCGCAGCAGCTACCACGCCCACGAGCACGTGGGCGGGTAGGCTGGTGATGGAACTCTTCCGCAACCTGCTCGGCAGGTCGTTGCCGTTCGTGCCCAAGCCGGTGGTGCGTCGCGTCGCGCGGCGCTACGTCGCCGGCGAGACGCTGGCTGACGCATCGGCGCGGACGAGGAAGCTCAACGAGGTCGGTTTCGGCGCGACCCTCGCGCTGCTCGGCGAAGAGGTGACCGATCGCACTCGCGCGCAGCGGGCGGTCGAGGAGTACGTCGAGCTGATCGATCGTATTCGCGCGGACGGGCTGCGCTCGGGCATCTCGATCAAGCTGACGCTGCTGGGCCTCAAGATCGACGAACAGCTCTGTCGCGACAACCTCTTCGAGGTCGCCGCGGCGGCCCGCACCGCGGGTCTCTTCGTGCGCATCGACATGGAGGATCACACCTG